>NZ_CP093396.1:942505-1256674 GCF_029027405.1 Sulfurimonas sp.
AAAGTTTATTTATAACGATTTGTTGAGTTGAAATTTTATAAGTAGGAACAGAGGAGATTCCTTTATCTGAATCACCATGTCTTAGAGTATTTAAGCCATTGATAAACTCATCAACTGCCTCATTTAATTCATAAAAATCTTTGTTAGAACTATAATGAATATAAAAAATATTTTTACTCATTTTTTGAGTGAGCATTCTTTGTTTTCCTGCAATATTGATGATAAGAGCATCTTTGGCATTTTGTTGATTTAAGTAGATAGTTGTAGCGATAACACTAAGCATAAGAACTATAAGTAAGGCACCTAAAATTCTAATTTTTTTACTAATACTCGTAACTTTTTTCATAATTCTTCTCCTCTAAATATAGTTTGTAATGATTTTACATCTAAGATAGATATAGTTGAATTTTCCATCTCAATAATTCCACTTCTTTTTAGTTTTTTTAGAACTCGTGATAGTGTTTCAGGTTGAATATGTAGCATAAAAGAAACTTCTTGTCTTTTTAGTGAGTTGAACATAGTTAAATCTTCACTGAGCATAAAGGCAACTTTTGCAGTTGCATCAAAAACTAACTCTCGATTTACAACACAATGAAGTTGCTGAGTTTTTAGTAGAATTTCATTTATAAACTCATTGTTAAGTATATTTTTTTTAAGAAATCTATTTTTAAGTTCTGTGAAGTTTACTTCTAAAATCAAGCTATCTGCAATAAATTCCGAATTTGAATAGCAATTGATATGAGTATTTTCAAGACTTGTGAGTTCTGAAACAAGAGAGTTACTGTGAATATGATATAAAAAAATCTCATTTTCAAATTTATCTATTTTATATATTTTTAATACACCACTTACAAGAAAGAAAATTTTGTCATAGGTATCATTTTCGTAGTAAAGAATAGATTTTTTTGGGTACTCAACAACTTTTGAAATCTCTTTTACCTCATTTATTTGTTCGGCATCTAGTGATTTGAAAAAGTTTAGTTTTTGGATAGAGTCGAGTTTTTTATCAAGCATAGATGTATTTTAGCATAATGGTATAAGATTTGCTATAAATCAGATATATATTAATATTAAGAGGTTAAATGCAGTTTATTGAAGCACTTAAGTTAAGAAGCAAATTATTATTTCTTTTTTTATTAGTAACAATAGGTCTGTTTTCAGTTGGTATTATAGGGGCTTTATATATAGACTCGATGAAAAAAAATTTAGATTCTCTTTACTTTGGTTCTCTTATTCCTGTTGTTGAGCTTAATGAAATCTTGCAAACTTATCACGGAAATATAACAAGTACAATTTATAAAGCAAAAAATACTGCAATTAGTAATTCTCAAGTTTCTTCAGAAATTAAAAATTCTTTAATGAAGGTCAAATATCAATGGCGAAGTTATGAATCACATTTTAAAAGATATGAAGAGTTACAGTATGTAGAATATGCTGCATCAGAAATCAAATCTACAAATATTTATTTTGAAAATATACTTGAAGGCATATTAAATGGAAATGAATTAAAGAATATATCAATAATAAATTTTGAAATGAAAATGGAGCATATTCATAAAACAATTAAAAAACTTATAAAATATGAGGTTGAAGTTGCAAAGTATGAAAGGAAGAATTTTTTAAAAGTATATGAATCTATAATAATTAATGTAGGTATTATCCTTTTGCTTGTTATTCTTGGAATATTGATAATTTCTTTTTATGTATTTAAAAGTATTCAGAGCGATCATACAAAACTAGAAATTGCTACAAAAAAACTCCAACAAGCAAATAAAAAACTTGAGAATGTATCATATACGGATGTCCTTACCTCTTTGCATAACAGGAGATACTTTAACTTTATATATGATAGAGAACTAAAGCGTGCAAAAAGAGCAAAGTCTTATATTACATTTATGATGTTAGATATTGACTTTTTTAAACAGTATAATGATACATATGGACATATTGAAGGAGATTTCGCACTAAAGAGTGTTGCTAAAGTTTTAAAAGAATCTCTACAAAGACCGAGTGATTATGTTTTTAGATTAGGTGGAGAAGAATTTGGAGTTATACTAATAGATACAGATGAGTCAAATAGTGCAAAATTAGCAAGAGATATATGTGATTCTATCCGCGATAGAAAAATCAAACATGAAACAAGCACGGTAAATGATTATTTAACAATCTCTATTGGTATTGTTTGTTGCATCGCTGATGAAGCACTAAATGAAGATATACTTATAAGTAGAGCAGATGAGATGTTGTATAAGGCGAAAGATGGTGGTAGAGATGGATATACAATCACTACTAATGTAAGTGAATCAACGACTAAATCTAAAGAACAAAAAGAGGCTTAATGCCCGTTTTTAAATTTAAAATCAGTACCAAGTAGAAGAGGTCTTAGCTTATCTTTTAATTCGCCTTGAAACTCCATAAAATTTTCTTTCACTGCTCCACCACAACCTAATTTTTTCTTTAGCATTTTAAGTGTAGTTGTTTTGTCATTTTTTGAGAGTAGAAACTCTCCCACAATAGTAACAGTCTTTCCTCTTCTTTTCTCTTTGGCAAAGTATAAAAAATGTTTTGAAGGTTCTAAAATCTCTTTTGATAATATAATTATTTTAGGTGTTTGAACTTTAGCCCATCCATTATCTATATTAGCACCAATAAAAAGGTCTAACTTTTTACCTCTACTCATTTTTAGATAACTTTTTGAGCTAAAACACTCATTTTATCAAATGAATTATTTTTAATATTTGTTGTGACATCATTAATTGAAAAATCATTTCTATTATATATAGCTATAATAATTTCATCATCTTTTTTTAAAAAAGTTTTCTCTCCATATGAAGTGTATCTTGTAGCACCGATGCTAATAATTGCTTTTTTTGGATTGTCAGACTCTTTTATGTACTTAGAGAGTTCTTCTAATGGTCCAAAATCTTTTTGTGTATTTAGTTGATGGAGCATCCATGAAAGAAGTTTTTCATAAAAATAGCTATAACCAGTTAGCCGGGCATCTTCTCCGTAAGCTTTTAGCTCATCATCTCTTTTTAAAAAGCTACAAATAGAGTAGTTATCCATAATTCCATTATGAGAAAATTTATCTATTTTAATAAGAGTATCACTTACACCTTTTGAAGATGCACCCCAGTTTTTCTTATCACTTATCTTCGCGGCACCTGCAATCCTTATAGAACAGTCATTGTAAGCTCCAAAGTGAGTTGGAGTAATTGACGATAAAACACCATCTTTATAGTTTAACTCACAGATTAGTCCAACTTCTGGTTCTGCTTGAACATTTACATCAGATGCAGGAAGTTTTAGTGTGTCGTGAGAGAGAGGATAGGTATGTAAGATTTTTTTAGCTGAGCATGGTACTGGGAAGTAAAAAGGAAACATACCTTTAGGGGCAGCTTCATCAGCAGTTATAATATCTTTAAACTCAACTGCTTCACCTGCTTGGTCTAGATGCAAGGCAAAATTCCCTGCAATGCCTAGACCTAAAAAATCTTCATATTTATTCAATTATATTCTTCCGGTTGCTTTGGCATCTGCATATTCTTCGTAAGTACCTTTAAAGTCAGTTATTGTTCCATCTGCATGAATTTCAATGATTCGAGAAGCAAAAGCGTCTAGAAGTTCACGGTCATGAGATACACAGATTACATTTCCTTTAAACTCTAAAAGTCCTTCCCCAAGTGCAACGATTGCTTCAAGGTCAAGGTGATTCGAAGGCTCATCTAAAACTAAAAAGTTTCCACCCTCTAGCATCATTTTTGAGAGCATCATTCGATGTTTTTCACCACCAGAGATACTAACTACAGATTTTTCTTGTTGCTCACCATTAAATAACATACGACCTAAGCAGTTTCTGATCTCAGCAATATCACGCTTAGGATCAAAAGCTCTAAGCCAATCATAGAGAGTTCCATCTCCATTAATTGTATCTGCTGTGTCTTGAGGAAAGTAAGAGTTTTCAATAGTAGCACCCCAATGAACTTCTCCAGAACTAGGTTTCATTTCTTCCATCATAATTTTGAGTAGAGTCGATTTGCCTACACCATTTGGTCCAATAAGTGCAACTTTCTCATTTGGCTCAAACTTAAGACTTACATCTTTTAATACTTCATTATCTCCATAAGAGTGATTAATATTTACAAGATTTAATGCTTCATCACCCATAGTTCTTTTTGCTTTAAAAACGATACTTGGGTCTCTTCTTGAAGATGGTTTAATGTCTTCTATAACAAGCTTATCAAGTTTTCTTTGTCTTGAAGTTGCTTGTTTTGCCTTAGAAGCATTTGCGCTAAATCTACGAACGAAAGCTTCTAGCTCATCTTTTTCTTTTTCTTTTTTAGCATTACCAAGTTCCATCTGTTTAGCTATTACATTTGCAGCAATATACCAATCGTCAAAGTTACCAGTAAATTCACGTATTTTTTGATAATCAACATCAAGGATGTTTGTTACTACGGCATTTAGGAAGTGTCTATCGTGAGAGATAACTACCATTGTACCTTCATGTCTTTTAAGCTCATTTTCTAACCAGCTAATAGTTTCGATGTCAAGATTGTTCGTAGGCTCATCAAGAAATAATACATCTGGTTTTGGGTATAAAACTTGTGCAAGTAAAACTTTGAATTTATCAGCACTGTCAAGAGAACTCATAAGGTTTTGATGAAGGTCTGCTTCTATACCTACATTTTCAAGAATTTTTGCAATGTTTACATCATACTCGTAAGTTGGATCTTCTTCAACACAGATTACTTCTAAATCTGCAAGACGATTGTTAACAGCATCGTCTTCAAAATCTCCACTCATATAAAGTTCTTCTTTTTCTTTGATCGCATCATAGAGTCTTTTGTTACCATAAAGAACAGCATCCATAATTGTGTACTCTTCAAAAGCAAATTGATTTTGTCCTAGAACACCAACTTTATTTGCTTTAGGGATAACTATGTCACCCTCGAATTCGTCGATTTGTCCACATAGAATCTTTAAAAAAGTTGTTTTTCCGGCACCATTTGCACCGATAAGACCATATCTTTTGTGACGGTCTAGCTTAAGGTTAATGTCTTGAAATAGAACTCTATTTCCAAAGCGCATAATTAAATTTTGTACGTTTACCATGATTATATCTCTTAGATGAATTTTCGCGATTATAGCTAAGAGTTGTTTAAAAAAGCATTAGTATTTATTTTATTGTAATTATATTTCATGTAATATATGATTATGCAAATTAGAGAAATGAATTTAAAAGAGTTATATCCAGTTTATGATGTTGTAAAACAACTTAGAGTTGATTTGTCATATAAAGAGTTTGAAGATCTTATTTATGAGATGAGACACATAGAGTATAAGATGTTTGGTGTAATGAAAAGAGATGAACTCATAACATATGCTGGTGTTGCTGTTGTAACAAATCTTTATCATAAACGGCATCTATATGTATATGATTTAGTAACCCATGAGAAGTATAGATGCCAAGGTTACGCAAAAGATATGCTTGAGTATTTACACGATTATGCAAAAACATGTATGTGTGAAAATATAGTTTTATCTTCTAGTTTTGCAAAAGAAAAAGCACATGAATTTTACGAAAAAAATGGCTTTAGTAAAAAAAGTTTTGTATTTTTAAAAGAAGTATAGAACTTCTTTTAAATTTTCACTAAGTATCTTCCTACTGCTTTAGCATCTAAGAGTGTTTTATAAGCCTCAGGTAAATCTTCCAATGAAATTTCAGTTGTAAGATTTTCTAAGCTATCTATTTTAAACTCATTTGCTAGTTTATTCCAAATAGATAGTTTCTTTTCTATTTTACACTCAACAGAATCTATGCCAATAAGTCTAGCCCCTCTTAATATAAAAGGGAAAACATTTGTATTTAGTTTAAATGAAGAAGTTAGTCCACAACAAGTTGCAACTCCATCATATTTTAGAGCCTTCAACGCTTCTGTTAAAATATTTCCACCTACTGTGTCTACTATCCCTGCAAATCTTTCTTTTACCATAGGTTTTTTATTTTCAACATCAAAGTCTTTTCTTAAAATAACTTCTTTTGCACCAAGCTCTTTAAGAAAAGGAATTTTCTCTTCTTTAGCACTAATAGCAACAACATTAAATCCAAGTTTACTTAAGATAGCAACAGCAATAGAACCAACTCCACCCGTAGCACCAGTTACTAATATCTCTCCAGATTCTACACCTATGCCATTATTAAGTAATTCATTTATGCTTAAACCTGCTGTTAAACCAGCTGTTCCATAAGTCATAATCTCTTTATCTGATATATCTGTAGGTTTTTTAATTACCCAAGCATCTGGAACTTTTACAAACGACTGATGTCCTCCATCGCTATTCATTCCCATGTCATAGCCTGTTACTAAAACTTCATCACCTTCTTTGAATTTACCAGAATTGCTTTGTTGTATGGTTCCTGCCACATCGATGCCTGTTACATGTGGAAAGTTTCTTGTAACTCCTGAGTTACCTACCGAACTAAGGGCATCTTTGAAATTAACACTAGAATAAGTAACTTTTATCAATACTTCATTTTCGTTAATTGTAGGAATAACCAACTCCTGAATTGCTGATATAAATTTATCATCAATTTTATTAACTACAAATGCTCTATTTATCATTGAATCTCCTTGGTATTTATAGAAGATTTTATACTAAAGTAGATGTAATGTCAACAGAATCAATAACAACACTTTTTAAATTTTTTTCCACTACCACAAGGGCATTTATGGTTACGCTCAACTTTAGAGTTAAATAATTTTCCATCTTGGTATTTCCATACTCCTTCTATCTTTACAAAGCTACTTTTTTCATGTAGAACTTTTATGTGGTTATTTTCTTTATAGTAAGCTTTAAATTCAACTATGTCATCAAAAGAATTTAATATTTCTAAACCTATCCACTCTATTGGTTCCATTTTGCTTAACTCTTGGATGGTTTGATTAATAGAAGTTTTTTCTAAATATGCCCAATCTTCTTTAACAAAAGCTTCATATCTACTTTTCATTAGTTCTTTTGGAGTTGAAGTAATATTTTTCATAAAAATCTCTTTTTTTAAAATATTATACTAGAATTGAACTATGAATGTTAAATCACTTTATATATCTGCTCAAGAAAAAGGAGCAGGAACACTTTTTATTTCTATGGGAATGATGGAAATTTTAAAAAGAAATCTTCATAATGTTGCATTTTTTAGACCTATTATTTACTCTAAATCAAAGCTAGATAGAGATATAGAGTTTATTTTGAAAAGATATAACATAGATATGAATTATAAAGAAGCTTATGGTTTTGATATAGAATATGTTGAAGCGATGCTAGCATCTAATCGTTACAATGAACTTATAAATCAACTTATTACTAAGTTTAAAAAGTTAGAAAAAAAGTATGATTTTGTTTTATGTGAAGGCATTAGACGCTCTTTTTTGAGTAAAACAATCAACTATGATTTAAATATAAAAATCGCTCAAAACTTTGGTTCTTCAATTATCAATATTATAAGTGCAAAAGATAGAAAAGTTACAGAAATTTACGAAGATATTTTAATGGAGAATGAAAATGTAAGTTCTGAAGGATGTCTTAATTTTGCAACTTTTGTAAATAGACTTGACAAAAAAAATTATAAAAACTTAGAAAAAAAACTTAAAAAAGTATCTCAAAATGTATATCTTTTTAGAGAGTTAGATGAGTTAGATCGCTTAACTGTTCAAGATGTTTTAGAAGGTCTAGATGCAAAGGCGATCAATTTTGGTAATAAAGACCATACTAAAGTTATAAAAAGTGTAAAGGTAGCAGCACTAAGTGTAAATAACTTTTTAGAGCATCTAGAAGAAGATGATTTGATAGTTGTCCCTGCTGACCGCTCAGATATAATACTTGGACTTTTTGGAGCTCTTTATTCTAAAAACTATCCAAATATCAGTGCTATAGTTTTACCTTATAGCACTAAAGTAGATAAAAGTATTCAAAAACTCATAGATGGATTTGATGATTTTAATATTCCTATTTTATCTGTTTCTACTGATACTTATCAAACAGCAAATAATATATCAAAAATAAATGCAAGATTAAGAGTAACTAGCGAGAGGAAAATAGCATTAGCCCTTGGACTTTTTCATCAAAATGTAAATATAGAACAAATTGAGAAAAATATAGTTACAGCTTCAAGCGATATTATGACACCTATGATGTTTGAGTATAAGCTTTTTGAACTAGCAAGAGTAAATAAGAAAAGTATAGTTTTACCAGAAAGTAAAGATGAGAGGATTTTAAGAGCAGCTGAGATTATTTTGCGTAGAGGGGTTGCTGAGATAATTCTTTTAGGAGATGAAGAAGAGTTGAGAGAAAATTATTTGAGATTGGGGCTTGACTTAAGTGAAGCTAAAATTATAAATCATTTAGATTCCAAGCTTATGAAAATCTTTGTTGATGAATTTTATAATCGAAGAAAAGCAAAGGGTTTGAGTGAAAAAGCAGCTGAAGATGCAATGCTTCATGTTAATTATTTTGCGACAATGATGGTTGAGCTTGGGTATGCAGATGGTATGGTAAGTGGAGCAGTTCACTCAACAGGTGAAACAATAAGACCAGCACTGCAAATCATAAAAACAGTACCAAATATCAATCTTGTATCAAGTGTTTTCTTTATGTGCTTAAAAACAAAAGTTTTAGTCTATGGGGACTGCGCTATAAATCAAGACCCAAATGCTAAAGAACTAGCACAAATTGCACAATCTTGTGCAGCAACAGCTCAGACTTTTGGTATAGATGCAAAAGTAGCTATGCTATCTTACTCAACAGGAGATAGTGGATATGGAGTAGATGTAGATAAGGTTAGAGAAGCTACAAAATTTTTTAAAAAAAATAATCCGAAGATATTAATTGAAGGACCTATCCAATATGACGCTGCTGTTAATAAAAAAGTAGCTTCTTCAAAACTTCCAAACTCTAAAGTAGCTGGTAATGCAAATGTCTTGATATTTACAGATTTAAATGCAGGGAATAATACTTATAAAGCAGTTCAGCGTTCAAGTGATGCTGTTGCCATTGGACCAATACTTCAAGGACTAAATAAACCAATTAACGATTTAAGTAGAGGTTGCGATGTATATGATATAGTAAATACAATAGCAATTACAGCGGTACAGGCAGGTAAAAAATGAAAGTAGCGGTTATAAATTCAGGTAGTTCTTCTATTAAATTTAAAATATTTAATATGAATAGTGAAAGTGTAATAGTGGATATTTTGGTTGAAGAGATAACAAATCATCATAAAGCACTCGAAGATATAATTTCAGAATTAGAGTATCAAAATATAGACTTTAATTCTTTAGATATTATAGGGCATAGAGTTGTTCATGGTGGAGAAGAATTTTCTCAAAGTGTAGTTATAACACCATTAATAACTGATAAAATAAGAGAGTTGGTTCCCTTAGCACCTCTGCATAATATGGCAAATTTAGATGGAATTTTAGTTTGTCAAAAGAAGGCCCCTAATATTAAGCAAATTGCTGTTTTTGATACTTCTTTTCACGCATCTATGCCAAAAGAAGCTTTCATTTATGCTCTGCCTTATGAAATGTATGACGCATATAAAATAAGAAAATATGGTTTTCATGGAACATCTCATTCATACCTATTAAAAGAGTGTGCTTTGAGATTAGATAAAGAGGTCTCAGAGCTAAATATTATAACTTTGCATCTAGGAAATGGGGCAAGTATTTGTGCTATAAAAAATGGACAAAGTATAGATACATCCATGGGTTTTACACCACTAGAAGGTTTAGTTATGGGAAGTAGAAGTGGAGATATTGACCCATCTATAGTTCTACATTTACAAAGAAGTTTAGGTTTTAGTATTGATGAGGTTGATAATATGTTAAATACTTCTTCAGGCTTAAGAGGCATTTGCAATCATAGTGATGTTAGAGATATTATAGACTCAGATAATGATAAAGATAAACTTGCTTTAAGTATGATGATAAGAAGAATAAGAAAGTATATTGGTGCATATATGACTCTATTAGATAGTATAGATGCTATAGTGTTTAGTGGAGGAATAGGTGAAAATTCTGCTTATATTAGAGACAAAGTTATGGATAAGAATTTAGCTTGTGGTGTCCCCATCTTAGTTATAAAAACAGATGAGGAGTTAGAAATAGCTAGAGAGTGTAAAAAGAGTTTTTTTGAGCAATAATATTTAAAGTTTTTAAGTCTTCTTTACTTAATACAGTTCCTTTAATTTTGTGAGCCATACTTACAAGATAAGCATAAGAATCAAGTTTAACATTTTTTTGCATTAAGGCTTGAGTAGATATAAAGTCCATAAGCTTTTCATGGTTAAGTTTAACAGAGCTGTTTTTTATGTTTTGAAGCATAAGAGAAAAAAGTTCTTCATCCATAGTTAAAAATCTTTGTGCAATTTTTTTAGAAGCATCTTCGTCAATTCCTCTTCTATGCAAATTTTGAGCAATTGAGTTTGAAATAGAATTTATTTTAACTTGAGTATTTGCACTTAATAAGGTTGCAGTAATTGGAGTTAGTGTTAGTGCTGAAGCAAGAAGTACTGAAGATAAAATTGTTTTATTTTTTGTCATTTGTTAATCCCTTTCAAGTTGATAAAGTGATTATTGGGAAAAAAAGTGTAAAAAAAGTGTGAGTGTGAGATTTTTTAAATATGCAGGCTAAAAGCCTGCAAAATTGTTACTAAAGTGGAGTTACATTCTCAGCTTGAGGGCCTTTTTGACCTTCGCCTACTTCAAATGTAACTTTTTGCCCTTCAGCAAGAGAAACACGCCCACCGCCAGTGTGGTTAACTTGACGAAAATGTACAAATACATCTTTTCCGCCATTATCTTGTTGAATAAATCCATAACCTTTTTCTTCATTAAACCATTTAACTGAACCGTCTTGTAATTCTGCCATTGCAATACCTCTGTATTAAAATATCACTTCGTGAGCGAAGTGGAGTCAAAAATTGGAGAGTCTTTAGGTCACAATTGAGCATATCACTAAATTACACACTAAAGATGAACTCGCGCCTCATCTTTCATCGAAGGTATTATAGCTTAATTTTTTGATAATTGAAAATAAATTTATTAGTTAAAATCTGAATGTAGCACGGTAAGCTTTGAAAAGTGTTACTTTTATCTTTTGTTATCCATATCAGCTAATCGGTACATAAATCTCAGTTTTTAAGTTTTTTGGTTTTGTTTTTCTTGGGTCACGATTTAGATATTTCTCAAATATAGGTTTATTTCCTAAATTTGTGCCATTTTGTTGCTATTTTCATTTTTACTTTTTTCAATTCTTTTGTATCAAATTATATAAGGATTTTAAAATTAAAACTACTCTAAGATTGCTAATTTATTTCTTTGGATAACGGTTGCTGTGAGCGATATTTTTTCCATAGGAGAAATATTAGTTCTTCGAACTTGTTATAATTTTGGTTCAAGTTCTAGGTTTTGCACTCTAGCAAAGTGTTTAATGTTATTGCTAATTAAAGTACAATCGTTTTCAATAGCTATACTAGCAATCATTAAGTCCATATCAGCAATTATATTACCATTTTTTTTTAATCTTGATTTTTCTTTTGTAAAAATTAGACTTGATATTTGGGTAAATTCTAATACTTTGAAACTATCTAAGAAAGGCTCAATTACTTTTAAACTTTGAGTTATTTTAGAAGAATTATAAGCACCATAAATTAATTCCGTATAATTTATTCTTGAAATATACAAATTATCTATTGGAATTTGTGAGAGTCTTTCAACAACTTCTTTTTTTCCTTTTAAAAAGTATATTAATATGTCACTGTCAATCAAATATTTTTTCATTAAAGATCTAACTCAAAGTCTTTAGAATTTTTATCATTTACAATACTTTGTAACATATTGTCAGCATCATTACTTTTTAGTTTACCCGCAAACTGCAATAACTGATTTTGTTTTAAATGATTTTGTTTTGAGAAGAAGCTTATAGCTTTTTCTATAACTTCTGTTTTCGTTGTATGAAATTCTTCTGTTAATTGATTGAGTGTAACAATGACACTTTCTTCTAATCGTAGATTCACTGCTCTTTTCATGATAATTCCTTTGTCTTTACAATATTATACATTATAAATACATTTTTGTAAAGATAATGCATTAGTCCATAACATTTGGCACTAAATATTTAGCTAATTTAAAAATAGTCGATATATATGGAATTAAGCATAATTAAAAGGAGATGCCATGAATATTAATTCAAATATGCCAAATATAAATGCAAATCAGAATGCAGGGCTAATAAAGAAGAACTTTACAGAAAAAATTTCAAAAGAAGAAGCATCAGAAATAAGAGAAACAATTACTAGAAATGCTCATGAAATGATGCTTAGTTCTACAACTATTCAAAGTAGTCTAGCTTCAAAGAAAGATGATTTCGCATCTTTATATAAAGATTTTAAAAGTTTTTTAAGTGATATTGGTTACGAAGGTAAACCGATAGCTGAACTTTCTAAAGATGAAGCATCTGAGCTTGTAAGTGAAGATGGTATCTTTGGTATCAAACAAACTTCTGAGCGAATAGCAAATTTTGTAATAAATGGAGCAGGTGGCGATGAAGATAGATTTCGTGCAGGTCGTGAAGGTATGCTCTTAGGATTTAAACAAGCTGAAGAGATGTGGGGCGGAGAGCTTCCAGAAATTTCACAAAAAACTATGCAAGCAGCTATTGAAATGGTAGATAAAGCTATGTTTGAAGCAGGATTCTCTATCTTAAATGAAGAAGCATAGATGTAGATAAATAAAATTTTGCTATGATTTCACAATTAAAGGTAGATTGATGAAATTTGAATTAAAAGATGACTATATAGAGCTATTTAAATTGTTGAAAGTTTTAGACCTAGTGGATAGTGGTGCACATGCGAAGATGCTTATAGCTGATGGTTATGTTAAAAGAAATGGCGAAGAAGAACTTAGAAAAAGAGCAAAAATTATTTCTGGTGATGTAATAGAGATTTCTGAAGTTATTATAGAAGTTAAATAGAATGCGAATATTATTGCTATTAGTTGTTATTATAAGTTTTATTTTTATATCTTCTTTATATATTTCAAAAGAAGATGGAAGTTTAGACAAAGAACTGAAATTGGTAAAAAAGATAGATATAAAACCATTGCAAATTTTGCATGACAAATTTTTAAACTTAGATATAGATGCTAAAGGTTTTGATTTACAAAAAGCTATAAAAGAGATAAAACAAGCGAGAAAACTTTACCCGCTTGATAATAAATTAAAAATGATAGATATGAAGTTAGAGAATAAACGAGCTAATGAGGCCTATAAGTCCACCAAAGACTCCACCCCAAACAACTAACCAGTCGAGATGCTCTTTTATGAGTTTTTGAATCATTTCTTTTACAAGTTGTGGCGTGAGTTCATTTAGTCTTGCATCTATTACATTTTCTATTGAGGCTAACATATCATCACTTAGTTCTGAATTTTGCATGTGGTTTTGTAGAGTTGCGTTAAATGCATCTGAGTTCACTATCTTGATAACTGCACCTTTCATTTTTTTAGAAAAAGGCTCACGAAGTCCGTCCAATGCTGTTTCTCCACCAAACATATCAAGCATTCCACCAAATGAAGACTCCATTACTGTTTTACTTAAAGCATCAAAAGCAGGAGCAAAATCAGTTTCTTCTATGATAGGTTCTAAGTTTATCTTTTGTTCTTCATTTTTAAAAAAATCATCTAGTTGCTCACGAGTGAAAAATTCATTCATCATCATATTTTTGATAGACTCTTTAAAAGCTTCAAACCTTGCAGGAATGACTCCAGAACCATAAAGAAATGGAACTTTTTCAAAAAGCATATGAATAGCAAGTTGATTTGTAAAAGCTCCAGATAAAGCAAACAGACCACTAAACAGAAGTAAAGAACTATATTCATCAGGTGTTGTAAATGATAAAGCTGTTAAAATAACAGCAATAAAATGGGTAATAAAACTTTTATTTAATTTCAAATAATATCTCCTAAAATAAAAATAGGATTATACTCAAAATATGAAAAATATCAAATATGGAAGTGCATGTATAAGTTTGTGAATCAGCATAAGTTTAGTGAAGATGAAATAAATTTTTTAGTTTTAGTCATCTCACAAGTGGGAGAACTTGACCAAAGGTTTAAGCAGTATATTGTTTACAAATCAGACTTTCCAAAAAAAATTAATTTTAATAACTTTTTATCAAAACCTTTAAATATAGAAGAAAATAGTAGTTACTTTATGACTAATTGGCTTACAAGTATAGACTTTGTAAATGAGCTTTATAAAGTATCTATTTCTGAAAAATTAAAACCTTATCTGGTGGAACTAAATAAAAATTATGATGTTGATGGACTTACAAATCTTATAGTTAATGGTAAAATCAAAGAAGTTGTGAAAGTTAATAATAAAAACTTAGCCAATCAAAATGATAATATAATAATACAAACAAAAAGAGTTGTTAATTTTTTTGATCAAGAGAGAAAAAAAATACAGCAAAATTATGTAAGACGAGAATTTAAAAATATTGATGGAGAATATTTACTCAGAAAGCATCTAAAAGAAACTGGAAGAACAGCAAAAATGTTTAATGATGCAGTAAGATGGCTTTTTTCTACTAATCCTAAAGCTTCATTTCATAGACAAAATATTATGAATATAGGAAAGTTAATAGAACATTTTAATGTACTAGAACATCAGGCAATGTACTCAAAAGAGGCAATTGAGTTTAATGAAGAAACACAAATCTGGGTAAATATATATAGAAAACAAGGTATGCCAGAAGATGAGATACTTGAAAAATTAAGAGAGGCTGGATATATATCATGAGCATAAAAGAAGCAAAGTTAATAATTAGTGAGTATGATTTAAATACAGATGAAGATACCTTTGAAGTGGTTTTAGAAGTTATAAATAAATTTGGTTCCGCTAGAAAAGTTTTAATGGAAGGTTTAAAACCTGATTATAAATACTTAAAGAAACTATCTAAACTTTTAGCTATGTTAGATGAAAAAGAAACATTTGATGGAGAAGCAGAAGAAATAAGCATAGTTATGCACTCCATATATAAAAAAGTATCTAAAGATAGTGAGTCAAGTGGTGAAGATTTTAACTCTCTTTTAGCAAGAGTTAAAGTTCATCATCTACCTCAGATGCAGAGATGGGTTATAAATGATATTGGAGGTCGAAAAATGATTGGAAAAGTCACACTTCAAGAACCAAATCAATTAAGAAGACAAATTTTAAACTCTATAAAAAAATATCAAAGATTAGAAGAATTACCAAATTTGGCAATAGAAAATAAACTAAAAAGTATAGGACAATTATGAAACAAGATAGTTATGAACTCTTTAAAAGTGCGAATATAGAAGAGATAAAAGAAGTTTTAGCTCAAGAGTTAAAGTTGAGAAATGAAAAAGAATTTTGGGGTGATAAAGTAGTTCCATTTTCAGAGGCAATACTTAGTGTGTTGATTCCACTTAGAGATGCTGGTAAGCTTTTTGATCCCCAAGGAAAGAGTGTAGATGCTTTGACACCGGAACTATTTTTAAGTTGGAGTGATTTTGTAAGTTTAAAATCTTTAGCTTACAAGATTCAAAAATCTGATGAAGAAATAGACTTAAAACTCTTAGGAGATTATCTTAGTCGTTTTAATGTAAATCTCGAAGATGAGTCATTAGATTTTCCGATTTCAAGTTATAACTTGCATCAGGGTGTTAGCAATGTAATAAAATCTCTTTTATGAGCTAGTATAATATGAAAAAGGATTATTCATTTGACTAAAATCATAAAATATTTTATAGATAATAAACGATTGAACTATATGCTTTTGATTTTTTTAGCATATATGGGTTATAACGCTTATATAAATATTCCAAAAGAAATTTTCCCTAATGTTGAGCTTGATAAGATTAGTGTTCGTGGTGCTTATAGTGGTGCAAGTGCGACTATTATGGATAAGATGGCCGTTCGTGATATAGAAGAAGAACTCAGTAACATAAACGGTATCGATAAAACAGAAACAACTATCACTCCTGGGGCATTTGCCATTATTTTAACTTTAAATAAAAGTGTAGATAAAGTAAATATACTCTCTCGTGTAAAAGACTCCATTGCACTCACTAGGCAATATCTTCCATCAGATATGAATGAGCCTGTTGCAAGACTTCTTGATAAAGCTAAATCTCTTATAAAACTATCTCTATCCTCAGACAAGATGAGTAAAGGCGAATTGACTGCTATTGCAAAAGAGATTAAGACAAAGATTTCTCGTATAAAACATATTAGTGAAATTTTAATTCGTGGAGATTCAAAAGAAGAAATATCTATACGAGTTGATTCTGGAGCTGTTTTAGCTTATGACTTAAAACATTCAAGTGTTTTAAAAGCTATCTCTGATTTATCATATATTTTTCCTGTTGGAGATATTGAACAAAGAGGAAAATTTGTTTATATATCTACGGCAAATGGTAAGGCAAATGCTTTAGAATGGGAAGATAGCATCTTAAATATAGATGGTAAATATATAAAGTTAGGAGATATAGCAAAGGTTAAAATTGAGTACCCACAAACAGATACTCTAGCATCTTTTAATGCTAAACAAACACTTACTTTAGTTATCTCAAAAGGAGAGCTAGGTGATTCCATAAAACTCTCAAAAAAATTAAGAGAGTATGCCAAAAAGCTTAAAAGAATCTATCCAAAAGTTTCATTTAATTTTTACCAAGACACTTCTAAACCTGTTGAAAATAGACTAAATACTGTTCTTTCAAATTTAATGTTTGGACTTATCCTAGTTTTTTTATCTATGTTCGTTTTAATTAATCTTAGAATTGCTCTTATAGTTTCTTTGGGTATTCCATTTTCATTTATTATTGGCTTATTATTTATTTACTATATGGGCTATTCTATAAACATAGTTTCACTTTTAGGGGCTTTGATAGTCATAGGTATAGTAGTTGATGATGCTATTGTTGTAAGTGAGAATATTCAACGGCATATAGATGAAGGGATGCAAAACAGTGAGGCGGCGTTGCTCGGAGTAAAAGAGATGATACTCCCTGTTACACTTGCTACAGTTTCGACAGTCGCAGCTTTTTTGCCTATGTTCTTACTAACAGGAGAAATTGCACTTTTTCTGATACTTATCCCAATAGTTGTTGTTATGATTTTGATTGGCTCTCTTTTGGAAAGTTTTATATTTCTACCACTTCATGCATCTGAGTTTTTAAGAAAAAGTAACAACTTCATAGATTGGAATCCTTTTAGAGATTTATATGGAAGAACACTCTCTTTTTCTATAAAGTATAAGAAAATATTTTTACTTCTATTTATAGTTTTGATTCCACTTTTAACTATGATCACTGCAAAGTCAATGAAGTTTCAATTTTTTCCAAATTTTGATGGTAATAATCTTTATATATCAGGAAAATTAGATATAAACACTCCACTTGAAGATACATATAAAATAGCGAGTGAGATTGAGCGTGAAATGATGAAGTATTCGGAGGAGTTCTCACTAAAGTCCATCTCTGCTACAAGTGGATATAGAAGAAGTTTATCAGGTGAAACGCAAAGAAATAATAGCGTCTTTTTTATCACAATGGAGTTATATGAAAGAGAAGAAACTAATTTTATAAACAAATATATAAGTCCTGTTCTAAACTTTAGTTTTGATTTTAACAATCCTGATAAAATCAGACAAAAACAAACTTTTGAATTATCACCAAGAGTAAGAGAGTTAGTCGCTCCTTTTAAGCAGAAATATAAAATGGTTGAACTTGGTGTTATGGAAGATAAACCGGGGCTTATAAAAAGTGATATTCAGATAAATCTATCTGGAAGCAATGACGCCTCTTTACAAAAAGCTGTTAAAAAACTAGAAGTAGAGATTTCTAAACTTAAGGGGATTAAAAATTTTAGCGATAACATAAGATATGGCAAGATGGAGTATAAGATAAAAATTAACTCTTATGGAGAAAGTCTAGGTTTAAGTGAAGCATCTGTTGCAAGAGTTTTAAGCTCCTACTTTTTAGAAAAAAAACAATCAACCACTTTTAACGAACGCGGAGTAATGGAGATAAAAACAAGAGATAGTTTAAAAAATAGTACTCAAAGATTGCTTGATTTTAATGTAGCTCTTAGTGATGGACGATTTGTAAAACTTACAGATATAGCTACAATAAAGCAGATTCAAGGATATGAGAAGATAGATAAACTAAACGGAAGTATTGTTAAAACTGTTTATGCAAGTGTAGATAAACGCATAATAACTCCAACTGAAGTTTTAGAGTCAATAGCATCTACACTTGATGAAATTTCTGACTCTGGTATAGAAGTACAACTACTTGGTGAAAAAGAGAAGAAAAAACAACTCAAAGATGATATGAAAAATGCCTTAGTTTTAGCTATGTTTTTGATTTTTTTAACACTCTTACTTATTTTTTCAAAAATAAAATATGCTCTAATGGTTATGAGTGTTATTCCATTATCTGTTTTAGGTGCATTGTTAGGGCATAAACTTTTAGGAATGAACTTGAGTATGCCTTCTGTTATCGGAATACTTGGACTTGCTGGAGTTGTTATAAATGATGGCATAATTATGCTAGATTTTCTACATGGGACTCATAAGTCAGAAGACTTCTTTAAACTAGCTAAACTTAGGCTTCGTCCTATCGTTATAACTTCTATAACAACATTTTTAGGACTATTTACTTTGATGTTTTACGCAACAGGACAAGCAGTTATTTTACAACCAATTGCAGTTTCTTTAGGTTTTGGTTTGATGTGGGGAACTCTTTTAAATCTTTTATATTTACCAACGCTGTACGCTTTAGTAAATAATATTAAACCTCTTAAATCATCTTAGAAACAAAAGATATAAAATACCCCAAAGAAGAAAAATAATAAGTGCGATTGCCCCAAATAGGACAATTACTCTTGTTATAAAGTAGAAGAAAAATCGAAGTAGTGTCATTTTTTATAAGGAACTATTGGTAAATTCATGCCTTTTACATACATCATTCCACCTGCAAGATTTATAACATCATAGTCAAGTTCTTTAGCTAAAAACTGTGAAAGTATTTTTGTTCTGCTACCTGTTCTACAAATAAGAGCGAAAGGTTTTGTAGTATCTACTTTTTTATTTAACTCAGCTAAAAAACCTTTAATATCGTAACCACCTTGTTCATTAAAAAACATAATAGTTATAGCATCTTTAACTAAGCCAGTTTCTACCCATTCTGGTGGTGTTCTTATATCGACTATTGGTATTTTAGAGTTTAGAAATTTTTGTGTAGGGTACTCATTTTTTAAATCAGCAAAGAGTGTAATACTCAAAAGCATAAAAGATAGAAATATTTTTATCAAGTTGTTCTCCATATTTAAAGTGTATAATTATATCAATATTATATTAGTAAAAATAGGAAAAATATGGCGGCGTCAAATAAGGCTATCGAAAATTCAAATAGATTACGATACATAAGAGCATTGGAGAGATTTCATAAGAGTACTATTTCATATCTTTTAAATACACCTGAGTTGAAGATGCCAGGTTTTGTTAAAAAGATAAATAATGCTTTAAAAGTTTTGCGAAGAATAGAAGAAGTGGCAGTATATAAAGGTGAACTCCAAGATTTACAAACTCTTGTTAAAAAAATAATATTTTTAAAAGAGTCTGATAAAGAAATAGAAGATATAAAAGATGAAATTTTATATTCTTCAAATCAACTAGATAAGAGTAAAAATGCAAGGCGATATAAAAAAGACAAGCATGTTAACTCTAAGTATGATGAGTGGGAATAATTATTTAAAATCTGGATTATTTTTGAAAAATTCTTCAATTTTATCAGTATGAGCATATATTTTCCCACTTCTTGCCATAACTGAATTTACTATATGGTAACCATGATTAAGTGCTGCTGCAATAGAGCCACCAGTGTTAAAAGCTATGTCTCCTGCAACATAAAGAGATGATACGCTTGTTCTGTAATGTTCATTATAAATAGGTTTTCCATCTTCATCAACAGTTATTCCACATTTTTTCAAGAAATCAACAGGCGAAGTTCCACCAATAGCATAGATAATACGGTCATAAATAGTAAAATAACCATCATTAAAGTTAACTTTTATTTTACCTTCGTAGTTTTCTAAACTATCGATATCAGTATTCATTCTAAGGCGTAATCTTTCTTGTCCATCGTAGCGTTTTAGAGTTTCTTCATTTTCAGGATTTAGGCGAGAAAAGCTATCTTTTCTATATACTAGTGTGACACTATTTTTTTGGTCAGCTAGTTCATAAGCGTATTCAGATGCAGAGTTTCCACCACCAACTACAAGAATTTTTTCACCACTACTACATTTGTCAAGATTATAATTTACATATTTTTTGATAGATGGGGGAACTTTGTAAGATGGCTTATTAGGTTTTCCCATTTTTCCAATAGTTACTACAACTGCACGCGATCTAAAACTTTGTGTAGGAGTAGTTATTAGAAATATGTCTTCTTCTTCATTTCTAACGACACTTTCAACTTCTGTCCTAAAAGCAGTATCTATTTTCTCTTGGTCAAGTAGTTGGTCAAAAAAGTCTAGTGTTGACTCTTTTGTTCCATCCATAAAAGGGATATTACCTTCTATGTTCATAGTCTGACCTTTCCAGTCTTTATCTACTCTTTTGTTATCTTTATAAAATTTCCTAATTGTGTTTGAATGATTGTCCGCTTTATCAATTAGTAAGATGTTTTCTATACCGTGAACTGCTGCTTCAATAGCTGTTCCGATTCCACCAGGACCACCACCAATAATTACAATGTCATAAATGATATTCATTTTTATTTGTTCCTATATATGCATAAATTGAGATAGTAAAATAATAATTACTACCAAGATAAAAGGGAAAATATGTTTTTTAAATACCCAAGGACTTATACCAAAAAGTTTTTGATTTATTCCTCTAAAGCCTAACCATATCCCAAGAAAAGCTTTCAAACTAAGTAGCATTTGAAAACGACTCAGACCCTCAGGAGAAATTTCTCCAAAAATCTGAGAGATTAAATATAGTCCACTTGCCACTGCAACCATAAGAGCATAAGGAACAACTTTCCTGACATGCATCATTATAGCTTCTTTAGCTTTTGTATACTCTTCTGTATTAAGTGATTGCGGCATTTTTGATAAAAATAAAATATCTACAAATAAAAAACCACCGTAGATAAAAACTGAAAAAATATGAATTGTGTGAATTAGAGTGTAAGTGATAATATTTCCTTCTTTTTTTATAAAATTTTAGCATAATTTATGAGTTAAATCATTGTTTTAAATCAAATGCGATAAAGGCAGTAAGAATAAAGAAAACTTATAGTAAAGTTGTTGCATGAAAAAAATAAAATATGATGTATGTGTTATAGGTTGTGGTCCTGCAGGTTTTGCTGCGGCAATGAGGTCTTATGATTTTGGTAATCATGTTGTAATCGTAGAAGGTGATCATGTAGGTGGTGCTGGCATATCTAATGGCGCTCTTAGTTCTAAAACTATGTGGGAACTCTCAAAAGACTTTGCTAGTGCAAATAGAGTAGATCGTGGTTATCGTGCTTCTGGTCTTCAAGTGGATTATGAAAAAGTTAGAGATAATGTTTTTACAGCAGTAAGAACAAAAGAATATCAAATTCGTTCTCAGATAGAAACATTTGCTAAAAAAGAAGGAAGTGAAAAAAGTGTAACTCTTCTTGAAGGTTGGGGAAAATTTTCAGAAGATAGAACGCTTATAGTTAAAAAGCATGATGGCGAAACAGTTGAAATTGAAGCAAATGACTTCATAATAGCTAGTGGTTCTCACCCTAGAAAGCATCCACTTCTTGAAGTTGATGGTGAAAGAATTATATCTTCAGACCATATCTTACAGCTTAAAAAATTTCCTAAAAAAATTCTCATTGTTGGTGCTGGTATCATTGGCTGTGAATTTGCTACAATTTTTGCAGATTTTGCACAGACAAGAGTTTATTTACTTGATTCACAAGAAAGAGTTATTCCTTTTGAAGATGATGATGTAAGTGATTATGCTGGAAAAATGCTTGAAGCAAATGGTGTAAATATTTTTCACAAAGCTAAGCTTAGATGTATTAAAAAACATGAAAACCACATAGATGTTACACTTGATTATCCAGATGGACATACTCAGGTTATAAGTGTGGATGTTATTTTAGTATCTATTGGTCGTGTTCCTACTATGAAAAGATTGGGTCTTGAAAATATCGGCATAGAGATTAAAGACAAAAGAATCATAGAAACTGATGATTGTTGTAGAGTTTGTGGTAATATCTATGCAGCTGGTGATATTTCAGGTCATGCAGCTCTTGTTCATATTGCAGAGATGGAAGGTAGATTTGCCGCTAAAGCGATTGAAGAAAAAATTAAATTTCCTTTAAGATATGAAAACATGTCAGCTATTATGTTTTTTAATCCTGAAATTTCAACTGTTGGTATGAGTGAAAAAGATTGTCAGAAAGAAAAAATACCTTATAAAGTTGTGTTTTATTCACACGCTTTAGTTTCTCGTGCAATAGCTATGAGAAGTATGAAAGGTTTTTTTAAGATGATTGTTACAAATGAAGAAAATCCTAGAATATTAGGAATGAGAGCAGCTGGACCACAATCATCATCAGCAATCATGTATATTGTAACTCTTATGGACCATAAAATTAGACTTGGTGACATTATGAAAACTGTTCATCCTCATCCAAATATTACTGAGGGGATTCAAGAATCAATAAGAACGCTTTTAGGTAAGTCGATATTTAAGCCAGAAGCATTTCCTCAGTATATTCGTTTTAAAACTTGGGAACCAGATAAAGAGTAAAAGAACTTCTATTTTTTAATGTTTTACTTACAATATTTTTGATAATATTTTGATAAATACAAGTTTAGGAATATTATGAATATAGCTGAAGAAAAAATTAAAAAATTTGAGAGTGTTAGTTCTGAAGAAGATGCAATCTTTTTTCAAGCATTGGAAGAAGTAATTTATTCTATTGCTCCTCTTTTAGAAGCAAATGATTGCTACAAAAAAAACTCCATTTTAGATAGATTAGTTATCCCAGATAGAATCTTCAAGTTTAAAGTAACATGGCTCAATGACAAAAACGAAATCATGGTAAATACAGGATATCGAGTTCAGTTTAATAATGCTTTAGGACCATATAAAGGTGGTTTGAGATTTCATCCGAGTGTCAATGAAGGTATTTTAAAATTTTTAGGATTTGAGCAAATACTGAAAAATGCACTTACTGGATTACCTATTGGTGGTGCCAAAGGTGGTAGTGATTTTGATCCAAAAGGAAAAAGTGATTTTGAAGTTATGAAGTTTTGTTCATCTTTTATGACTGAACTTCATAAATATATAGGTCCTCGTATTGATGTACCTGCTGGAGATATAGGGGTAGGTGCTAGGGAGATTGGTTATCTTTTTGGAGAGTATAAGAAGATAACTTCATCTTATGAAGGAGTTCTGACAGGTAAACCTTTTATGTTTGGTGGTTCTCTAATGCGACCAGAGGCAACTGGCTATGGAGTAGTATATTTTACTCAAGCAATGTTAGAAATGGAGAATAAAGAGAGTTTAGAAGGTAAAATTTGTACAGTTAGTGGAGCTGGAAATGTTGCTATACATGCAATAGAAAAACTTTTTCAAATTGGTGCTATTCCTGTGACTTGTTCCGATTCTAAAGGTACAATTTATGATGCTCGTGGAATTGATCTAGCTTTACTAAAAGAGATAAAGTTAGAAAAGAGAACTTCTTTACAAGAGTATGCAAAAACTTTTTCAGAAGCTAAGTACATACCAGTTAGTGAATATCCAGAGGGTTCTCATGCAGTTTGGGATATACCTTGTTATGCCGCATTTCCATGTGCAACGCAAAATGAACTTAATGAGCTAGATGCCCAAAACTTAATAGTTAATGGTTGTGTAAGTGTTAGTGAAGGGGCTAATATGCCTTCTACCCCCACTGCAATTAGTAACTTTTTATCTCATAAGATTTGTTTCGCTCCGGCAAAAGCAGCTAATGCTGGCGGAGTTGCTGTTAGTGAGTTTGAAATGGCTCAAAATGCTTCTATGAGTCATTGGAGTTTTGAAGAAGTTGATGAAAAATTAAAAAATGTAATGCAACAAATCTGTAAAAGAGTTGCACTAACTGCTAAAGATTACGGTGTAGAAGGCAACTATGTTGATGGAGCAAATATTGCAGGGTTTAAAAAGGTTGCAGATGCGATGATAGCAGAAGGAATTTAGAAGTGAAAAAAATATTTTTTCTTTTCTTTTTACTATTCCCAGTTTTAATATTTGGTAAAATTAATTTTATGCCTTTTGTAGAAAATCAATTAGAACTAATAAAAGAGATGAATAGTGAAAACATTACTCAAGAAGAAATAGTAAAAATAATTAAAAAACAAGAAGTTATGTACTCTAAGGCAATAAATGAACTTCTTGAAGATAAAGAAAGGTACTTAGCTTCATCTAAAGAATATGATGCTGAAATTTTTGCTTTGAAAAAAGTTATACATTTAAATAAACGCTACAATAATGTTCTAGCTATTGTTAGAGATGAAATATTAATAAAAATATATGAAATATTATCAGAACAAAAGAAAATGATAAAAAATATTTTAACTGCGTTAAATACTATGCATTCTTACGATGAATATCAAGAGTTTTTAAATAAAGAATTTGTGCGAAATCAGATGAAACTTCAAGAGATTACCAATATTGATTATAAAAAATATTTAGAACTTCAAAGTGAATCAAAAGTATTAATAAAAGTTCGAGAGTATGTGAAAATTTATTATATCCTCATAGAAGTAAATAATGATATTGTTAAATATCTTTCTTACTTTGACAAAAAAATGTATAGTTTAAATGAATACTCAAAGTACGGGTTAGTTGCACCAATAATTAGAATTAATGAGATGCAAGTAACAAAAAATATTAACTCTATGCTTGAACCACTTGGTCTTAGCATAATAAAAATACTCGTTATTATATTTGTAACACTTTTAATTTATGGTATAAAAAAGTATGTATATACTTGGGCTCAAAGTTTATTATTTAGAATTAAATATATTCAAAAGTACTCAAAGGATATCGTAAATAAACTACATAAAAGTATAAAATTTATTATGTTACTTATAAATATAGAAATAGTGATTTATATATATAATGACTTCATATCTATAAATAGTATAAGCATGACATTTAATGTTTTGTATAGTTTTTTATTTACTTACTCAGTATACAAAACACTAAATACAATTGTTTCTATAAAAATTTTAAAAATCGATAATAATTCAAGTATAAAGAATGAAATCATTAATGTAGGGATTAAAATAGTTAATTTCCTTATCTGGATAATAGGGTTTTTACTTATTTTATATTCAGCGGGGGTAAATCTAACTGCTGTATTATCAGGACTTGGTATAGGTGGTTTTGCTATTGCACTTGCTGCAAAAGATTCTCTTGCAAACTTTTTTGGAACATTATCCATTTTACTTAGCGATACTTTTTCTCAAGGAGATTGGATAGTTACTGATAATCAAGAGGGAACTGTTGTTGAGATTGGACTTCGTGTTACGACAATTAGAACTTTTGATAATGCACTTATTTCTATTCCAAATGCAAACTTAGCAAATACAGATATTAAAAACTGGAACAAAAGAAGGTTAGGTCGTAGAATAAAGATGAGTTTGGGTGTGAAATATGATTCTAAAGCAGATGATATAAGAAATGCTGTATTACAAATAAAAGAGATGCTTCAAACGCATCCAGATATTGCAACAGATAAAACAGAAATAGATAGAAGCCAATATAGTGCATCTAAAATTTTGTCTTATGAAGATTCACATGGGATAAAGAAGACACTACTTGTTTACTTGGATGAGTTTAGTAGTTCTAGTATAAATATACTCGTTTATTGTTTTTCAAAAACTGTTGATTGGGAAGAATGGTTAGCTACGAAAGAAGATGTAATGCACCAAATGATGAA
This sequence comes from Sulfurimonas sp., assembly GCF_029027405.1. Taxonomy (NCBI): domain Bacteria; kingdom Pseudomonadati; phylum Campylobacterota; class Epsilonproteobacteria; order Campylobacterales; family Sulfurimonadaceae; genus Sulfurimonas; species Sulfurimonas sp. Next base: position 968,567 of record NZ_CP093396.1, read on the forward strand.
GATTTTAGAAAAAAATAACCTTGAGTTTGCATTTCCATCAATGAGTATATATCATGAAAATGAAGTTAAAAATATAAGCTAAAGAAATTTTTATCTTTTTGTGATAAAATCATCACTTAAATAAAAGAACTACTAAATAAAAGGTATAAATTATATGCAAAAAATAAAGTCTAGAGTTAATATTTATGCGCTTATGTCAAGAATCTTACTTCAAGAGTTAGATATAAAAACTTTAAATATGATTAAAAAAGATGAGAATATTTTAGAATTTTTTCCAACTTTAAAAGAGTGGAAGCAACTTAGAGATATTGATGAAAATAAACTTTTGCAAGAGTATTTTAATCCAGATTTTGTAAACTTGTCTGTTTTACATCTTATTCCTTATGAGTCATTTTATGTAAGAGATGACCAAATGGTTGAAACAGGTGGAGCAAACCCTGTAACAGATATGTATAGTGCATATAACTTTATGGTTGATTATGAAGCATCTAGAACTGTTTCTTCAGACCACATTGGTGTTGAGTTAGAGTTTATGCATCATTTATGTTTAGCAGAATTAAAAGCTTTAGAAGATAAGAATGAAAGTGCAGTAAAAGAAGTACAAGTCGTTCAAAAAGAGTTTTTGAATAAACATCTACTAAAATGGGCACCGCTTTATCTTATAAATATGAAGTATGAGGCTAGAACACCCTTATACTACGATGCTGCTGAGATGACTATGGAGTTTTTACTTAGTGATAACGAATATTTAGTAGAAAAAATAAAATAATTTATGTCCTTGATAAAACTAGAAGCAAGTCGCTGTGTTCGCTCTCTAGCAAGAGAGAGTCAATGCAACAAGTGTGAGCTTATTTGTCCAACAGATGCTATTGTAGTTGGTAATAATCCTCTCCCTGCTATAAACTTTTCAGCTTGTGTTGGCTGTGGTGCTTGTGATGCGATTTGTCCAAGTGAAGCTCTAGTTTTAGAAAATTTTAAACCAAGTGAATTTTTCTTCTCTTTTTTAGAGGACAAAAAAAATCTAATCTCTTGCAAAAAAAATGTTCCTTGTATTGCAGGACTAAGTATTGAGCATATAGTTTCTTTAGCTGTTTTAAAAAAAGAAATGGTTTTGGATATGGGACATTGTGCTGAGTGTGAAATAGCACATAAGTGTAAGCCTCAAATAATTAAAAACTATGAAGAAGCGACATATCTTTTAGAAGCCATGCAAAGTGACGCAGTTATAAAACTTCAAAATGTTTGTTACGAAGAAGATAAAGAAGAAAATAGTGACAGAAGAAGTTTTCTTGGTTCAATAAATATAAAAAATATTGCTAAAACAAAACACGCATTTGAGATAGAAGTTAAAAAAGCTAGTGATGAGTTGGTTAAGCATACTTTGCAAAAAGAAGATATAGCACTTTTAAAGAAAAAAAGGTTGACAGATAGGAGAAAACTTTTTTTTACAGCTATAAAAAGAGTTGAAAAACCTTCAGAGTTTCACATAGTAGATGCTAATGAAGTAACTTTTACTTCACAAAAGCTAATGAATGAAGATAGTTGTACAGCGTGTCAAATGTGTTATCGAGTTTGTCCTTCTGGAGCATTAACTTCAGATATAAAAAACTCTAAGATTGATTTTGATCCTTTTCTGTGTATAAAGTGTAATATCTGTCATGATGTATGTGAGGTAGATGCTATCACTCTTTCTTCCTCCTACAATATAAAAGAATTTTTTGCTCCAGAGGTTCAAAATTTGATTTCTTTTAAAGTTAGAAGATGTGATGAGTGTAATGTTATTTTTAGTACAAATTCAAATGATAAAATGTGTTATAGATGCAAGGCAGAAGATGAAGAAGCAAGAGAGTTATGGGGTATAGAAGATGAATGAAGCAAATCAAATCTCTTCGCAAACTAAACTTTTTGGTTTTATAGGTGAGTATGCTGGAGTTAGTAGATTTAGTGCAGTTGTAAACAAAATGTTTAAACTAAATAGTGATGATGCGATGATGATTCCTATGAATATTAGAGAGGATGATTTATATTTTACACTCTCAAATATGAAAAAATCACAAGTAGATGGTGCAATAATTTCTAGTGAATATACAGATGCCATACTAGATGTTTTAGACGAATCAAGTGTGATGGTTATAGAATCAGGTATGTGTGATATTGTTTTTAAAAAGGATGATAGATTGATTGGTGACTTATTTAGCATTAGAGTGCTAAATGAGGCTTTAAAAGATGTTCTAGCGACAAAGATAGCAGTGGTAGGGATAAAACCCTATACAAAAGCATTTACACTTCTAAGCTGCGGATTTGAAGTTAGTTACTTTCATGACAATCTTGAAGAGTTGATGGAGTTTACAAAACAAGCACAACTTAAAAATGCAGATATAAATCGTTTAGTAGATGGCATGAGTGTAGATATGTCAAAATTTGATGCTGTTTTAGATTTTTCAGATTTTGAGAGTTTTGATATGATAGAAAATTTACCAAAAACTTGTTTTGATATGAAAAACTCAAAACAGTTTTCGGCTTTAAAACAAAGAGCCAAAGAGCTAGATGCTAAGTATGTTAGTTATGATGATATGATAAAACAATTAAGTGCTGTAGCATATAAAAAAATAATAAAAGGATAGAGTAATGGAACAACATGATTTAAGTGATTTAAAAGCAGAGTTTGATAAGTTTGTAAGTGATAAATGTTCAGTAAATACAGAAGATTCAATGACTCAAAATAGGGATGTTGGAGATAAAGAAGATGAAGAAGCTGTTCCACAATTTGTAGATGCCTTAACTTCCAAGCTTTTAGCTCCTGCTCAAAGTGGAGTATATCTTTCTCGTTTAGATATCAAAAGAATTGCTGAGGCAATTGATGAGTCCATACCTATAAAAGAACGCACAAAAATGGTGAAGTCATTGTTTAGACATACTACTAAAAAAGAGTATCTTAAAGATGCTTTTACAGAAATAGATAAACATATAAACGGACGCATATTAATTTACAAAGAACTAGGTGAAGCTTTTCCAGCATCTAAGGAAATTTTTGATGAGCATACAAAAAAAGCAAAAAAAACTATGAAAATGTTTAGCACAATTATAGAAGACTTTGAAGAGATAGAGCCAACTAGTGATCCTATGTTTGTTTAAAGAAAGATTATTTTTCTTTAAACAAAAGCAACTTGGCTTTCTCTTTTTTTGTAAGCTTAGAAATTACTAAGGCGTAAGATTCATCAATCATATCAACTAAAATTTCATCTTTCATAGTTCCATCAAGTATTACACTGTTCCAATGTTTTTTATTCATGTGGTAGCCTGGAATAACACACTCATATATATCACGATAACCGATGGCATCCTCAGGTAATGATTTTAAATTTACCCTTAGTGGAGACTCTTCTTGTTGATACCAAAGCAAACATCTTGTTCATAACTTTAAACACCATAGTCTTATCATCAAATGGAAACTCTTTTGTTGAACCATCTTTTGATATAAGTATTTTTTCCAACTTTGGAATGTCCCCTATAAACTAGACACTAATTAATCCAATAATTTAGATAGTATAATGATATAACATTATGAAAATTATAGGGTTGAAAAATGGCAAGAAAAAGATACAGTGAAGAGTTTAGAATAGAGGCAGTAAAACAAGTAACTAAAAATGGTTACAGCATAACAGATACGGCAAATAGATTAGGTATACATCCAACATCGTTAAGTGGTTGGATAAAAAGATTAGAGTCTCCAGCAGCAGTAAAAAAATATAAGATTATGGATGAGTCCCAAGCGGAGATAAAAAAACTCCAAAAAGAGCTAAAGAGAGTTACAGAAGAGAGGGACATCCTAAAAAAGGCCGCGGTGTACTTTGCAAGCCACACAAACTAAAATATACTTTTATTAAAGCTTATAGCGAAGTCTATGCCATTCATAGACTTTGTAAAGTTATGCAAGTGCACCGAAGTGGATATTACCAGTGGCTAAATCAACCGATTTCTAATAGAGAGTTGGAAAATCAAGAATTACTTATTCAGATAAAAGAAGCCTATAAAGAATCCAATGGGGTATATGGTCATAGAAATATTCATAAAGATTTAAAAGAACTTGGAGTTCATGTAAATAAAAAGAGAGTAGCTAGACTGATGAGCGAGGCCAAGCTCTATGGTGTAGGCACTTATAAACGTAAGCCATACTCTAAAGCTGGTCCCGTTCACAAGGCACATCCTAATCATTTACAGCAGTGTTTTATAGTAAATAAACCTAATGATACTTGGGTTAGTGATATAACTTACATTAGAACAAAAGAAGGATGGATATTCTTGGCAACTGTTATAGATTTATTTAATAGAAAAATTATTGGCTGGGCGACAGGACATAGACAAACAACACCACTAATTATTGATGCACTTAAAATGGCAGTTACAAGACTGCATAAGGATGATAAGGTTATTCTTCACTCCGATCAGGGAAGTCAATATAGCTCTTATGATTATAAAAAGTTTGCCAAGAAGCATAATATTACTCTTAGCATGAGTAGAAGAGGAAACTGTTATGATAATGCAGTTGCGGAAAGCTTCTTCAAAACATTAAAAAAAGAGCTTGTTAGAAAGCAGGTATTTTTAACTAGAGAAGTTGCAGCATCTAAAATCTTTGAATATATAGAAATGTTCTACAACTCGAAAAGAAGACATAGTTATTTGGATTATATTTCACCAAATGAGTTTGAAAAAAGGTATAATTTGGGGTCTTCAGAAAATTAGGTTTTTACTGGATTAGTAATTGTCTAGTTTATAGGGGACATTCCATTGCTTTTATCATAGTTGTCTTTAGATGCTAATATTATACTACCCCAATATGTCAAGACAACTTTTTCAAAAATCTAATTCCCTAAATACCTGTTACCCTATGCTACATTTTCACTAGATTTAGTGTAATTCTCATCATTGATTTTTAAACTATCATAATAAACATTCATAGGTTTTTTATATTTCAATGTCTCATGAAATCTTCTATGATTATAAAATTCTATATAATCCTTAACATCACTTTTGAGAATTGATACTCTCTCATATTCATTGAGGTATATTTTTTCAACTTTAGCACTTCTCCAGAACCTCTCAATACAAATATTATCTGTTGCTCTACCTTTACCATCCATAGAGATAATTATGTCATTATCTTTTAATGTTTGAGTGTGGATACAGCTTGTATATTGTGACCCTTGATCAGTATTAAATATCTCAGGCTTACCATAGAGTGCGAGTGCTTCATCTAGTACACCCATGACTAAATCTGTATCCATTGTGTTGGATATTCGCCAAGATAATATTGCTTTAGAATACCAATCAATTATGGCAGCCATATAGACCATACCACCTTTAATTTTAATATAGGTTATATCTGTTGACCATACTTGGTTTGCTCTTACGATATCTAATCCTCTTATTTTGTAAGAGTATTTATGATGTTGCTTGTCCGCCCAGCTTGTATTTGGTGGTCTTACAGCTAAAACAGCCTGTAAACCTAACTCTCTACGGTATGCCAGCACTGTGTTGGGACTGACACGAAAACCATCCTCTAGTAGTTGATGATACACTTTCATATAGCCATAGCTTGGTATCTCTTCAAATACTTTTTCTATATGTTTTTTAATTACATTTTTAGCAAGATTTACCATTGGTGCATAGAACAAATTACTTCTGTTATAGTTAATAAGATTACATTGTTTTACAACTGATAATGCCTTATTTTCATCTCTATCAATCAACTCCTTTTTATAGCTAGAGTCCAAGCTGCTTAACTTTCCCACCGCCCAGTCCTTCTCTACTGTTAGTTGACCTACAACCTTTGCATATTCATCAAGTTTAGCTTGTAATCTTACATTCTCTTCTTTGTACTCTTTAATTACTTTTGCAGGTTCCATCGCAACTTCTGCATTTTCCAAAAATATCTTCTTCCAATTTTGTAAGTTTTTTGGTGTGATATTATTTACACTTGCTATTTCATTTAGTGTCTTATCTTCTTTTAAAACTTCTAAAACTAACTTTGTCTTGAATTCTGCTGTATATGTTGTTCTTTTTCGACTCATAAGATTACCTTCTATTTTTATTGTTTAATTTTACTCTTTTAAGAATTAAACTTTAGAAATAGTTGTTTGATTTTCTTGGGGTAGTATATATATCTGTTGAAGTGGCATCTATGTTTATATCGTTTGTTGCTTGTAGAGTACTTCCTTGTACTGTTGCTTTATTTTTTGCTCTTAGTGTTATGTTCTTAGCCATTACACCAGAAGCTATGCTTTTTTGAGCATATTCTTCTAGTTGTGTTTCTATAGCATCTATATCTAGTTCTATAGAAGCACTAAGTGCTGTACCCAATGTTTGAGAAGCAGCAGTTGCTGTTTTTGATATTTGAGATAATAGGGCTGTGTTTTTTGTGGCGAAGGTAACTATTGATAAGGCTATATTTGCTTTATAGTATTTACTATCTTCTTTTAAGTCATCTAGTAGTTCTTTAAACTCTTCTACATCTGCTAGTTCTATAAAGCCTGTTTTATTTTTATAGTCTTGTTTTACTTTAGCAAATAAACCCTCTTGTCTTTTTACTTCATCTTTGTACTTATCATAGTTACCTTTTGCGGTGTCTATTGTCTTTTTTGCTTCTTTTATGCTTATATCTTTGGAGGCTGTTAGAGTTGGTAGGTGTGCGTAGCAGTAGTTGTTTAAAAGGAAAAGTATTATTAATGCTGTTTTTAGTGGGTGCATCTAGTTGGACTTTCCTTTATTTGTTTTAAAGTGGAGATTCATGTCTAGAGGTGTAACTTTTTCTACTTTACCTAACAGCACCTATCTCTTCATTTAGTAAATATTCATAAAGGTATTTTTCTTCATAAAACTTTATATGTAATCTCCAATTATCTCTACTTGGAGTGTCATTTGTTCTTTCAGGTTTTACATAGTATTCAAATATTTTTTTCTCTTTATCAAATAGAATTGCATCTTCCCAGTATGTTTCATTGTACTCTTTTAAGATAGGTATTAGTTCTCCATACATATTTATAGCATTTCCACAATTTTCTTTTTTATTTATAAAAACAAGCTTTTCTCCAAATCTAAAACCTTTTTCTTTTTTCTCTTTTGGAGCTAACTCTTTTGTGGATAATAGGAGTCTTTGTTTAAACTCTTCAAAGCTATTCATAGGTTTTAACATTAGTTGCATTGCTTTATATATGTCTTCTGAAGAAGTATCATCAAAAGGGTATTCATGTTTTAGGTTTTTTGGAAGTAGTTCTGGGTTAGCTCGGTATTTTTTTAGGAAAAGGAGGAGAGAAGAAAATCCAATTGCTTTATAAGCAACTTTTTTTAATCCTCCAAGTTCATTTTTATACAACTTATCATCATCGTATTTACCTTCAATGGGTCTTAAGATATACAAATATTTATCAGGTTCATTTGGCAATTTTTTAACTATATCAATATCATTAATATCACAATTATATTTTTTTGATAAACTCATTATTTATATTCTCCAATCAATTTTATCTTAGATTTTATTCCTTCATCTATATTCTCTTTAGCCATATCAGAAACACTCTCATCAAACTTATACTGAACTCCACCGCCTGGTTGGTCAAACCAAGGAGTTACCAAACTCTGTTTTGCTGGCATATCTTCTAAAACTTCTATTTTATATGCCACATAATCATCTTTTTTTCCTGGGAGTGACAAACTTTCCCAATTTTCACCTGCTTTAGTTGTATATGTTCCTCTTGTGTCGTTCTCCAAATTATATTTATTATCATAACGTTTCAAAGAATCTTTTCTAACATAACGAATAAGTATATCCCCTTTTTGCAAATTAGTATCTTTTATTGTTCCAGGAATTGCATCTAAATCTTTAGTGTTATCTGGATATATATAGTGTTCATTTGCATCTTTAAAATTAGTTTTTTTTGCTAATGTTTGTGCTTTTGTAATTTGTAATTTTTTACTTATTTGTACAGAGCTTTTAACAAGAGATTTAACACCTGCTTTACCTACAGCAGTAACTCCACCAATACTAACTAGTCCTTCAGCTACTTTCTCAGAAGCTAGTAATCCTTGTACAGTTGAAGCTGTTTTATCATCATATAGTTCGTTTATTCTATTTGATGTTTTATCGTCTGTAGTATTTGAATACAAATCTTTAGTAGAATCAACAACATCTTTTCCAAATTCAACTACATCATCAAGAGTATTAGAAGCTAATTCTTTGGAGTCCTTGTATATCTCTTCTTTAGATGTATCGTTGATATAATCTTTTGTGCTTTCATAAGCCTGTTTTGCTATTTCAGGTGAGTTTTTAACTGCTTCAACAATTTCTTTACCTGTTTGTATAGCTCTATCTTTAGCATCGTCTACATACAAGTCTTTTAGTGATTCTTTATTTGTTTTTTCTACATTATCTTTATAAAAATTCTTAAGATTTTCATACTCACTAGATGACAAGTCTTTTATATCTTTTTCCCCATTTGTAGAACCATCTTTAAACTCTTGCTGATTTTTTACAGCAAATAAACCATCAGAATTTTCTTTTAAAAATTTCTGAGCTTCTTTATCTGTTTTACCTAACACTAAAGACCAAGCTTTATCTGTACTTCGCATAGCCTCTTGCGCTAGTTCATGCTCCGCACCCTGTATCTCTTGTGCTGTTGGATTTGTTTTATTGTACTTTTGTTGTGCGTAGGATTTTGCTTTTGTTTTTATAAAGTCTATTTCTTTGCTCTTTAGTTGCCTATGAGCACCTTTACCTTTATCTAGCGTTTGGTAATGTTTTGTGTTTGTTGCTATAGTATTACTATGTTTTTTTAGATTTGCATTAACTTGGTTATAGCTTGTATTATTTATTGAGTTACCTGTTGTTTTTGAGTATTGATTATCTAGCAGGTCTTGTCCTAAGTCACCAAAGTTTTTAGAGTACTCATCTCTATTAGTTTTATAGCTATCTGTTTTTACTACACCTGCATCTCTTTGCAAGTCTGCTACATCTGATGTTTCATTTAGAGTAGTATTTGCCATATCTCCCATATTAGTATGATTATTTGTAGCTAAATGAATAGCACCGTCTTCTTGTGAAGTAAATCCTTTATTACTAGAATCCAATATTAGTTTTAATTTTGCTGGTGTTATTCCCATCTCTTTTGCTATATATATATGTAGTTGTTGTTGAGCTTTTTGAACTTCTTCATCAGATGCATCTGGATTTAGTAATATATCTCTAGCTTTTTCATTTTTTGGGTCATTTACAAACTTTTTTGTTCCTTTTTGTAAGTCTAGTTTATTTTTTAAGTTTTGTAGTAAAGATGTTTCTCCATCTCCTCTACCTATCCCTGTTAATGATACGGAATCTTTTGTGACTACATCAGCAATAGATTGACCTGCTAAAAGACTTATAGTTATGTCTTCTGCTATCTTATTTCTACCATCCTCACTCAAGAGCCTAGTATCAAGTTCACCCTTAAGACCTTTATGAGAACTTATATTATAAATATCTACTTCATTATTACTTGCATCTCTATTTAGCATTTTTGTATCTGAGTCTTCTTTATTTGCTATTTGAATGTTTCCCTTTCCTAGGGTTGCTAAGGTTTTTGTTTTTGAGTTGGTTCTATCGCTAGAGTAGTCTAGTGATACAGTGCTTACTCCATCTATCTCTGTTGTCCCACCTTCTATACCTTTGTTTATATCTTGAGAATTACTTGAAGTTATTCCTGTTTGTATTCCTACAGACATACTTTTAGAGTTATAAGTGTTGTTAAGGCTAGATGCTAGAAGAGTTTTTGTTTTTAGGTTTAGGTTTGAGTTGTCATTTCCTTGTGCATCTTGTGCCGATATAGTTGCACCTCTAAGTTTAGTTTGCTCTTGTGTGGTTATATCTACCTTGTTTCCACTTATGCTTGTAAGTATTGTTTGTTTAGCTTTAGAAGAAGCATTTGATTGGTTTACTCCTATAGAGTTTATTCCACTTGAACCAAATCCTGCACTTATACCTACAGAGTTTTCTCTTGTTCTACTTGTGTCTTGTACAGATGCTACTTCTAAGTTTTTAGTCTTAAGAGTTAGAGTGTCTTTTGCTTTTACCTCTGCACCTTTTATAGTTGTTTTTTCTTTAGTGTTTATGTTTATGTTGTTTGCTTGAAGGTTTGAGTTTGTTTGAGTTGCTTGTTCATTTGTAGTCTCTGAGTTATCTACACTACCGCTCATACTAAAGCCTGAACTTCCTATGCTTATGTTTAGGTGTTGGTGTTGTGTGTCTTTGCTTTTATCATAGTTGTCTTTAGATGCTAGTATATCTGTTGAAGTGGCATCTATGTTTATATCATTTGTTGCTTGTAGAGTACTTCCTTGTACTGTTGCTTTATTTTTTGCTCTTAGTGTTATGTTCTTAGCCATTACACCAGAAGCTATGCTTTTTTGAGCATATTCTTCTAGTTGTGTTTCTATAGCATCTATATCTAGTTCTATAGAAGCACTAAGTGCTGTACCCAATGTCTTTGAAGCAGCAGTTGCTGTTTTTGATATTTGAGATAATAGGGCTGTGTTTTTTGTGGCGAAGGTAACTATTGATAATGCTATATTTGCTTTATAGTATTTATCATCTTCTTTTAAGTCATCTAGTAGTTCTTTAAACTCTTCTACATCTGCTAGTTCTATAAAGCCTGTTTTATTTTTATAGTCTTGTTTTACTTTAGCAAATAAACCCTCTTGTCTTTTTACTTCATCTTTGTACTTATCATAGTTACCTTTTGCGGTGTCTATTGTCTTTTTTGCTTCTTGAACTGCCAATATTGCTTTATGAAGTGCAACATATTCTGTTTTTACTACAACCTTAGCTACTGCTACTCCATGTATCTCATCTGATTTTATTTTACTTGTTTCTTTAGTTTCTTTTATTGTTATGTCTTCACTTGCAGTGAGGACTACATCTTCTTTAGCTTTTAGGTTTGAGCCTTCTAATAGTATGCTTTTTTCACTTGTTAGGTCTATGTTCTTATCTGAGGAAACATTTGACTTTTTAGCTGTTATATCTGTTGTTGTCTTTTTTATCTTATCTATAGTTGCTCGACCTAGTTCTATTTCTAGTTGTTCATTTTTTAGTTCTATATTTGGTATACCTTCACCACGAATATGTATGTTTAGGTTATCTACTGAAGTTGTGCTTGTGTTTTTAGCGGCTGCTATTTTTAGCTCACCGTCTGTTTGCATAGTAGTGCTTCCACCACTACTTAAATCACTTCCTATGATATTTGTATCATTTTTACTTTTTATAAGTAAATCTGAACCAGATACTATAGTAGAACCTTTAGCCTTTGAGAGGTCTTCTTGTTCATCTTTTAGAGTCAGGTCTATCTCAGTTTCTAGTCCTTTATCTGATGTTATTTTTAGCTCTACATATCCACTTGTTTCTTTATAGCTGTGCTTGTCTTTATCATAGGCTGCGACTATATTTACATTGTTAGCTGCATCTAGGGTTGTAGTTCCTCCTGAAGCTAGGTTTGAACCTTTTATATTTATGTCACCACTGTTTGCTTTTAAAGATAAGTCTTCATCTGCTTTTATGTTTGAAGCTACATTGTTTATAGAGTTAGTTCGTTCCTGTGTTTTAGAGTAAGAAGCTTTTATGTTTATGATATCATCATCATCTCCCCCTGCATTTGCCAGACCAAGTGTGGCCATATTTAAAGCTAGATTACCAATCCCTTCTAGGGCTTGGTTAAATGATAAAGAGATTTTTTCATGTTGTTCCCATGTTTTATGTTCTTCTTTAGCTGTTTGTATGTTTATGTCATTGGCATCTATATCTATACTTTTTTTAGCCTCTAAGTTAGAGCCTTGTATATTTGTAGTGTTTGATTTTAGAGTGATGTTTGAAGCTTTTAGGTTTGAAGACTCAGCTGTTTTATCATATGCGCCAATATTATCCATACTGCTACTAAAGAGATCACCACCGCTAAACATACTTGTTTTTATGGTTTTAGTATCTTTATAGTCTATGTTGTAACCAGCTTTTATATTTATATCTTTTGCACTATCTAAGGCAAGTGTTTCTTTAGCATTTAGGTTTGAACCAACTACGGATATATTATCTTTAGTAGTTGTTAGTTTTACATTAGTTGCATTTAGAGTAGATGCTATGTTTTTAGAAGTTGCTTTTTTAGTTATTGTTTGGCTTGAGGAGAAGAATCCTTTTGAGGACTCTTTACTTTCTGTATATGTTGTGTTGTTAACAGCTATGATATCTATCTTCGCAGCTTTTACATTTAAGTCATTAGTTGCGTTTAGGTTTGAGCCTTTTACGCTTGTCGTATCTTTAGAGTTTATGTTTATATTTTTAGCATTTATGTTTGAGGCTAAGTGGGTTGTAGACTTTTCTTTTATGTAGTTATCCGAATTTCCACCTGAAAAATCTTTTTTATCTACAGTTGTTGTTATATTTACATTGGTAGCATCTAGGTTTATGTCGTTTGTTGCTTGTAGTTTACTTCCCTCTATAGTTATATCTTTTGCTGCTTTTATGTTTAGAGTGCTTGAGGCTTGGATATTTGAAGTATTACCGATAAGAACTTTATTATCTTTACCGCCAAACTTACCATAAGACACATTCTTAGCGTATCGTTTATTTATAATAGAACCATCTGTAGATGCTAGGTCTATATTTTTAGCTTTTATAGTGGCACTTATATTTGATATATCATTTGTAGCTTGTAGAGTTATATCTTCATTTGCTTTTATATTTCCATCTATATTTGTAATCCTATCTGATGCCTCTATATTTAAACTTTTTCCAGCTTCAAGTCTTCCTGAATTTTTAAGAGTTGCTACTTTTAAGTTTAGACTATCTCCTGCAATTATTTGAGAACCTTCTAGTCTAAACTTATTTACATTTGCTATATAAACAACTGGAACAAGTACTTTTTCTCCTTGTACTACTTGTTCCTCCATCCAGACTATATCTTGTGTAAGTGCATTTATTTGAGCTTTACTTAGAGATATTCCTGGGATTAGTTCTAGTGACTTACTTGCTTGTATCGCATTGTCCATCAGGTATTTAAATTGGTCGTTATCGTTTTTAATAGCACTACTTAAAAACCTTCTTCCAGTTTGTTTAAATATACTATCTCTTACAAGAGTGTTTTCATAAAAAGCATCTCCTATCTTTTTACTTGTTGCTTGTGAGTCGTAGTTAATATGACTCATCATGTAGTCACTGCTTATGAAGTTTTTGTAAATAGCAAACTCAGGATTTGTTTCTATAAGAAATTTAGATTTAGGATTTTTGTTTTTTACAAATAGACCATAATTATCTGTTGGGATAGTGATAATAGGAGTGTTGTTCTTTGAGTTTTTGTAGGTTATGCTGTCCCCATCTTTACTTACTGTTGTTGAGCTTGTGATGACTTGATTAGATTTAATATTAGAATTATTTAAGTTAGTTACATCACCAGTTATATCTTTCCCTGCTTGAATAGTTGAAGAAATATTTTTAATAACTGTTACTGTTTTAGAAACATCTGTTCCTATATATTTAAAACGATATCCATGTTGATAACAAGCACCTGCAACGCTACCTTTACAATATTTATTTTTTCTAAACATAGCAATACTTTTTGTAGTAACTTCTGCTATTTGTATTTCTTGATTATCTATAACAGTGCTTGATAAGTATATATCTCCATTTGCTGCTATTAAAGAGTATTTATTTGTAATATTATCTGCATATATATTTATATCTTTACCTGAGTTTATAGCTGAAGCTTTAGATTCACCTTTAAAATCAACTTTATCTACTCTTATATTTATTATATTCTTACACCAACTCCCACAAGGGACTGTTGTTGTATCATTTGAAATATTTACTCCATTTATAACACTCTGGTCTGAAGCTCTATAATATCCTGTTAAGATTGGCACATCTGCAATATTTTCTAAAGATTCTGAGTGTACATCTATATTCCCATTTAAAGTAAGTATATTTGCCTTATAGTTTTTTACTAAGTCTGTTTTATTATTTGAGTCATCTTTTGCTATTTTTAGATTATTTACAGCAAATATATTTGCGTCTTCATTGTTTAAAAGAGTATCTTTAGTATAAAGAAACATATCATTTCCACTAAATATAGTTCTATTGTTAGTTAAATTATCAGAAGTTATGGTTAAATCGTTTGAGCTGTTTATGAGAGCATCGTTAGTTACTTTTTTTGCTTTTATAGTAATATTTTCACCAGCTGATAAGCCAGTAATGTTATTATTTGTTGTGTCTTCTGTTGTGTCTTCTGTTGTGTCTTCTGTTGTGTCTTTTGTTGTGTCTTTTGTTGTGTCTTTTGTTGTGTCTTCTAATGTAGCTATTATATTTATCTCTGAGTCTTTAGCATCTATATTGATATCTGTTTTTGCTTTTAGGTTTTGTAAGTTTATATCTCCATCATTTGTAATAGTTATCTTACCCGTAGATGCCAAGACTTCAGGGGGTAGGTTCACTCCTAAACCTTTATCTGTTCCTACAAGAGAGATTCTATTTGCGTACATTCCACCTAGTGTAGATGAATCTAGGAGAAGGGCTACTTCATTAGAGTTTGTAGAAGATATGATTTGATTAGTATTAGCATCTATACTATTTTTACCAAGTTTAATTTCTAAGTTTTTTGCATGTATATCAGCATTTAGTTTTAGAAAGTGAGTATATATATAAGTAGAGTCTGAACCCATAGCATCTAGTCCATCTTCATCTATACTTATATCTCCCCCAAGTATGTTAAAAGATTCTAAATTTCCTCTGTTGATGATAGGGGTTCCTGTACTAAGAGTAACACTAGAGGTATTTATAAATCCTGCTCCATTTATACTAAGTCCATTTGGATTAGCTATGACAAGGTCTGCTCTTTGTCCTGCTACTTCTGTATAACCATTAAGCCTAGTTCTTGAACTACTTGTTACTTCATTTAGTATTACTTTTGCATTTGAAGTTAGGTTTTTATTACCAAATATAAAACCACCTAGTTGAGTATTTACAGTTGTATCTCTGGAGTTATTTAGGATAAGACCTTTTTTTTCTACATTGTACTCTCTAAACTTATTGTGAGAAAGTCCTGATGCATTAGGATTTGCTATATTTACTATAGGTACATCATTTCTTGCTTTTTCAAGTGTGGTGTTTGTAGTTCCATCTGTTTGGATAGAAGCAGCGTGTAGTGGTGAAAAGATTAAAGTGTATGAGATTAGTAGTGATATGCTTTGGGTTGGTTTTTTCATTTGTTTTCCTAAAATCTTAGTGTTAAGTTGTACTTAAAGAGTGTTTCTAGTTTTAAATTTGGAACTTTCTTGACAGCTCTACTCCAAGTAAAGTCTGTATTTATTTTTTTTGACTCAGTTTTAAATCCTATTGCGGCACCTATTAACTTGCCACAAGCTAGGTTATTATTGTCTCTACATTCCACATAACCATAATCAAGCCCGATAAAAGGTGAAATAGTTTGTACATAATCAGGATAGAAATCTGGGCGGAATGTTTTAAGCAAATCATTTTTAAAGTAAAAGCCACTATCTCCATAGTAAGAGGAAGAGTAACCTCTTACAGTATAGTAACTTCCAACTCTTAGCTTGTTGTTATCGTAAAGATAGTCCCCAGAATATTGTAGATGAAGATTTGAGTTTATTTGGTAAGTGTTCTCAGGAAAAAAGTAATATAAGTCTGTACTAAGTGTATGTTTTGAGAATTGAAGTTTTTCTTTTTCATTACCTGTAAGGTAGTTGTCCTTTCTAGCCCCAAACCAGTCAGTACCCCTAAAACTGTATGTATTTATAAGTTGTCCCCAGTTTTGGATATAGGTGTGTGTAAAATCAACTTGTGCAAGAGTTGTTTTATAACTTGAGACTTCTATAAGCTCATCAGAAAAATAATTTTTAGTATTTTTATGTCCTAAAGATAGTGCAAGTTTTAACTTATTGTTTTTATTTCTAAAAATAAGTTTACTTACTTTAAGAGTAAAACCGACAGTATTACCATCAGAAATATAAGTGTCATTTAGACCTAAAACACTTTGTGAGTATAAAAAATCATACCAAATATACTCCATCAAATAACTCCCTAGTGCAAAAGAGTAGTTTAACTCTTTACCTGAAGAACTTTGATAGTCTTGTTGAATACGGCTACCGTTATATGTGAACTTTAAAATATCGTTAATATTAAAAGGATTATCTATTGATATGTTTGCTGTTAGGTATGGATTGTCATCAACCAGATTTTTCTCTCCTGTAACACCTATTTCTACATGGTATGGAGTTGTTTCTTTAATTTTTATGATAACTATACTTGAACTTTGTTTTTTATCTGGTTTTATCTCAAACTTAGCATCTGTTGAGGGAACTCTATTTATCATTTCTAAAAAAGTTTCTAAATCTCTTAAATTTAAAAGCTTCCCTTTTTCAAAGATAAAAGCTGTTTTTATTTTAGCATTTGAACTGCTTGTATTAGCATCTACTATATCTTCAATTATACCTTTTGAAACATATATTTTTATCTCTCCATCAAGTATGTTTTGAGGTGGTAAATATGGCTTAGTTGTTATATATCCATGGTCAAGATAATATTTGGAAGTGGTGTTTAGAACATTTTTTATCATACTAGCATCTATGCATTTACCAATATGACTTTTAAAGAGTTTATTTTTAGTTTCTACATCTAAAATTTCTTTTTCTTCTATATTTATCGTTTTTAGTTTTATGCACTCCATAGAATAAGAATTAATTACTAAAGCAAATAAGAAATAAAAATAAAAAGTAAATTTAAAATGCACTTTTGTGACTCCTGTTTATAACTAAATATTATATTTAGTTAGTGTGTTCCTTTGACTAAAAAATGTTTAAAAGTAGAGTGCCTTGCCAGATAAGTGAACTGACAATTCCAGCTGCAAAACCAGCTATTATATCGTCACCCATTACACCGATGCCACCTTTTGTTTCTCTGTCGATTCTACCGATGATAGAAGGTTTTGAGATATCAAAGTATCTAAATAGTGCAAAAGAAAGTATAGACTGAATTAAGAAACCATTTTCAAGTGAACTGACTTCACCCATACTTACACTTAAGGCAGGTGCAACACTAAGAGCGAACCACATTCCTGCTAACTCATCTATAACAATGCGTTTGTCATCATGGATGCCAGAAAGCTCCTCGTATTTATTTATAGATTTTACAGCAACAATACTAAGTAGAGTAGTTGCTAAAAAAAGTGTTTGTGAATCAAAATAGATGAGTATTAGCATACCAAGAGGCAATGAAACAAGTGTTCCAACTGTCCCCGGAGCTTTTGGAAATAATCCGCTATATCCAAGTGTTATAAAAAACCAATTCATTTATTTGCCTAAGTAAGAGATGTTGTCTGATAAAGTTTCATAAGTTCAAGATAAAAATCTGCTTCAGTATGCTCTTTTAAAAGCCCTTCAACAGGTAAAATATCATAGTATAATTTTTCAAGATTTTTAAATCTATTTGGAAATATATGAGCCAATATGCGTGCTGAAATTTCTTTTCGCATAAGCATAGTAGGCGGTAAAATACCTAACTCTAAAAGCTCTAAGATTGAGTCAGCATGATAAGATATTTGATGATGTTGACCATGTGGACAAATATTTTTACTTACAAGAGTTGTACACTTGTCACAATAAACATATTCACTTGCTATACTTATCTCAATGTCTATGCCTACTACTCTGTCTATGATAGATTTATTTGAATTACAATCATAAAACATACCAAGTCCTGCGTGATTTATTCCTATGGTCAGTCTATCACAACCATAATTTTTGGCAACTATTGCATCTATGATGATTTCATTATAACCTGCAAAAATATAACTATTTTCCAGTGGAACAACTATAACATGATTTTTAGTCAAAAAATTACTTATAAAATAATCTAAAGATTCTTTTCGTATTTTATAAGATAAGTTAGATTCTGTGTATGAGCGTAATAAAAATATAACTAGAAGGTCAGTATTTTCAAGTGCCTGTCTGATTAGTCTTTCATGAGCACGGTGAAGAGGATTTGCTGCCATAACAATTGCGGTTGTGTGTTTAGCATCTATGCGTTGCTGAGCATTTTTTATAACTTCTTTATTGTTATTTGATAGTTTGTTTAAAAGCGTATACTCTCCACTAACAGCGAAAGAACCAAGTCTGCTTAGAGTAGCCAAAACACCAGGATGACTTATGTCATCTGTACCGTATATTTGTTTTATTCTTTCACTTTTATCTATTTTAAAAACATCTTCAACAATTAAGGTCGCAAATGGTTTTTTGTTAAAAAGTATTGTAAGCTCATCTCCAGTATTTAAAGATTTTAGGACTTGTTCATTTGTCTTTCCAGATGGAGCAAGAATGAAAGGAAATGGAAAAGTTTTTCCATTGATTAGACCAGTTTTTAAAACTTTTTGACTTCTTTTTACATTCATTAATGATGTGACAGGAGAAAGTACCCCATCATCCAAAAGCTCTAATGCAGATGCCGCTTCACTATCTATTAGAAGAGTTTTATTTTTTCTTAATGAGATCATATTTTTTTCGTTTTTCCCATAGACTTTTTCTGCTTATTCCTAATCTTTTTGATAGCTCAATATCTGGAAATTTGTATTGATAGTTTAAAACTATATATTTAACATAATCTTCAATCGAGAGAATATCTCCTTGATCAAAAATATTATTTTCACTTTTGATTACTAAAACTTTATATTCTACATTTTCTATCTTATCTATACTTGAGACTATAACTTTTTTATTTGCAATAAGTGAACAAAAGTTTTTTCTTTCACCTTTTTTAAGTGTTTGATAATCAGTTACATAGATAATTGCATCTTGGTTCAATGATTCTAACTCACTTAAAGCTTTTTGGTCACTTAAAGTTATAAAGTGTATTGGTAAATCTTTTTCATAGGCATGTTCAAACGCAAATGCATCTGAGTGTTTTTGAAACGATGATGATATAAATATAGGAAGTTCTATTGTGCTGTGGTCATATTTATTTGTTACAGATGAAAAAGAGTGAGTTAAATATTTTTTATAAGCTGCATCTCTTTTTTTAAGTTTTTCATAATCTTGATAATGGTTTATCTTTCTTATAAGTTCTTCAATCATAAAAGGCTTCAAAATATAGTCTTTTGCACCAGTAGTAAGTGGTTTTGAAACTGTATCATTAGAAATATATGAAACCATTAAAATAATAATGGACTTTTTAAATGTTTCTATAACAGGGTTAAAATCTTGTCCATTAATATTTGTAGAAAGTAAAACTACATCATAATTATTATTTTTAATAGCATCTCTTGTTGAAGTACACATATCACAAATATGCCCTAGTTCACCCAGTTTAGTAGCTATGCTTTGTGCTAAATAAACCTCATTTTCTATAATTAGTATTTTCAAATTTTTGTCCAATCAAAATATTTTAAATTTGCATTTGCAATAACTCCAACACCTTCACTTCGACCAATAAAGCCAAGCTTTTCAGTTGTTGTCGCTTTTATATTTACACGAGAACTGTCACAACCAAGTATCTTGGCAATAGTTTTTCTCATTTGTAGTTTGTACTTACCAACTTTTGGTGTTTGTGCCGCTATAGTTATATCTACATTTACTATAACAAATCCAAAATCATAAACTTTTTTAACAACTTTTTGGAGTAGAATTTTGGAGTCAATATCTTTAAACTCATCACTACTGTCTGGAAACATCATTCCAATATCGCCCATACCAGCCGCACCTAAAAGTGCGTCAATAAGAGCATGAATAGCCACATCACCATCGCTGTGAGCCTTAAACCCAAAGTCTGAGTCGATTTTAACACCACAAAGGTACATATCTGTCGTTTCATCAAAAGCATGAACATCAAAACCTGTACCACTTAAGATATCATTTGAAGGTTTATCTAAACATGAGAGCAAATTTAAATCTTTCACAAAAGTTATTTTATTTGCTTTACTCTCACCTAAGATAAATTCTCTTGAACCACCATATGCGACTATTGCAGTGCTTTCATCTGTAAACTCTTCTTCAGTATTTAAAGAAGCCTTTAAAATAGAGGTACGAGATAGTTGAGGTGTTTGAATCCTCTTTACCTTCTCTCTATCAATAGTTTTATTTTCATAAACTATGGTATCGCTAACTTTTAAGTATGGGACTATGCAGTCAGCCTTACCTTTTTTAGAGAGAATATTTTTTAAAAACTCCTCATTAATACAAGCTCTAGCGATATCACTAACTAAAACAAAATCACTCTGAACTTCTATTAAAGCATTTTTTAAAGATTTTTGTCTGCTTGATGAACCTTGCACAAATGTGAAAGAATCATAATTTTTCATAAATTCTATATCTTCTTTAGCAGAAGTTATAATTATTTTATCAAAAAGTTTAGTTTCTACACACTTTTGTGCAACTTCTTGCCATAAAGGTTTATGCCCTATTCGAAGCCATTGTTTCTTAGAAGTGCAGTCAAAACGACTCGAACTACCAGCTGCTAATAAAATAAGTGTTAAATCACTCAAGCATATACCTCTTTAAAAAAGTGTTACGAAAGTATACACTTTGTAAGCTTTTTTTTATCTTGTTAGTAAAAAATAAAACACTACTCTAAGACCTTAATGCTACTTTAACTTTATTTGATTATATTTCCACTATACAATTTATATAGAATGATAAAATTTTAGGAGAAATGATGAGAACTTCTTGGGTTAAAAAAAGAGAAAATGATGCTGTAAGAACTCAAATGTACTATGCGAAACAAGGCATAATTACTGAAGAGATGGAGTATGTTGCAAAAATAGAAGATTTATCTCCAGAGCTTATAAGAAGTGAGATAGCTAGAGGTAGAATGATTATTCCTGCCAATGTTAACCACACTTCACTAGAGCCAATGGCAATCGGAATAGCATCAAGATGTAAAATTAATGCAAATATAGGTTCTTCTGCAATAGCATCTGATGTTATGGGTGAAGTTGAAAAAATGCAAGTATCTCAGCACTATAATGCTGATACGGCGATGGACCTGTCAACTGGTGGTGATTTAGATGAAATTCGTAAAGCAGTAATCGGGGCTTCAAAAATCCCTATTGGCACTGTTCCTATTTATCAAATTCTTCATGATGTAGGAAATAAAATAGAAGACTTAAGTATAGAAGTAATGCTTGAAGTTTTAGAGCGTCAAGCACAACAAGGTGTTTCTTATTTTACGATTCATGCAGGTTTTTTACTACAAACAATGCCAAAAATTGCTAAAAGAAAAATGGGAATAGTTTCTCGTGGAGGTTCTTTAATGGCTGCTTGGATGATGCACTATCATAAAGAAAACCCATTTTATACAGCTTATGATGAAATTTTAGATATTTGTGCAAAGTATGATGTTGCACTTTCTCTTGGCGATTCTCTTCGTCCAGGATGTTTAGCAGATGCAAGTGATGACGCACAGCTTGGAGAGTTAAAAGTTTTAGGTGAGCTGACTTTGAAAGCTTGGGAAAAAAATGTTCAAGTGATGATAGAAGGACCAGGACATGTTCCTCTTAATCAAGTTGAGCGAAATATGAAGCTTCAACGAGAACTTTGTCATGAGGCTCCTTTTTATATCTTAGGACCATTAGTTACTGATATCGCTGCTGGATATGACCATATAAGTTCTGCAATTGGTGCTGCTGTTGGTGGTTGGCATGGAGCAAGTATGCTTTGTTATGTAACGCCCAAAGAGCATCTAGGACTTCCAAATGCTGATGATGTTCGTGAAGGTATCATTGCATATAAAATCGCAGCTCATGCTGCTGATATTGCCCGCGGTCGTAAAGGTGCTAGAGATATTGATGATGCTATGAGTGATGCAAGATACGGTTTTGACTGGGAAAAACAGTTTGAGCTTGCACTTGATGGTGAGAGAGCTCGTGAGTACCACGATGAAACTCTTCCTCAAGATGTTTTTAAAGAAGCAGAATTTTGTTCTATGTGTGGACCAAAGTTTTGTTCGTATAAGATAAGTCAAGATATTATGGATAATCCAGAAGCAATAGAAAAAATAGCAAGAGAAGCTAAAGAAAAAGAGTCAGCATAATAAGTTTAATTTAAATCAGACAATAATTGTCTTATTTATGATAAGATACAAAAATAAATAATAATAAGGAAGATATTAATGACTAATGAAATAGTAAATTTAGCTTTATCAAAAGTTATGTATCCTGGTTTTACTAAGGATATTGTAACTTTTGGTTTTGTAAATAGTATAAAGATAGATGGTAATAATGTAAGTTTTAATGTAGCAATCACATCAAGTGCTCCAGAAGTTGCACAACAAATAGTTGATGAATCTACAAAAGAACTTAAAGCAGTAGGTGCTTCAAATGTCACCTGTAATATAAATGCTCCTAAAATGCCAGATGCTGCCCCAGCACCAAAGAGTAAAAATATTGCTCCGCAAGTTAAAAACTTTTTAATGGTAAGTTCTGGTAAAGGTGGAGTTGGTAAATCTACAACTTCTGTAAATATTGCAATAGCTCTTGCAGCTCAGGGTAAAAAAGTCGGTCTTTTAGATGCTGATATCTATGGTCCAAATATCCCTCGTATGATGGGTTTAGAAGGTATCCGTCCTGAAGTAAATGGAAACAAAGTTCTTCCTCTTAAAGCTTATGGTATTGAAGTTATGTCTATGGGTTCACTTATGGAAGAAGGTCAGTCACTTATGTGGCGTGGTGCTATGATTATGAAAGCAATCGAGCAATTCTTGCGAGATATTCTTTGGAGTGAGTTAGATGTATTAGTTATAGATATGCCTCCCGGAACAGGTGATGCACAACTTACTTTAGCGCAAAGCGTTCCTGTAACTGCTGGTTTAACCGTAACAACTCCTCAAGCTGTTGCTATTGATGATTCTCGCCGTTCATTAGATATGTTTAAAAAGTTAAATATTCCAATAGCTGGAATAATTGAAAATATGAGCGGTTTTATTGCTCCAGATACTGGTGTTGAGTATGATATCTTTGGTAAAGGAACTTCAGGTCCAATGGCTGCTGAGTTTGACACAGAGATAATTGCAGAGATTCCAATAGAGCCTTCTATTCGTGAGGGTGGTGATACAGGTAAGCCTATCATTTTTGTTTCTCCATCAAGTGAGACTTCAAAAAGATATGCAAAGGCTGCTGAATCTATTTGGGCAACTATTGAAGCTGTAAATGCTGATGGTGGTGCTACAAATGAAAGTGTTCAACCAACTACACCTCCAGGTGTAAGTGCTTGTAGCGTATAAATTTTATTTAAAAAAGGAATCCTGATTTTTTATGTAATCAGGGTTTCCATTATCTAATATCTGCACCTTCAGACATTTCTTTTTCATACTTAACTATTTTATTCCTACCAGTTGTTTTTGCAATATAAAGAGCAGTGTCAGCTAACTTTATACACTTCCAAATAGTATCTGCATCTTCACTAAACATTGAAATACCAATGCTCAGAGTTTTTTGAATTGTTTTTCCAGGAGCAACATCAAAAATCAAGTTACCAAAAGCACTATGAATTTTTTTAGCAACTCCTAAAGTTCCTTCTACTGTTGCATTATCTAAGATAACTACAAATTCTTCCCCACCATAGCGTATAGCTAGGTCTGATTCACGAATATTATTTTTAAGAACTTTAGCAATTTCTACAATTACCATATCACCTATATCATGTCCATAAGTGTCATTTATTCTTTTAAAGAAGTCTATATCCAACATCATTATTGAGTAAATTTCTTTTTTTCTGCCTACTTGACTCATAATTCGTTCTATTATTTCTTCCAAGAATCTTCTATTATTAAGACCAGTCATGGGGTCTCTACGAGAAGTATCTTTCAGTTTTTCCATCAAGATATGGCTACTTATAACAGGTTTTGCCGCTTCAAGATAATGTTTAATTCTTGAGATATAAGTTCGTTTATCATTTATGTCTTCTTTAGAGTTGCCAATTATTGAGATTATTAAAGAAACTTCACTATTTATAGAGAATGCGAAACACAAGTAGTTTTCATCTGTTTTTATACATGACTGGCATAGGTCTTGAAATTCGCTTGAGAGAATAATACTTTTTGTTCTAAAGGCTCTACATAGTAAAGCATCATTTTGTATCTCTTTTTTACAAATTAGAACATTATCATTACTAGAATAATTAAGTGTTCTTGTATTTGTGATAGTATTTACTTCATACAATGAAAAGTTATTTATATTATATTTTAGTTTTAAAATTTGTACTAATCTCATATAAACATCAGATTTTGTTGCATCTAGTTCTATAGTTTTTTTAAATTTATATACATCTGAAAGTTCATTTATAACTATTTTAGATTGTTCTAATGGATTGTCACTTGACATATTCATTAGCGGAATAATAGTCCCTAGATTTTCTTTTATATTTCCAAAAGTTTCTTGCATTTTTGAAAATAGTGTATTCATATGGTTGACAATATCTTTTGCTTCTCCATTTACACTAGTTTCAAATATATGTGTAAAATCTCCAACATAAGCTTTTTTAATCCCATTTTGAAGATTTGAAAATAGTTTCATATATGGAGAAATATAATAGTTTAAAAGAAAAAGTACAATTAGTAAAAAAAGTATATTTATACCAAGTATTTTTAAGATTGTAAACATACCACTTGTTCTCATATTGCTTATATCAAACTCCATGCTAATAACACCTAGCGTATCCCCGATTTTCACATTATGGCAACTTAAGCAGTTTGTATCTCCATTGTTTATAGTCGCTTTATATGGTATGGAAACTCTAAGTAATATTTTATTTGCATCTTCAATAATCTTTTCTACACTATTTCCGGTAGTTAAAACTTCTTGATCTATTGCATCCCTTATTGTCTCATAGTTCATGCCTTTACCATATTGTTTTATAACATTACTACTTCTAGCAAGCCACAAAGAACTTACTTCATCACCTGTTGAAATCTGATTTAAAAAGTAGTGTCGGCTATCCATTGTTCCATTGACCATATGAGCAGTCAGTCCATTTTTTACAATTGTAGCGGCAAGTTTTGATTTTTCTGTTGCACTTTTTATACTAAAATCTCGAAAATTTAAAGAAGTATTTATAATAGTTGCAGTTGTCAGAGCAAGTAGCATCATGGCAACAATTAGAAGAAGTTTTGACTTTGTTTGCATATAAATATCACTTATTTTAGATTAATTAATCATAACAAAGAATAAATAAAGTCTTTATAAAGTCTGTGAAAAGTTTTTGAAAAGTTTTAAAACCTTATTCAACAGTAACGCTTTTTGCCAGATTTCGTGGCATATCAACATCATTACCAAGTCTAATGGAAATCTCTAAAGATAAAAGCTGAACAACAACCATCATCTCAAAAAACTCTAACATATAGTCTGTACACTTTGAAATAGAAATAAAGTCATCAGCCTTATCAAACTCTTTTGAGCTAATTGCACAGATGGTAGAATCTCTTGCACTCAACTCTTCAACATTACTTTTTGATTTCTCGTAGTGTAAATGTTCAGGAAGTAGGGCAATAGTAAAAAGTTCAGGGTCTGCGAGTGCGATAGGACCATGTTTCATCTCTCCAGATGGATAACCCTCAGCATGAAGGTATGAAATTTCTTTTAGTTTTAATGCCCCTTCAAGTGCTAGTGGATAAAATATATCTCGACCAATAAAGAAAAAACCATGTCCGTGAAGGTATCGTTTTGAAAGTCTTTTTAGTTTTTCATGCATCTCATTACTTACTTTTAGAGATGCAGGAATTTCTCTTAAAAGTGATATTTGTCTTGTTATTTCTTCAGATTTAAGAGAATTCTTTATTTTTGCAATATAAAGACTCATCATCCAAAATATTGTAACTTGAGTTGCAAAAGCTTTTGTAGATGCCACACCCTTTTCAATCCCCGCGCGAGTTAAAATAGTGGCATCAGCGAGTCTAACCATTGAAGAATTATCAACATTACAAATTACTAAAGTTTTTAAACCAGCATTTTTTGCCATTTTTAAGGTTTCTAAAGTGTCTGCTGTTTCTCCACTTTGTGATATTACAATAAAAAGAGTGTCTTTCTCCATTATCGGTTCTCTATATCTAAACTCACTTGCGATTTCAACGGAAGTTCTGATTTTTGCGTATCTTTCAAAAAGATATGAAGCACTCAAAGCTGAATGGTAAGAAGTTCCACAAGCACAAAGTTTTATCTCATTTATCCCTTCAAAAATATTGTTATCAAGCTCATCAAAAATGATTTCATCATCACTAAGTCGTCCCATTAATGTATCTAAAATAACAGCACTTTGCTCATAAATCTCTTTTTCCATGAAAAATCTATACCCATCTTTTTGCGCAGAAAGTTTGTTTTTAGAAAGTTCGATATAAATAGGTTTTATTTGCTTTGAATTTTTATCTAAAATAACAATTTCATTTTTACTAACATAACCGTAGTCGCCATCTTCAAAATAGTTCACTTCTTTTGCGTGACCAATAAGAGGAGTATCAGAAGATGCAAAATATTTTTCACCTTCATTGTTAACACCAAATAGCATTGGAGAACCACGCTTTGCAAAAAAGATAGTTTGTGGTTCTGATTTAGTTGTAAGTAAAATAGCGTAAGCACCATCTAGCTCATTTATTGTTTTATTGAAAGCTTCAAAAGCATTAGTGCTAAATTTTAGATTTTTTTCAAATTGATGAACTATAACTTCTGTATCAGTTTGACTTAAAAAGCAAACATCATCTGCAATAAGCTCTTTTTTTAACTCTGCATAATTTTCTATAATACCATTATGAACAACATAAGAACTCTCTCCAAGATGGGGATGTGCGTTAAGTTCAGTTGGTTTTCCATGTGTTGCCCATCTAGTGTGTCCTATCCCAACTGCAAAACCTTTTGTAATAAAATCTTTTGTTTTTTCTTCAAGGTTTACAAGTTTTCCTATGGCTTTATAGTTTGAAAATTCTCCATTTTGTAAAACTGCAATTCCTGCTGAATCATAACCTCTATATTCTAATTCTTTAAGTCCATCAAGTAAAATTTCTTTAGTATTTTTTTCGCCTAGGTATCCAACAATTCCGCACATTATTTTGAGTCCTTAGTTAGTAGTTCATATATTTTATCGACATTATTGCATATATCATTTTGTTTTTCCATTAAAAAGCTATCTCGAACTTTATGTTTAGTTGAGTGAATCTTTGCTGTTACAATATTTATGTCAAGTTTCTCAAATGTGTCCATGATGTATGCCAAAAGACCGATTTGATTTTTAGTATTTACTTTTACTTCTGCATGTGTTAGTGAATGTTCACAATCAACAATAATTTCTTCTCTTTTGATAGTTATCTCTTTTAGTTTGACTATCCTTTTCATGTCAAAAACTTTTTTAACTAACTCTTGAACTTCTCTCAGTTCATCTCCATCTACATTTTTAATAAACTCTATTTTAAAATATTTTAAATCATCAAAAAGTGTAAAAATTTCCATAGATGCAACATCAAGATGACTGAGTGTTGCTAAAAGATAACCAACATTTAAAGGAACTCTTCTATATATCTCAATACTTAAAGAGTTTTCTCTATGAATAAGGTAAGAATAATCCGAAGTGTCTTTTGCTTTTTTTGCAATTCTTACAAGGTCAAGTATAGTGTGTTTAAAGAAAAACAGATTTGATTCAACACGAAGCAGTTTTGTTTGTAAAGATTTTGGAAGCTCTTTAAATTCTTTAGAATTTTTCACTCTTTTCTCAATAGTATTTCTTTTAGAAGCATCTGTAATACGATCGCTATTTTGTGAAATTTCTAAAGCACTTGTATACAAATCATGAAGTAACTTAGAATTAAATGAGTTATAAGTAGCTTCACTAACGCCATTTATATCTGCATAAGTTAAAATGTAAAGTAGTTTTAGATTTTTTATATCTTTAACACTTGACATAAATTTATATAGAGTTTTTTCGTTGTGAATATTTTCTTTAAAAGCAATATTGCTCATAAGAACATGATTTTTAACTAGTAAAACTGCTCGTTCAATTAGGTCTGCCCTTAGATGCAACTTTGTTGTAAATGGTAGTATGAGTTTTGCACCAACTTCACTATGGTCTTGTTTTCTACCTTTTCCTGTATCATGAAGAAGTATAACTATTTTTAGTAATAGTTTTTCATCGATAGATAGTTCATTGTGTAACTCTTTGATAAAAGGCTCTTTTATATTTTCTAAGGATTCTACTGACTTAATAGAATGAATATCAACAGGATAGTGATGATAGCCGTCAAATTGCGGAAGATGAAGAACTTTTCTAAAACTTGAAAAAAGTAGATGCAAGATACCAGCGTCCCAAAAAAGTTTTAAAAAACAGTAAATATGCTCTTTTTTTAGTAGTTCTTTTATTAGGCTATATGTTTTATTTGAAAGTGGATATGGAATCTTTGTGTATGTTAGTTGATTTAAAAATCCTGCGTCAAAATGGTAAGGTTCGTCAGGAAGGGCAATTAGAAGTTCTAAAATATCATTAATAGGTTGTATTTGAAGATTGAAAGAAGCATAAAGTCTATTATCAAGAAGGTATAAGCCTTTACTTAGCCTGTTTTTTTTAAATTTTTTAACATAACTCATATCTGCTATGTAGGGATGTATCATTTTTTTAACAAATATTTGTGTAAAATTACTTATTCGCCACTGTGCTTGTAAAACTTTTGTGAGCATTTTAAGCTCAGTTTTAAAGCCTAGCATCTTAGAAACTTGAGGCATGAGTTCCAATATAAGTTTATCTTCTTGTTTATGTGCAATTAGGTGAAGCGCACTTCTAACTCGATATAAAAGTTCTAATGCTATTCTATACTCTTTATACTCTTCATCAGAAAAAAGTGTTTGACTTAAATCTCGTAAATTTTCAACGCCGTATATAGTTTGAGCTACCCAAATTAAAAGCTGAGTGTCTCTAAGTCCTCCAACACTTTCTTTTATATTTGGCTGCATAGATGTTGGGTATTTCTTGCGTCTTATTTGAGCCTCTTCTACCTTTGCTAAAATGAACTCTTTTTGTTTAAAAAGTCTGATTTTTGTGAGTTCTTTTTGCGTTGCGTGCCAAGTAAATGGTGAGCCTGTGATTAAACGGGACTCCATTAGAGATGTTCTTATAGTTATATCTTCATTAGAGGCTTTAAATAAATCGCTTGTAAGATGGACTCTATGTCCTAATTTTAAACCAGAATCAAGAGCGAGATAAAAAAGTTTTTCTATGATGAGTTGAGTGTTAAAGCCTTCAACATCTTCATAAACTATAAGAAGGTCTATATCGCTATGAACACAGAGTTGCTCTCTTCCATAACTTCCAAGAGCCACAATTGCTATGGGGATAGAACTTCTCATAGGTAAGTAGTTCCCAAAAACTCTTCTTAAAATAGTTTTATACATTAAAGAAATAATAGAGTCTAGTTTTTTTGTATGTTTAACTAGGAAATCTTTACCTTGAGAATTTTCAAAAAGCTCAGGCAAAGAATTTTTATACTCTTTTATATAAGCTTTAAAGAGTTTTGAAAGTTCAAAATCTGAACCATTTTTTTCGATGATATCTTCTATTTGTAGTAATATATCCAAAGGTTTATGCCTAATAATTTTTTATGATTATAAGTATTCTATACTAAAAACAAGAAAAATGTAATAAATTGACTTATTAAGGCTACTGCTTGACACTTTTTTAATATTAGACTTCTTTCAAAAGTCACTTATTATCCTTCAACTTTAACTCAAAGTTATAAATACCAGCAATCAAGTTAAATCGTAAGCCAAATCTTTTTCTTCTATTTCGATATACTTCAGAGAGAATACGAAATTGTTTTAGTACACCTATAACATGTTCTACAAATATACGCTTTGAGGCGAATATTTTATTATCTTTTTTATCTTCATGACTTAATGGGTTTAACTTACTTTTTTTCTTTGGAATAAGGGTATTATTGTGTATCTTTTTTATTCCCAAATATCTTGTATCAACATTAATTTGAATATTGGGATGCAGTGGTAATTTACTTTTTTTATCTTTTTATAATCATTAATTTGTTTAGATAAATCAATACTTCTATCAACACTATACATATCAAGATAGTTTGTACCTCCTAAATCATCTACAATTTTATCTTTGCTTCTTCTTTACTTGTCATAATACTATTGGCAAAATAGACATCATTAATACACTCGTTTACTTTTTCATTAGTTGCCTCCAAGTAAAGATGCAACATCGAAGTTACACTTTTCTTTAAGCTTATCATACTTAGTAGACTCATACACTCCACCGCTAAGTTATGCATCATATTCTAGATAAGCTTTAACTCTTGATTTTCTGTTTAGTTGTAGATTCTTAAAGTCTTTACTTATATAGCGGTCTATCAAAACTGGGTCACCAAAAGTTTTAGCACTTCTTTTAAAATACTTATTACAATCATAAGCAGCATCAAGAGCGGCATGATTAGCTTCAGTATCCAAAGGATTATCTAAAATCTTCTGATCTATTGCATATTTTTTTACTATAAATATCTCCACATCATCCCTAACACCATTATCATTAGAGTCTATCCCGAGAAGTGTTGAGTTGTTTAAAGTTTCATCTGGCTGGGGAGGAAGTTTATATCCGTTTATATTTTTATATACTGTTGCTTCCATACATCCAGTTATAAAAAGAACTAAAAACAGACCTAAAATTACTTTTTTTATACTACTCATGATTATTTCCTTTTTTGTGCATTAAGATATAGATGTTTATGTTCTATGATTATAAGCTCTGTAAGTTGTGGAGGCATGGAAGATATCTTCCATACCTTCTTGGAGGGTAAAAATATGATTAGTTTACATCGTGGATTGAGTAAAAGGTCGTATTTATAATAAATACCTGACCCTGCTAATCTTTACATGCAAGGAACATCCCTACATGTAAAAGACTCTATCATTTAATCGAAAATGAAACATCTATGATTTGTAAACTATCCCCATCTGCCACAAACGCTACAGTTCCATCTTTTGAGAGGGTTACATTCCAAGCATGACCAGGAGTATCGTAACTACCTAAGAGTGAAGGAGAACTTGTGTTTGAAACATCTATGATTTGTAAACCACTAGGGCCATCTACCACAAATGCTACAGTTCCATCTTTTGAGAGGGTTACACCTCGTGCCTCACCAGGAGTATCGTAACTACCTAAGAGTGCAGGAGAACTTGGTTTTGAAACATCTATGATTTGTAAACTATTATAATCTGCCACAAACGCTACAGTTCCATCTTTTGAGAGGGTTACACCTAAAGCATGACCAGGAGTATCGTAACTACCTAAGAGTGAAGGAGACCTTGGGTTTGAAACATCTATGATTTGTAAACCACGAGAGCCTGCTACCACAAACGCTGCAGTTCCATCTTTTGAGAGGGTTACATCTGTAACATAATAAGGAATATCGTAACTACCTAAGAGTAAAGGAGAACTTGGGTTTGTAACATCTATGATTTGTAAACCATATCCGCCATCTGCCACAAACGCTACAGTTCCATCTTTTGAGAGGGTTACACCTCGTGCCTCACCAGGAGTATCGTAACGAACTAAGTAAAAAGGAGACCTTGGGTTTGAAACATCTATGATTTCTAAACCAGTACTCTCATCTAGCACAAACGCTACTGTTCCATCTTTTGAGAGAGTTACACCTTGAGTCCTACCAGGAGTACGGTAACGAACTAAGCGTAAAGGAGACCTTGGGTTTGAAACATCTATAATTTGTAAACCATACCCGCCATCTGTCACAAACGCTACAGTTCCATCTTTTGAGAGGGTTACACCATTAGCATAACTAGAAGTGTAACTACCAAGTAAAAAAGGTTTAATAGTACCTATTATTTTTATAGATACACTAACACTTTTACTACTTCCATAAGCATTTGTTGCAACAGCTTGTAAAGCATAGTTACTTTTTGTTGAGTAATTTAATGTTTTTGCTACGCTAATAGTACCATTTAGATCTACACTAAAGTCTTCATTTCCTTCTCCACTTAAACTTATGGACTCTATATCTCCCTCACTAGTCATGCTTAAAGTTCCAATTTGTGTACCTATTGAGCTATTTTCTTTTGTTTTTAAACTTATAGGTTGAAGCGTTGGGGCATCTAAAAGATTATTAAGATACACATACACACTTGTAGGTAGACTTTTTCCTTGCTCATTGCTTGCTACTACTTTAAAGTCATAAACTCTTTTACTCTCATAATCAAGAAGGGCATCTTTAGTTACTGAGATGACTCCTATGTTATTTATTTTAAAGTTTTCATTTCCATCTCCTTGGAGTTCTATTGTTATTATTTCACTTAGTCCTTTGTTTACATGTAGTTTTCCTACATAAGTGTCTTCTTCACTATTTTCATCTATGTAACTTGCAGAGCCTGAGAGTTCTGGTGCATCTAATTCATTGTCTATTTTTATTCTCAATGTTACTGAAAGTGTTTGGGTATCTGTTGTAACACTTAGGTTAAAATCATATATATTTTTACTCTCATAATCTAAAACTACTCCCTTTTCTACTCTTACAACACCTTCATCATCTATGCTAAACTTATTACTTCCATCTCCTTGTATACTAAAAGTTGCATTATTTTCAAGGAGGGCTACATGTATTTCTCCTACGATGGTATCTTTGATTGAGTTTTCTTTTACATGTAAAGTTTGTGGGTTTAGGAATATTTCATAAGCTATTGCATATACATCATCATATATATCTTCATCTTTATATATCTTTTGGACTACTGGTTCATAGTTTGAATTATAATCTTTGAGTAGTTTATTTTTATTGTACATAGGTAACCAATAGAGTATATCTTCATAATTTATTATATTGTTACCATCTATATCTTTAAGAAGAAGTCTTTTTGTGAGATTTTCTATTCTTTGAGATATGCTTGTTGTATCTTGATTTAAAATATCTTTTGAAAGTTGGTATATGGCTTCACTTAGGATATTTACTTTAAAGTTATCTCTTTTTAGTTTGTTACCTTTTATGATAGCTCTTATAGTTCCACCATTTGGAGTAGAGCTTGCATCTACCACTCCATCATCATTAACATCTATATCATCTCCTCCAAATATAGATACTACATAATACTTATCATCTTTTAGGGTATTTAGTACATCACTTGGAAAGTGGATAACTCCTGCGGTTAGTGCACTATTTCCTCCTGTGGTTCTTGTGGTATACAGAGAGTCATCTGTATTGTTAGCATCATATATATTTACTTCTGCATTACTTAAAGGTCCTAGTAATCCTTGTTTTAGTCTTGAGATTATTTTGTACACATATTGTTGGATATAAGTAGTGTAACTTCTACTACTTCCATCATCTCTTGCATAGTGAGTTACTTTAGGAGGGTTGCTTGTTCTTTTTGAAACAAATGTAACCTCTTTTTTTTCAGAAATTACTATATCTGCCACATGTCCTAGGTTTAACATATCTACTGCAGTAATATTAAAATCAAATGTTACTGCACTAGATGGTGTATCTATAGCTAAGTGAACTTCTTGTGGGATTGTACTTGGGGTAAAACCTTGAGTGTTTCTTACAAATACTTTATATACTCCTACTTCTACATCTTCTTGCTTAAGCACACTAAAGTGTTCTATAGGAAGGCATACATTTTCTATATCTTTGCTTCCAAAGGGCATATCTACTTCCAGGTTCATATCTGTATTACTATCACTCCAAGTTAGTTGGACATTTACTACTCCTCTTTTGGGAGTTGGTATTTGTGATATATCACAATCAGATTCTATATACTCTACAGGGTCAGTTCCTTCTAGTTTATAAAATTCATTCTCTGTTTTATCTGTCCAATCATCAAAAACTTCACTACCTCCACAACTAGCTTTTACCCAACCGTTTCCACCTGTGTTGTCTGTAACATGATAGAGTTTTTTAGCTACTGCAAATGGATAGACATCTTCACTCATAACTACATTAGGATCATGTAAATGTTTTACAGTTATACGATAATTTTTTGTACCTTTTTCTATTTCTTGGTCTGTTGCCCATTGTGAGGATGCATTTTTATGTTTTTTAATAGAACTACTTAAAAAGTCCATAATCACTTTTTTACCTATATCTGTAGATATGTCTCTTCGTCCGTATCCATCTTCAAATGATATATTTTGACCCATATAATAATCAAATGCATGAAACTGCATATCAGAACTATTTTCAGTATATTCATTAACAGCATTAAGCATGTATGATCTATTTGGATTTGTTGTTGCATCTAATGTACCTTGATCTGCCACTTTATCATTATCAAAATTTATATATGGGTGGAACCCTCTAGCTTCTCTTGTTGGCGAGCCTACACTCATCCAACTTATATAATCTTCTAACCATGCATTATCTCTATTTCCTTCTGGCTTTAACATATCTTCATATGCTTTAGCCGTAAAGATATCACCTTTCCCATGTGCAACGATTATAATACCATGCCCTAGTCTAATACTCTTTTTGTAATCATTAATTTGTTTAGATAAATCAATACTTCTATCAACACTATATATATCAAGATAGTTTGTACCTCCTAAATCATCTACAATTTTATCAAATAGTTCTTTTTCTTTTTTTGATAATTTTGCTATTTTTCCAGCAAGATTAGTTGCTTTACTAAGTCCTCTTGTTAGAACTAACTTCATAATTGTTGTATAAGTATCCCAGCCATCTTCTTCAAGAGACAGAAGCATATATGTATCATATATATCTCCATAATATCCATGAGTTTGGTTGTATGATGTTTTAAAGTTTAGTTCTTTTTTCATCTTTGTTACATTACCATCATATTTTTCTAAGAGAATATTTTTTTCAATCAATCTTAATTTATATTTTGCATCTTCTTCACTTGTCATAATGCTATTAGCAAAATATATATCATTAATACACTCATTTATCTTGGGTGTATTCGCTTGAAGAGACAATGAAACAAACAATAAAAAGATTAAAATCATATACTTTTTCATTAGTTGCCTCCAAGTAAAGATGCAACATCGAAGTTACACTTTTCTTTAAGCTTATCTGACTTAGTAGACTCATACACTCCACCGCTAAGCTCTGCGTCATATTCTAGATAAGCTTTAACTCTTGACTTTCTATTTAATTGTAAATTCTTAAAGTCTTTACCTAGATAGCTATCTAGCAAAACTGGATCACCATAATATTTAGCATAAAAATTAAAATAAAAATTACAATCAGAAGCAGCATCAAGAGCGGCATGATTAGCTTCAGTATCCAAAGGATTATCTAAAATCTGCTGATATGCACTAGCAAGCTGAAAACCTATCTCAGTTACAATCTTATGATCTGTTGCATATTTTTTTACTATAAATATCTCCACATCATCTCTAACACCATTATCATTAGAGTCTATTCCAAGCAGTGTAGAGTTATTAAGAGCTTCATCTGGTTGGGGAGGAAGTTTATATCCGTTTATAGTTTCATCTTCTGTTGCGTCCATACATCCAGTTATAAAAAGAACTAAAAACAGACCTAAAATTACTTTTTTTATACTACTCATGATTATTTCCTTTTTTTTGCAATAATTGATAATAGTATCTTTTAGTTTTATTTAGTGCATTAAGATATAAATGTTTATCTTATATTATTAACAGAGTAACAAGTGGTAACACTCTACACTAGATATGTCAATGAGGTTTTTCTAAACCTGTCATATGCTCGATGATTATAAGCTCTGTAAGCTGTGAAGGTATAGATGCTATCATCTTTATCATCTTGTCGTAGATATCTTCCATACCTTCAGTGTTGTAAAAAATAATTTTTTCATCTTCTACTCTTTAATCGCATCTATATCAAAATCACATTTTGAAGGGTGACTCATAGTAGCTCCATACATATGACCTGCTAAATTTGCATTAAAAAGATAATATGCTTTTATACGCTCTTTTGTATTAAATACTTTATCTACATATTCCTCATTAAAAATATCGTTATCTATACTGTAATGACCAACTTTTTTCAATTTTTGATAATAAGCATAACTTTCACAATCCTGAGCACGATTTATAAGCATATACTTTTTATCTGCATAAGCAGTTTGCGGGTTTTGTATAACCTGTTGTGCAGTTGCTCCCCATTGCATTGCAATTCCTGTTTTGATTTTAGGGTAATCTGCTTTTGCATATTTTTTTATAACCCATATCTCCACATCATCCCTAACCCCATTGTTATTACTGTCTATTCCAAGAAGTGTAGAGTTGTTTAAAGTTTCATCTGGTTGGGGAGGAAGTTTATATCCGTTTATAGTTTCATCTTCTGTTGCTTCCATACATCCAGTTATGAAAAGAACTAAAAACAGACCTAAAATTACTTTTTTTATACTACTCATTATTATTTCCTTTTTTTGTAATAATCAATATTAGTATATTTTAGTTTTATTTAGTGCATGGTAAGATATAGATGTTTATTTTATATTATTAAAGAGTAACAAGTGGTAACACTTGTTGACTTAATTGCATTATAAGAGATATAATATCTAAAAATATAATTAAGGAATTTAAAGAATGTCAACAATAACAAAAAGAGTAACATTTATAGCAAAAGAAGGTAGTGAATCTAAGATGAAGGAGCTTTTAACAGCGATGGTAGCACCCAGTAAAGTAGAAGATGGATGTATTTTTTACGATATTTTTGTATATGAAAATAATCCTAAAAAATTTATGGCTGTTGAGTCATGGAGAGATGAAGCTGCTCTTGATGGACATAAAAGTACAGAGCATTATGCGACTTACAAATCTTCTTTTGAGCCATATTGTGATAAAAAATATAGTGATGAACTAGAAATATTAGGATAAGTTTTGAGCTACTTAATGGCAATAGATGCTGGAACAGGAAGTGTTCGAGCAGTTATCTTTGATACAGTGGGAAATCAAATTAGTGTAGCTCAAAAAGAGTGGACTCACTTAGAAGAAGAGGGCGTGCCAAACTCTATGAGTTTTGATTTTGATAAAAACTTTGAATTAGTAGTTTGGTGTATAAAAAATGCAATTTTAGATGCCAAGATAAAAAGTGAAGATATAGTTGCCCTAAGTGCCACAAGTATGCGAGAAGGTATTGTTCTTTATGATGAAAATGGAAATGAGCTTTGGGCAGTTGCAAATGTAGATGCAAGAGCTGACAAAGAAGTTAAATATTTAAAAGAGACATTTTCTGGCGTAGAACAAGAGTTTTACAATTTATCAGGACAAACTTTTGCTCTAGGTGCTTTACCTAGAATTATGTGGCTTAAAAATAATAAACCTAAAGTTTATGAAAAAGTAGCAAATATCTCTATGATTGGAGATTGGATTTTAGCAAAGTTAAGCGGAGTTATTGCAACTGATCCAAGTAATGGTGGAACGACAGGAATTTTTTCTCTAGAAAACCGTGACTGGGTAAGTGATATGGCTACAAAAGTTGGAATAAAAAATGATATCTTTCCTCCAGTTTTAGAAGTTGGAACTTTGATGGGAAGTGTGAGTGAACAAGCTTCTAAATTAACAGGATTATCAAGAAAAACTAAAGTAGTTATGGGTGGTGGAGATGTTCAACTTGGAAGTGCTGGACTAGGCGTTGTCGAGTTAGGTCAAGTAGCAGTTTTAGGTGGTTCATTTTGGCAACAAGTTGTAAATATTCCTAGCTCTACTCCTCCTCCATCAGATATGGGTATAAGAGTAAACCCTCATGTTGTAAAAAATCAATCACAAGCAGAAGGTATAACTTTTTTTAGTGGTTTAGTTATGAGATGGTTTAGAGATGCTTTTTGTGAGATGGAAAAACAAGAAGCGCAAGAACGAGGCATAGATGCTTACTCTGTTTTGGAAGAAAAAGCAGCAAAAGTTCCTGTTGGGTCTTATGGAATTTTACCAATATTTTCAGATGCTATGAAGTATGGAAAATGGTATCACGCAGCTCCAAGTTTTTTAAACCTTAGTCTAGATGCTAGCATCTGTAATCGTGCTTCAATGTTTAGAAGTTTACAAGAAAATGCTTGTATTGTAAGTGCAATAAATTTAGAAAAAATTAAAGAATTTACAAATATAGAGATAGAGAAAATAGTTTTTGCCGGAGGGGCATCTAAAGGTGCTTTATGGTCGCAAATACTGGCAGATGTAACAGGCTGTCAAGTTCAAATACCTAAAGTAACAGAAGCAACTGCACTAGGAGCTGCAATGGCGGCAGGTGTGGGTGCAGGCATATATGAGTCAATAACACAAGCCGCCAAAGACTTGGTTGTTTGGGATAAAACTTATGAACCAAATAAAGAAAATAAAAAACTGTATGATGAGATAAAAAAAAAGTTTAGTAAAGCTTATGAAGCGCAACTAAAGTTAGTTGATGATAATATCACGACTTCAATGTGGAAGGCACCTGGCTTATAGTCAAAATTAAAGGTAGTTTTTCAAACTAGTTTTAAGAGAGACATCTCTTTTAACTGATAACAATTTAGGAAAAAAAATGTATTTATTCACAAGTGAAGTAGTAGCCCCAGGTCACCCAGATAAGTGTGCAGATATCATATCTGACAGCATAGTCGATGCACTAATTATTAAAGATTCTAAAAGTAGAGTTGCTAGTGAAGTTTTTGTAGCTGGAAAACATGTAATAGTTGGTGGAGAAGTTACTTCAAAAGCTAATTTTAGTGATGCAGATTATGAGCAAATCGTTAAAGATGCTCTTATAAACATTGGTTATGATGGAAAAAGTGCTTTTACAAGAGAGCAATGTCTTTACCCTGAGGATGTAAAAGTTCAAATCTTACTTAACTCTCAATCTCCAGATATTAACCAAGGTGTTGACCAAGAAGACGGCGAAACTGGTGCAGGCGATCAAGGAATCATGTTCGGTTATGCTTCAAATGAAACGGCTGATTATATGCCAGCGGCTATTACTTATGCAAGAATTTTATCTGATAAAGTTTATCACTACGCACTAAAACATAATCATAAACTTGGAGTTGACATAAAAACACAAGTTACACTTGACTATGGGAATAAAGAAAATTTTGAAAATTGTAAACCGCAATCAATACACACTATTGTTGTTTCTGCTCCTTCAAATGAAAATATGGATATAGCAGAGGTTAGAGAACTTCTTCAAGGTCTCATAGATGACTCTGGGCTTCCAACAGAACTTTATGATCCTAAAACAACAATAGTTCACTTGAATCCAACTGGAAGATATGTAAGTCACTCTCCACTTCATGATAGTGGATTAACTGGTAGAAAACTTATAGTTGATAGTTTTGGTGGTTACTCTCCAATAGGTGGCGGAGCTCAATCTTCAAAAGATTATACAAAAGTTGATAGAAGTGGACTTTATGCAGCTAGATGGGTTGCCAAACATATTGTTGCTTCTGGATTTGCTAAAAAGTGTTCAGTTCAACTTTCTTATGCGATAGGTGTTGCTAAACCTACTTCTGTTTCTGTTGATACTTACGGAACAGTTTGTGAAGGCATAGACGATGATAAATTATCAACTTTTGTAAGTGAAAATTTTTCATTAACTCCAAACTGGATTACAGAAAAATTTGCTCTTGATAAACCAAGCAAAGAAACTTTTCTTTATGCAGATGTAGCTGCTCGTGGTCAAGTTGGTCAAAGTGATTATCCTTGGGAAAAGCTAGATTCTTTGGAGTTATTTAAAAAACTAAAGTAATTCTTGGGAGATAGAGATGGAGTATAAAGAGTTAGATGTAAAAAGTGTTATATCGTATCTAAAAGATGTTGATGAGGTTATGGACTACTTTTGTGGTGATGATTTAGAAGCAAAAGAGATAGGAAATGGCAACTTAAATTATGTCTATCTCGTTAGTTCAATCTCAAACCCAAAAAAAGCACTTATAGTTAAACAGGCTGTTCCTTACCTTAGATGCGTAGGTGAAGAGTTTGCTCTTTCACGCCAAAGAATGACTTTTGAAATAAGAGCACTTTTAAAATTTAAAAATATTGTAACTAGTGTTATTCCTAAAATTTACCATGCAAGTGAAGATATGTCCATCGTAGTGATGGAGTTTCTTGATTCTCATAGCATCTTAAGAGATGGACTTACATCAAGAGTTAAATATCCAAATTTTAGTGAGCATATTTCTACCTACTTAGCAAACACACTTTTTAAAACTTCATCTCTTTGTTTAGACTCAACGCAAAAAAGAGAACTTGTATATGAGTTTAATGCAAACAGTGAGCTTTGCAAACTTACAGAAGATTTTGTATTTACTTTTGCTTTTATGCAAAATGAAACTAATGATGAAGAGAATGTAAAAAACAATCCACTAGCAAAAAAACTTTTTTTAGACATGGAGTTTAAGGTAAAAGTATTAGATTTAAAGTACAAGTTTATGACAGCTTCAGATGCTTTGATTCATGGAGATTTACATACTGGTTCGGTGATGTTAAATGATAAAGAAACATTTGTAATAGACCCAGAGTTTGCTTTTGTTGGACCTTTTGGTTTTGATATTGGTGCACTTTTGGCAAATCTTGTAAATAACTATATTCGTCATAGTGTTGTAACAAAAGATGAGGATTTTAAAAAATACCTTCTTCAAATGATAAAAGAAGTTTTAGAACTTTTTAATAAGAAATTTTTGAAACTATGGGAAGTTCAGAGTGATTCTGCTTTACTTATAGATGGATACATAGATGCTAATACAGCCTCAAAATATAGAGAAAAGTTTTTAAAAGAGATACTAAGAGATAGCGTAGGCTTTGCAGGTTGTAAGATGGCAAGACGAGTTTTTGGTGTTGCTGGTGTTGCTGAGATTCGAGGTATAGAAAATCAAAAATTACGCTTAGATGCTGAGGCTTTAGTTTTAAAAATAGCTAGAGAATTTGTTATCAAATATGAAAAAATAGATAGTATTGAAGATATATTGGAGATAATAATTGCAGGGTAAATATAGAGCCTTATGGCTAAATGATGATAACTTTTTAGAAGTTATCGACCAGAGAAAACTTCCCTTTGAATATGTAACAAAAGTTTTAAAAACTACTGATGGAATTGTTGAAGCGATAAAAAATATGACAGTTCGTGGTGCTGGGGTTATAGGAAGTGTTGCAGCTTTTGGCATCTATACTGCATCTATGGAAGTGGAAAATTTGGGCTATGAAAAGTTAAAAGAAAAAGCAAAACTCATTAGAGATTCTCGACCAACGGCAGTAAACCTTATGTGGGCAGTTGATAAGATGATGGAGCTTTTAAAAAATTCAACTAACTTAGTTGCAGATGCTAAAAAATATGCCATAGAACTCAATGATGAAGAAGCAAAAGAAAGTCAAAATATCGCAAAACATGGTGCTGACATAATTGAAGAAATTTTAAAGAAAAAAAGTAAAACTAAGATAAATATTTTGACTCACTGCAATGCTGGTTGGTTAGCAGTCATAGATGAAGGAACTGCTTTAGCTCCAATATATGAAGCACAAAAAAGAGGGATAGATGTTCATGTTTGGGTAGATGAAACAAGACCTAGAAATCAAGGAGCATCTTTAACTGCTTGGGAGCTAACTCAAAGTAAAGTTAATCATACAATTATTGCAGATAATACAGGTGGACATCTTATGCAAATAGGTGAAGTTGATATGGTTATCACAGGTGCTGATAGAGTAAGTGCAAATGGCGATGTGGCAAATAAAATAGGAACATATTTAAAGGCACTTGCTGCAAAAGATAATGGCGTTCCTTTTTATGTAGCTATCCCAGCATCTACCTTTGACTTTGATATAAGAGATGGAATGAAAGAGATTCCTATAGAGCTAAGAAGTGAAGATGAAGTTAAGTATATGAAAGGTATAGATGCTTCTGGAGTTGTAAGAGAAGTTTTAATCACTCCAAAAGATTCACCTGCAATAAATTATGGGTTTGATGTTACACCAGCAAGACTTATAACTGGACTTATAACGGACAAAGGAGTTTGTAAAGCAAACTTTAGTGAGATAAATAAAAAATTTAAGAAGGCATAATTATGAAAAGTTTATGGAATAATAACGAAGCAAAAAAGTACAAAACAGATTTAGATTTAAGAGTTTATACATCAAGACTTTTAGGACAAGATAGCTCTTTAGTTTTACATGGTGGTGGAAATACTTCTGTGAAATCGACTGCTATAAATCTTTTTGGTGATGAAGAAGAGATACTTTATGTAAAGGGAAGTGGTTGGGATTTAGCAACTATTGAAGCTGAAGGTTTTGCTCCTGTTAAGATGGAAATGTTACTTAAAATGGCGAAATTAGAAGAGTTAAACGACCCAGATATGGTTAAGTATCAAAGACTTGCTATGACAAACCCATCTGCTCCAAACCCTTCTGTTGAAGCTATTCTTCATGCTATTATCCCTTTTAAATTTGTTGACCATACTCATACAGACGCTGTTGTGACTATTACAAATACAAAAGGTGGCGAAGATAAAATAAAAGAACTTTATGGAGATAAAGTTCTAATTATTCCTTATATTATGCCAGGGTTCGTTCTTGCAAAATTGATTTATGATATGACTAGAGATGTTGATTGGTCTCAGTTAGAAGGTATGGTTCTTATGAATCATGGTCTTTTTACTTTTAACGATAACGCACAAAAGTCTTATGAAAAAACCATAGAGTTAGTTGATAAGGCTGAGAAATATTTGGCTCAAAATGGTGCAGTTATAAATGTAACTGATGATAAAACTACTATTGGGATTTTAGAATTAGCAAATATAAGACGAGAAGTATCAAAACTTAAAAAACATGCAACTATTTCTATATTAAACGATTCAAATGAAGCGATAAACTTCTCGAAACAAGATATAGAAAAAATAGCAACGCAGGGTCCTTTAACTCCTGATCATGTTATAAGAACAAAAAGAATTCCAGTAATATTAAGAGATGGTGCTAAGATTGATTTAGCTTATTTCGTTGAGGATTATAAAAAGTATTTTGAAGAAAATAAAACTGATGAAACTCTTTTAAATCCAGCTCCAAATTTTGCAATATTAAAAAACAATGGAAGCCTCTCTTTTGGTAAAAATGCAAAAGAAGCAAATATTATTAAAGATATAAATGAGCATTCGTTTGAAGCAATTTTAAAGGCTGAGAAATTAGGTGGATATAAAGCTTTAAGTGCGGCAAAAATATTTGAAGTTGAGTATTGGAGCTTAGAACAAGCTAAACTAAAAAAGAGTGGAAATTCTCTTGAATTTGGGGGAAAAGTTGCACTTGTAACTGGTGGAGCTAGTGGTATTGGTCGCTCTATTGCACAGATGCTAAATGCTAAAGGTGCGGCAGTAGTTGTTCTTGATATAAATCCTGAGGTAGAGCAGATATTTAATAAGGCTGATGCTAAAGGTGTGAAGTGCGATTTAACTTCAAGTTCTGATATAAAAAATGCTATAGAAGTTGCTGTTAAAAGTTTTGGAGGGATTGATATAGTTGTAAGTAATGCAGGTATTTTTACTCCAAGTGAAAACCTTGATACATTAAGTGATGAAAATTGGGAAAAAAGTATGAATAT
The DNA here is from genome assembly GCF_029027405.1 of Sulfurimonas sp. Taxonomy (NCBI): domain Bacteria; kingdom Pseudomonadati; phylum Campylobacterota; class Epsilonproteobacteria; order Campylobacterales; family Sulfurimonadaceae; genus Sulfurimonas; species Sulfurimonas sp. Next base: position 1,012,116 of record NZ_CP093396.1, read on the forward strand.
AAATCTAACTTCCCATCAAAAACTTATAAAACAAACAGCACCATTTTTAAAACTTGGTATAGATGCTAGCATCATTATGGTCGCATCTAAAAACTTCCCAGCACCAGGAAAAGGAGCGGCTGCTTACTCTGTTGCAAAAGCAGGTCAAACTCAACTAGCAAGAATTGCGGCACTTGAATTTGGTGAATATGGTGTTAGAGTAAATACTCTGCATCCTCATGCTGTTTTTGATACTGCAATTTGGACAGATGAAGTTTTAGCCAATCGTGCAAAAGCTTATGGAATGAGTGTCCAAGAATATAAAACAAATAATGTTTTAAAGACTGAAATTCGTTCTAATGATGTAGCAGAGTTAGTTTGTGCAATGGCTGGAAAGGCATTTGCTAAAACAACAGGTGCTCAAGTTGCCATAGATGGCGGAAGTGACAGGATTATATAAATGAATCGTTTAAACTTTGAGCAATCTCTTGAGCTATATGAGATGGATTTTTTTACTCTTGGAGTTATGGCAGATGAAAGACGAAAAGAACTTCATGGTAAAAAAACTTACTTTAATATAAATCGTCATATAAATCCTACAAATGTTTGTGCTGATGTTTGTAAGTTTTGTGCGTATTCGGCAACTAGAAAAAACCCGAACCAATACACAATGACTCATGATGAGATTATGGAGATTGTCAAAGATGTTGCGAGTCGTGGAGCAAAAGAAGTTCACATAGTTTCTGCTCATAATCCAAATACTGGACTTGAGTGGTACTTAGAGATTTTTAAAAAGATAAAAACCGCTTATCCGCATCTTCATGTTAAAGCGCTTACAGCAGCTGAAGTTGATTTTTTAGCAAGAGAATATGACAAAAGTTATGATGAAATACTAGACCTTATGGTTGAAAACGGTGTTGACTCTATGCCTGGTGGTGGTGCTGAAATCTTTGATGAGAAGGTTCGTGATTTTATATGTAAGGGTAAAGTGACTTCGGCTCAATGGTTGGAGATACATGAAAAATGGCATGCTAGAGGCAAAATGTCAAATGTAACTATGCTTTTTGGTCATGTTGAAAGTCGAGAAAATAGAATTGACCATATGATGAGAATACGAGAACTTCAAGATAAAACAGGTGGTTTTAATGCTTTTATACCTCTAGTTTATCAAAGAGAAAACAACTATTTAAAAGTTAAAGATTTTATGAGTGCAAATGAAATCTTAAAAACTATGGCAGTGAGCCGTTTAGTTTTAGATAATGTACCTAATATAAAAGCGTATTGGGTTACAAGTACAGTAAATCTTGCTCTTTTAGCACAAGAATTTGGAGCAAATGACCTAGATGGAACGATAGAAAAAGAGTCTATAAACTCAGCGGCTGGAGCGGCTAGTGCTAATGGTGTAAACTTAGAAGATTTTGTAGCACAGATAAAAAATAGTGGTTTTATGCCTGTTGAAAGAGATAGTTTATATAATGAAATTAAAGAGTGGTAAATGAATGTAACGGTTATCATTCCAACCTATAACCGCTATGAAGTTTTAAAAAGAGCGTTAGCATCTATATATGCTCAAACTCATCAGCCAAAAGAAGTTATAGTTATTGATGATGGTTCAACAGATGCAACTTCACAAATAACACAAGATTTTCCAAATATAAAATATATTTATCAAAAAAATACAGGAGTTTCAAGTGCTAGAAACTTGGGTATTAAAAATGCAAAATATGAATGGTTGGCATTTTTGGATTCTGATGATGAGTGGCATGAAAATAAACTACAAGAGCATCTATACTTTCACAAAAATAATCAAAATATTTTTATGAGTTATACAGATGAAAAATGGATAAGAAATAATAAAGAAGTAAAAATCCCAATAAAATATCATAAACATGGAGGAAAGATTTTTAAAGAGTGTCTTTCTCATTGTGTCATAGCTCCTTCTGCTACACTAATTCATAAGGATGTATTAAATGATGTTGGAGAGTTTGATGAAGACTTAGAAGTTTGTGAAGATTATGATTTATGGTTACGAGTTTCTATTAAATATGAAATAGGTCTTATTGACAAGAAACTTATTACAAAATATGGTGGAGATGAAGACCAGCTTAGCATAAAGTTTTGGGGTATGGATAGGTTTAGAGTTAAAGCACTTGAAAAATTATTACCAAATATTCAAGTAAAAAAAGAGTTATTAAAAAAATATGACTTACTTTTAAAAGGTGCCATAAAACATGATAAAATACAAGAAATTAATATTTACGAAAAAAGATTAGAGGATTTAGATTGAATAATATATCATCACAAACAAAATTAACAGTAGGTTATATACTTATTGCATTAGCATTCTCAGTAGCGATGCGCCTTATTTGGGTTTACCAGTTTAGTGGATATGAACCATATATGTTTAATGGTCAGTTTATGATAAATACAAATGATGGATATTATTGGGCGGAGGGGGCTAGAGACATACTTAGTGGAGTTTCTCAAGATAATGACCTTTCACCAATTATTACTGCTACTTCTATTCTCACAGCATTCTTTGCATATATATTTCCATTTTCTTTTGAGACTATTATGTTTTACATGCCAGTGGTTTTGGGTTCATTAGTTGTAATTCCAATTGTCTTAATTGCCAAAAGTATAGATAATTTAGAGTTAGGTTTTATAGCTGCTCTTTTAGCATCTATTGCTTGGAGTTATTATAATCGTACAATGGTTGGTTATTATGATACGGACATGTTAAACGTAGTCCTTCCAATGTTTTTACTTTGGTCTATCATTTTGGCAATTCAAACAAATGAAAATAAATATCTTCTTATTACAGCATTAGATATTTTAGTATATAGATGGTGGTATCCACAAAGTTATGCTCTAGAATTCTCATTTTTTGGCTTGATACTACTTTATACTTTGGTATGGGATAGAAAAAATCTTTATAATTATAAACTATTGGCAATTATGATGTTTGCTATGTTAAATATAGATGGTTTTATACGCTTTCCTATTGTCATTGGTTTATTTTATGCTTTTAAACAAGAAAAATTTCAAAAATATATTTATCCTATTTTTGCTATCTCAGTAGTGGCATTTTTTACTACGGGTGGTTTTAATCCTATTTGGAGTAAGTTAAAAGCTTATGTATTTAAAGATGCTATTGTAGCTACGAAAGATGGACTAAATCTTCATTTTTACTCTGTTATGCAGACGGTTAGAGAAGCAGGACAAATCTCTTTTGAAAGATTTGCTAATCGCATAAGTGGGCATATTATTACACTCCTTTTATCTGTTGTTGGTTATATATACTTGGTTTATAAACATAGAATTATGATTTTAGGACTTCCTATGATAGGGCTTGGTTTTTTAGCTTTAACAGGTGGTCTTAGATTTACTATATATGCTGTTCCTTTAATGGCTTTTGGAGTAGCTTTTTTAATCACAGAACTCTCAGTAAAAATGCCAACAAAAAAGTTAAAATACTTAAGTATTATTGCTTTTACTTTAGCAATTTTGTATCCGAATTATAAGCATATTGATGCGTATAAAGTTCCAACAGTTTTTAATGTTGATGAGGTGAAAGTGTTAAATAAGTTAAAAATCATAGCCGATAGAGAAGACTATGTAGTTTCTTGGTGGGATTATGGTTTCCCTATACGATATTACGCTGATGTGAAAACTTTAATAGATGGAGGGAAGCATAGTGGAAGTGTGAATTTCCCTGTTAGTTATGTTTTAACTAATCCTTCGCATAAAGCTGCAAAAATGGCTAGACTAGATGTTGAATATACAGAGAAAGCTTTTGATATTAGAGAAAAAAATAAACACCTAGAAGAATCAAAACGAGTAAGATTAAAAACAAATATAGAAGAGATGACAAAAGACTATGGCTTTAAAGATACAAATGATTTCTTAGCCTCTTTATCAACAGAGATAAAATTACCTAAAAAAACAAGAGATATTTATTTGTTTTTGCCTTTTAAGATGCTTGGCATCTATCCAACTGTAAAGGTATTCTCAAATTTAAATCTGATGAACGGAAAACAAAAGAGAGAGCCATTTTTCTATATGAGTAGAAATTTTAATGAAACTCAAAACACTATCGAACTTGGGAGTGGAGTTTCATTAAGTAAAGCACAAGGTATTATAAATATAGGAGGAGAAAAGGTTGGAGTTAAAAGAATTGTAACAACTTACTATGACAAAAGGGGTACGTTACAAAAAAATATAACAATGACAAACTACAATGCACCAGTAAGCTTAATTTATATGTCGACATATAAAACTTTTTTAGTTGTAGATGAGCAAACATATAATTCACTTTATATTCAACTTATGGTTTTAGAAGAGTATGACAGAAATCTTTTTGAGCAAGTTCTTACAAATCCACATGTAAAAGTTTATAAGCTTAAGATATAAAGAATATGAAGAAATTTTTGCTTATTTTTCTGTTTTCATCTCTTTTTGCACAGAAACCTGAACTATTTCTTTTAAATAAATATAGCACAGATATAGATGTGACTTCTTGGTATATGAGTGAAAAACTTGATGGCGTTAGAGCCTATTGGGATGGAGAGAAACTAATATCTCGAAACGGAAAAGTTTTTTCTGCTCCTGCTTTTTTTATAAAAGATTTCCCTAAAAATAAACTAGATGGTGAACTTTGGAGTAAGAGAGGTGACTTTTCAAATGTATCTTCGATAGTAAATAGAAAAAAAGCCAATGAGGCTTGGAAAAATTTAACTTACAATATTTTTGAAGTCCCAGATGCTAAAGGCAATCTTTTAGAACGACTAAAAATAGTTAGAACTAATAAATACATTAAAGTAATAAAACAAATAAAAGTAAAAGATAAGAAGCATCTAGACTCTTTTTTAAAAACTATTGAAGAGAAGGGCGGAGAAGGAGTTGTCGTTCGTGATGGGAGTTTAAACTACTATGCTAAAAGGAATAATGACGCACTAAAAGTAAAGAGTTATATAGATGAAGAGTGTGTTGTTGTAGGATATAATGAAGGTCATGGAAAGTATAAAGGCTTAGTTGGTTCAATCTCTTGTAAAATGAATAATAAACAAGTCATAAAGATAGGAAGTGGACTGAAAAATTATCAAAGAAAAAATCCTCCAAAAATTGGTGCTATAATAACCTTTAAATATTATGGTTTAACCTCAAAAGGAAATCCTAGGTTTCCAGTTTTTTTACATGAGAGAAACTAAAAAGAAGAGATATGAAATATACAAATAATTTTAACCCAACCATTTCAGATACAAAGCTGTTTAACGAGATAGAAAAAGAGAAAAAAGATATTGGTTATTACAACTTAGTATATCAAGATACTTCCTCATTTAAAGAGTATGCCGCGTCAGTAAAGCAAAAAAACATTATGGTTATTGGCATCGGTGGAAGTACGCTTGGAACTTATGCCATTTACAAGTTTTTAAAACATTCTAAAACACTTAGTAAAAAACTTTACTTTTTAGAGACAACTGATCCTATAGATATACGCTCAAAAATAGAAGCAGTTGATTTAAAAGATACACTTTTTGTAGTTATTTCGAAATCTGGGACTACAATAGAGACTATCTCTATATTTAAGTATATAAATTCACTCGTTAAATGTGATAAAAATAATACTTTAATTATTACAGAAAACGATTCTAAACTTAAATCTTACGCAGATAAAAATAGTATAAAAACTTTTGATATTCCAAAAAATGTTGGTGGAAGATTTTCTGTATTTAGTGCTGTTGGATTACTTCCTTTAGCTATGGTAGGTTTAGATATAGATAAACTTTTAAGTGGAGTAAAGAGTACACATAACTCATTTTTTAATAAAAAAGATGTTTTTCATAGACTCTTAAAAAAAGCAAGATTTTTTACAGAGTATAAAAATAGATTTAATATAAATGTAGTCTTTTCTTACTCTTCAAGGCTTGAAGGTTTTAACAAATGGTATATTCAACTTTGGGGGGAGAGTTTAGGTAAAATAGATATAAATGAAACTCCCCAAGGTCTTACACCTATAGGAATTATTGGACCAATAGACCAGCACTCCTTTTTGCAACTTATAGTAGAAGGAAAAAGGGATAAAACAGTAACTGTGATAAAAGTGGATGATTTTTATAGTAATTTGAAAATACCACACATAAAACTTGAAGGATTAGAAGAGTTAGACTATATAGATGGCTTAGAATTTTCTTCTCTTATAAATAGCCAAGCAGATGCAACTATAGAGTCCATAAATAACTTAAATGATATACCATGCGATGTTATAACCATAGATGCTGTTAATGAAGAAGCAATAGCAGGGTTAATGTATGAGTATGAACTTCTTACTTCTATTTGTGCTAAGTTTATGTACATAGATGCATATAATCAACCTGGGGTTGAGAGCGGGAAAATCATACTTAAAGAGAAGCTAAAAAAATAATATTGCTTTGTTAGACTTGTCTTTTTATAATCATTTTGATATACTACTCGAAATAAAAATTAAGGTTGTTAAATGAAGTTATTTGTGATGATTATTTTAGGGTTTAGTTTATTGTTTGGAAGTGTTGATATTAACACCGCTTCAAAGAAAGAGTTAAGTAGTTTAAATGGCATCGGAACTATAAAAGCAGAGGCAATTATTGCTTATAGAAAAACAAATTGTTTTAAAAATGTAAAAGAACTTGCAAAAGTAAAAGGCATTGGTAATAAAACTGTTGAAAAAAATAAAAGTGATTTAACTGCAAGTCCTTGTAAATAGTTAGTCCTAAAAAAAAACAATTGGTGAAAATGAAGATATTGGTAAATTATAATTTATGACGAATATAATCTTATGTGGGGGAAGTGGTACTAGACTATGGCCTATTAGTCGTACATTAATGCCAAAACAATTTGTAAAACTTTTTGATGAAAAATCATTGTTTCAGTTGACAGTTGAGAGAAATTCTAAAATATGTGATAGTCAATATATAGTTTCAAATACGGAACAATATTTTTTAGCACTTGATCAACTTGAAGAGTTGAATAAAACTAATAATAAATATTTATTGGAACCAATTGGAAGGAATACAGCACCTGCAATTGCCTTAGCTTGTATGGCTCTTAGTCCTGATGAAGTAGTATTGGTCACACCATCAGATCATCTTATAAAAGATGAGATTGAATATGAGAAAGTATTAAACAAAGCTCAAAAATTAGCGAATGACGGTTTTCTTATAACATTTGGCATTACTCCAACATTTGTAGAAATAGGGTTTGGATATATTGAGAGCGAAGGCTTGAATGTAAAAGCTTTTCACGAAAAACCAGATTTTAAAACAGCTGAGCGATATTTACAGGCAGGAAACTATTATTGGAATTCTGGAATGTTCTGTTTTAAAGCAGGAGTATTTTTAGATGAACTTAAAAAATACTCTCCAAATATTTACAAGTCTTCAGTAAAAGCCTTTAACAATGCAAAAAAAGAAGACACTATTAGAATTAAACATGATGATATGCTAGATATTCCAGAAGATAGTATTGACTATGCCGTTATGGAAAAATCAAGTATTGTTAAAGTTGTAGCCTCGGATATAAAATGGTCTGATGTTGGAAGCTTTGACGCACTCTTTGAAGAACTTCCAAAAGATGAAAATAATAATACTAAGAATGATAAACATATTTCAATTGACTCAAAAAACAATCTTATATACGGTCAAAATAAATATATAGCTACAATAGATATTGAAAATATGATTATTGTTGATACTGGGGATGCTATACTTATCAGCAAAAGGGGAAGTTCTCAAAAAGTAAAAAAAGTTATAGCAGAGATTAAAAAAACAACTAACTTGCATAATATTCATTTAACAGGTCATAGACCATGGGGAACATATACTATACTTGAAGATTCCATAGGTTACAAGATAAAAAGAATCGAAGTTAAACCTAAAAAAAGATTATCTTTACAAAGACATAAGTATAGGAATGAGCATTGGGTAGTTGTAAGTGGTTGTGCGACTGTAACGATAAATGAAGATACATTTGTACTAAATCAAAATGAATCAACATACATCAAAGCAGGCGATGTTCACAGACTTTTAAATGATACTAACAAACCATTAGTTATAATAGAAGCACAAGTAGGTAGTTATACAGGCGAAGATGATATCCAAAGATTAGAAGATGATTATAAAAGGAACTAGATAGATGAGGGAAAAAGTAGCATTAATAACAGGAATAACAGGACAGGATGGAAGTTATTTAGCTGAGTTCTTGTTAAAAAAAGCTTATATAGTTCATGGCATAAAAAGAAGAAGTTCACTTTTTAATACTGACCGCATAGACCACCTCTATCAAGATCCACATGTAGAAAATAGAAACTTAATCTTACACTACGGTGATATGACGGATAGTATGAACTTAACTCGTATTATTCAAGAAGTTCAACCAGATGAAATATATAACTTAGCGGCTATGAGTCATGTCGCTGTATCTTTTGAAACTCCTGAGTATGTTGCCAATGCAGATGGTACAGGAACGCTTAGAATTCTTGAAGCTGTTAAACTTTTAGGGCTTACAAAAAAAACAAAAATATATCAAGCTTCTACTTCTGAGCTATATGGGAAAGTGCAAGAAACTCCTCAAAGTGAAACAACACCATTTTATCCAAGAAGTCCTTATGCAGTAGCAAAAATGTACGCATACTGGATAACTGTGAACTATAGGGAAGCTTATGGTATGTTTGCTTGTAATGGAATTTTGTTTAATCATGAGTCTCCAGTAAGAGGTGAGACTTTTGTAACGAGAAAGATTACAAGAGCAGCATCTAAAATAGCATTAGGATTACAAGATAAATTGTACCTTGGCAACTTAGATGCTAAAAGGGATTGGGGTCATGCAAAAGACTATGTAAGAATGATGTGGTTAATTCTTCAAGCTGATGAAGCACAAGACTGGGTTATAGCAACTGGCGAGACTACAACAGTAAGAGATTTTGTAAAAATGAGTTTTGCTTATGCAGGAATAGAGTTAGAATTTAAAGGCGAAGGTGTAGATGAAAAAGCATTTGTAATATCTTGTTCAAATCCAGATTATCAAGTTGAAATAGGAAAAGAAGTTGTTTCAGTGGATCCTAAATATTTTAGACCTACAGAAGTTGACTTACTTTTAGGTGACCCTACTAAAGCAGAAACAAAACTTGGATGGAAAAGAGAGTATAAATTAGATGAACTTGTAAATGACATGATGAAATCAGACCTAAAACTTATGACAAAAGATGTATATCTACAAGAGGGTGGATATAAAACTATGAGTTATTTTGAATAATAATGAATAAAAATAGCAAAATATATATTGCAGGGCATAAAGGACTAGTAGGTTCAGCAATAGTAAAAAACTTAAAATCTAAAGGCTATACAAATTTAATATATAAAACTCATAAAGAGTTGGATTTATTAGACCAAATGGCAGTAGAAAACTTCTTTGAAAAAGAAAAACCAGAGTATGTTGTCTTGGCTGCTGCAAAAGTTGGTGGAATAGTTGCTAACAATACTTACAGAGCTGACTTCATTTATGAGAACCTACAAATTCAAAATAATGTAATCCACCAGAGCTATAAACATAATGTAAAAAAATTACTTTTTTTAGGAAGTACTTGCATCTACCCAAAAAATGCACCACAGCCCATGACTGAAGACAGTTTACTTACTAGTCCTTTAGAGTATACAAACGAACCTTATGCCATAGCAAAAATAGCAGGTATCAAAATGTGTGAGTCTTACAATATTCAGTATGACACAAATTTTATATCTGTAATGCCTACAAATCTATATGGACCAAACGATAATTTCGATTTAGAAACTTCTCATGTACTTCCCGCACTACTTAGAAAAATGCATGAAGCAAAACTTAACAATATCCCTCAAGTAGAGATATGGGGAAGTGGAAAACCAAGAAGAGAATTTTTATATAGTGAAGATATGGCTGATGCTTGCGTATTTTTACTTGAATGTAGAGATGCTAACGTTACATATACAAAAGATTTAAAAGAAATAAGAAATACACATATAAATATAGGTACAGGTGTAGATATATCTATAAAACAGTTGGCATTGAGTATTAAAAAAATAGTTGGATATGATGGTGAATTGTATTTTAATGATACTAAACCAGATGGTACTATGGTAAAGCTGACTAACCCATCTAAACTTAATGAGTTAGGGTGGAAATATAAGATTGAGCTTGAAGATGGTATCAAAATGATGTATGAGTGGTATTTAAAAAGATGATAGTAACACCAAAAGAACTTTTACTAGCTATAGCTGATGGAGAAAGTGAAACATTAGAATTTAAAATATCTTTTCAAAAAGAAGTTATTGAATCTATCGTGGCTTTTTCCAATGCTAGAGGTGGAAAAGTTTTTGTAGGAGTTGATGACCTTGGTAAAATAGTTGGTGTTGAACTTACTAAAGAAAGTTTACAAAACTGGATAAATCAAATTAAACAAAATAGTTCACCTTCAATTATTCCTAATATAAATATTATTGAAATATACAAAAAAAATGTAGTAATTATAGAAGTAAAAGAGTACCCTATTAAACCAGTAAGTTACAAAAACAGGTATCTTCTAAGAAGAAAAAACTCAAACCATGTTATGAGTATGGAAGAGATTGCAAATGAATACTTGAAAACTAAAAATAGTTCTTGGGATTATTATATAGATACATCTCAAGACTTTAACGATATAAGTTTGGAGAAAATAGAAAGATTTATTAAAAGAGTTGAGAAAACTTTTAATAAATCTTTTGCAGATACTCCTATGAAAATACTGCAAAAGTACAGCTTAGTGCAAGATGATAAAATAACTTTTGGAGCATATTTATTATTTGTCAAAGATTTCTGCCTTATCAGTGGCATACAAGCAGGACGATTTAAAACTTCAACAGATATTATAGACAGTATCTCTTTAAATTGTGATATTTTAAATGAAGTTGATGAATTGATAATATTTATACGAAAACATCTTATGGTTGAATACATTATTACAGGTAGCCCCCAAAGAGAAGAAAGGTATGACTATCCATTAGATGCTATAAGAGAGATAGTTTTAAATATGATTGTTCATAGAGACTATAGAGATAGCAGTGATTCTGTTATTAAGATATTTGATGACAGAATAGAATTTTTTAATCCTGGAAATTTATATGATGGATTAACTATCGAACAACTTATTTCAAATAATTATGAATCAAAAACAAGAAATAAGCTGATTTCTCTTATGTTTAAAGAGTGTGGTCTTATAGAAAAGTATGGTTCAGGAATAAGTAGGATTAAAAAGTTTTGTATAGAGCATAATATTGTAGCACCTAAATTTGAAGAGATACAAAAAGGTTTTAGAGTTACGCTATATAAAGAAAAACTAGCTGAGGGAATAAATGAGGGAATAAATGAGGGAATAAATGAGGGAATAAAATCTCTTTTTAGTTTTATAAAAAACAATCCATCGCAAAGAATATCTCATATATCAGATAATTTAAATATTCCTTCTAAAACACTAGAAAGGTGGATAAAACAACTCAGAGATGAAAAAAAAATAATATACAAAGGAAGTAAAAAAACTGGTGGGTATTTTTGTTTATGATTGCTAAACTAAAATCCCTAAAAAATCATCAAGGCTTTATGAAATATTTTAAAAACACTTCATGGCTTTTTGGTGAAAAAATACTCCGTATGGTGGTAGGTTTATTTGTAGGGATTTGGGTAGCCAGATATTTAGGTCCTGAACAGTTTGGACTTTTTTCTTATGCACAAAGTTTTGTAGGACTTTTTGCAGCTATTGCTACTCTTGGACTTGATGGTATAGTTGTAAGAGAGCTTGTTAAAGATGAAAGCAAAAGAGATGAGCTTATAGGTACAGCTTTTTGGCTTAAAGCAGTGGGGGCGTTTGTTGTTTTGCTTATATTGGCTATTGCTATTAATTTTACATCCAATGATACCTATACAAATACATTAGTATTTATCATAGCGTCTGCTACTATATTTCAAAGCTTCAATGTAGTAGATTTTTATTTTCAAAGTAAAGTAATGAGTAAATATGCAGTGTATGCAAATATTATAAGTTTATTTATGAGTAGTATAGTAAAAGTCGCACTACTTTTAAATGAAGCCCCACTTATAGCTTTTGCATGGGTAATACTTTTCGATAGTTTTGTTCTAGCTATGGGATTTATCTATTTTTATATTAAAAATAACTCATCAGTTTTCAAGTGGAAATTTGATAAAATTGTTGCTGTTAGTTTATTGAAAGATTCTTGGCCACTTATGTTTACTGTTGTCATGGTTATGGTATATTTAAATGTAATTCCTATATTATTAAAATACTATCTTCATGATTTAACTTTGATTGGTCATTATCAAGTTGCTTTACGTATTACAATATTAATAGATTTTATTCCAGTTATTTTAGTTAATTCTATTTTCCCATACTTGGTACAATCATCTTCAGATACTAAAAGGTATTTAAAAAATTTACAAATTATTTCGAATTATTTTAATGTAATAGTCTTATTGTATTCCATTATGCTTATATTATTTTCAAAAGAAATTATTCTTTTATTATATGGAAAAGATTATTTATATTCTGCTGAACTATTTAAATATATGGTACTATTAAATTTCTTTTCTTTTCATGGTTATTTGAGTGGAAGGTATTATATTATTGCTAAACTTGAGAAACAGTATCTTTTACGAGTTATATTAGGCTTATTAGTTTTATTGATGTCCTCAGCATATCTGATTCCGAAATATCAAGTAGAAGGTGCAATAATATCTTTATTACTTTCAGAATTAATGGTAGTATTTATATCAGATATTTTTTATTTAAATAAAACAAAAGATATTTTAATGATAAAATTAAAAAGTTTATATTTATTTGTAAATTATAAATCATATGTAAGGAATAATAAATGAAGAATGTAGTTTTTTTAGACTTTGATGGAGTGTTATTTAATACCGTTAAAGAAGCGTATATAGTATCTATGATAGCTTTAAATAATGAAAATACAATCAATAATTTAAGTTTTAATTCTAATGAATATAAATTATTTTCAAAATTTAGATATTTAGTTTCTCCTGCTTGGAATTATAAATATATATTAAAATTAATAATAGAAGATAAAATTAATAATTTTGAATTAAATTATCGATGCTTAAAGAATAAAGCGAATAAAAATGAGTATATAAAATTTGAGGAATCGTATTTTAATACAAGAAAAAAGTTAAAAAATCTGTATTTTAAAAAATGGCTTAAATTAAATGAACCTTATAAATTTTTTGAATTGATAAAATCTTTTTTGATAAATTTGGCTGATAATTTTATCATTGTTACTACAAAAGATAAAGCAACAGTTTTAAAGTTATTAGAGTTAAATGGTATATATTTTAATTCAAAACACATATACGATAATAAAGATTTTGAAATTTTTAAGGATAAAGCTAATATAATAAAGGATATTATGAATATAGAAAATATAACAAAAGCTATTTTTGTAGATGATAATTTAGATCATTTATTGCTTTGTAAAAATATAAATAATTTAGATGTATATCAAGCTAACTGGGGTTATATTTCAGAAAAAGATTCTAATGCCGTTGATGAAAAAACCATTATAAGTAAAATTGAAAAATTAATAGGATAAATATGTTTAGTATTGAAAAAAGACTGTACGAACAGCTTTGCATTCTTAGAGATGAATATAAATTAGAAGGCATTAAAGCGGAGTTCGAAGCAGAGGGTTCTTCTTTTAGGGACTTAATGCGACTTAGAAGACTTACTTCTAAAGCTAATGTAAAGTTGTTTATAAAAATAGGTGGAGTAGAAGCAATTCGAGATATTAAAGATGCCTTAGAAATAGATGTGGATGGACTAATTGCTCCCATGGTAGAGAGTAAATTTGGAGCTAAAAAATTTTTTGATAGTTTAGAAAAAATATATGGTTCTCATAAAATTCATACAACGCTAAATCTTGAAACTAAAAATGCTATGAATCAGTTAGATGAAATTTTAGAATTTGCAAATGGGAAGTTTGATAATATCACAATTGGTCGTTCTGATTTAACTGCATCCTATTTTGATGATAATATAAAACCAGATAGTGAATTTACATTCAAACTTTTAAATGAAATTGGACAAAAAATTAAGGATAAACATTTAACTTTTACAGTAGGAGGAAGTGTTTCTTCCAAAACAATTAAAAAAATAGAGAATCAATATAAAGGTTTAATAGAACTAATATATAAATTAGAAACAAGAAAAGTAATTTTACCTATGAAGTCTTTTATTGAAAATAAAGAAGCAATTAAGGAAGCAATAAAATTTGAAGAATTGTATATTCTATCAAAAAAAGAGTTTTCCGATCTCCACATGGCTTCTGAAATAGCAAGATTAACTGAATTAAAGAGGAGAATGTAATGAATTTTGCACTAATAATACCTGCACAAGAAACAAATAAATATCATAAATTTGGTGACTTAGCTCCCTTTGGCGACACGACACTTTTAGAATGGAAAATATCTCAGTGCAAAGAGTTTGCTAAATCAAGTCAAATATATATTAGTTCTAGTAGTTCTATTATTAAAGATATTGCACTAAAGGAAGAAGTCAATTTTATAAAACGGCATATAAATTTAAAATATGAAGATATGATTAGTGAAACTATAAAAAATTTAAATGTTGAACATATAATATGGATTCACACTACATCTCCTTTTATGTGTTCTCAAATTTATTCAAAAATGTATGATAACTATCAAGATGAAAATTTAAATTCATTAGTATCTGTAGAAATAAAAAAAGAATATGTATTTTATAAAAATAAAAAGTTGAATTTTAAAGATAATTTTATATCCAGAAAAAGTATTGATCCTATATATATCGTGACAAATGGTTGTTTTATTATAAATAAAAATATTTTACAAGAGAATAAGAATTTAATTACAGTAGATACAACTTTTTTTGAAGTTGACTCTTTTGTTGCTACTGAAATAAAAGAACCAAGTGATTACATGATTGCTAAAGATATGATTTCAATTTATTTTAGGAAGGAATTGAATGTATAATATCCTTATTTCAGGAGGAGCTGGATTTATAGGCACAGCTTTAGCAAAAAAACTGTTGACTTTAAATTATAAAATAACAATTATTGATTTGGAAAATAAATTTTCTTCAATTCACAATGAATTTGATTCATATATTTTAGATATTATTGACTATAAAAATTTTGAGATATTAAAAGGCAAGAATTATGATATTATATTTCATCTTGCAGCTCAAACATCTAGTGTAATTTCCCAAGAAGAACCAACGCTAGATGTTGATACGAATGTAAAAGGAACATTAAATATTTGCAATTTTGCAAGAGAATGTAATGCAAAGAAAATAGTATTTGCTTCTTCTATGGCAACTTACGGTAATGTAGAAGGTAAAATTACAGAACAAAGCAAACAAATACCTTTGTCTAATTATGGTGTTTCAAAAGTTTCAGGAGAATATTATATAAATATGTATAACCAATTTGGCATTAAAAATACAATTTTTAGATTGTTTAATGTGTATGGTCCTGGTCAAGACATGTCAAATCTTAGGCAAGGTATGGCAAGTATTTTTATGGCTCAATCAATTACTTCGAATGAAATAAAAGTCACAGGCTCTTTTGATAGATATCGAGATTTTGTATATATAGATGATGTTGTTGAGGCAATAATCCTCGGTATAGATGAAAAAACAGATTCGTCAATTTACAATGTTGGTTCAGAAAAAGCTACAACAGTTGCAGAATTATTAGATTTAATTTTAGAAATAAACGATAAGCCAAAAGGTGATTTTAAAGTTATAAATATTGGTTCTCATGACGGAGATCAATTTGGGTCTATTTCTGATTCTAGTAAATTATTAGAATTAGGTTGGAAAGCAGACGTATCTTTATTGGTAGGTATGAAGAACATGTATATGTATGCAAAAAAAGTGCTACTATGAATATAGTGGCTTTATTAACAGGTAGAGGAAATAATACTTTAGCCAATAAAAATATTTTGCCAGTTTTAGGAAAACCACTTATTAGTTATCCTGCAAATGCAGCAAAAAAAGTAGATAAAATCAATCACTTTTATATAAGTAGTGATGATGAAAAAATTTTAAATGTTGCGGTTAATTTAGGGTATAAAAAAATATTGAGACCTAAATCACTTGCTTCAGCTTCTTCAAAACATATTGATGCAATTTTACATGCCGTAGAATATATGAAAATAAATGACAATATTATACCAGATATTCTAATAGTTTTTTTAGCAAATTCTGCTACAGTAAAAAGTGAATGGATAGAACAAGGAATTAATTATATTTTAAAAGATAATTCTATATCTGCAGTAGTTCCTGTTTATCAAGAACAAGATCATCATCCTTATCGTGCAAAACGATTAAATAAAGATGGAAGTTTAGATGCTTTTTTTGATTTTACAGATATTGAAGTATCTACAAACAGACAAGAGCTTGAGCCATGCTATTTTTTAGGACATAATTTTTGGGTATTGAATATGAAAAATTCTCTATATTCAAAAAATGGACAAAAACCATGGATTTTTTTAGGAAATAATATAAAACCAATTATTGTAAATGAATGTTTTGATGTGCATACATTAGAGGATATTAAAAAAAGTGAAATATGGTTAAAAAATATAAATGAAATATATTAATATATTATATGTCATAAATCAAAATGTAAGTTTATTTAATTTGTGTAGTAGTATTAATTCTAATATAAGAAAAAATTTTTTAATTTTATCTACAAATTTATTGTTTCATAATGAGATAGAATATATAAAAAAGAATACAACTGATAAGAATCTAAATTTTCAAATATTTTCTGATTATTTAAATGATGAAGAGATGGAGCTATGTGATATTAAGGCTAGTAGCACTTTTAACAAATATAATTTTAATAATTCAGTTTTTATGAAGACGAGTACATTAAATAAAAATATGATTGTGAAAGAAAAATTATTGAAAAAATATGATATTTCTCATATGTTTCATATTACGGGATTAGGAATATCAGAAAAAATATGGGGAGTAGAATTATCGAATTTATTAGATATTAATAATAAGGAGATTAAATTTAGATTTCAAATAATAAATTTTTTTTTGCTTAAAATAAAAAAAAATATTCATACAGAATATATTATGTTTGACAATAAAAAATACTTTTTTTTAGGAAATACAAATCGCTTAAATTTTGAAAAAAATATTGTAATTGTAGAAAAAAATTATAATTATATATTGTTCGTTTTTTTACTTAAAATTGGTCTCATAAAATCAGATTATTTTATAAGTACTATTCATAATTATAATGCTGGATTAGCAGATATTATATTAAAGAATAACAGTGGTAAATACTGCATTTGTATTGATGGTTTTAATCCAAGTAATATGCCAAAAACGTACCTAGATATGTTTCGTAGAAATAGTATATTTATAATAAGAGATTTTATAGATAAAAAATGGTTTGATAAATTTAGAAAGATATCATTAAAACCATTTTCTTTTTTCAAAAAAGAACTATTTCTTAAAACTTCTACACCTCAAATTAAAAATATTTTATTAATGTTGAATCATTCAGCTGATTGGAGTGCTCTTATTAATAGAAGTGATACTGATATTTTGATTGAGAGTTTCGTAATGCTATCAAAGAATTTTCCTAATTTGAAATTTGTAATTAGGACTCATCCGACAATGACTCATCCGCATCATGAAGGTGTAAATTCGATAAAAAGAATTAAAGAATATATAAAATATATAAATTTAAAAAATTTAACTGTTTCAAATAATACACTAGAAAAAGATATTAAGAAAAATGATTTATTTTTAAGTGAATATTCTAATGCTTTTGTTGATTGTTTAAAGCAAGGAAAACTAGGATTGATATTAAATTTTACGAATCGCAGAAATTTTATGAATGATTATCAAAAATTGGGCTTTTCGTATTTAGATGATTCTAATTGTTTAACAAGTAAAATTAGTGATTATATTAATAATATTCAAAAATATGTAATAAATCAAAATAAGGCAGTGTCAAATTATAATGAAAAGCAGATTATACTTCTTGAAGGAATAAAACAATGAAACAATTTATAAAATCATTAATACCACCAATTTTATTAAATACTGTACAAAAGATGAGAAACAATAAGTACGGCTGGAAAGGTAACTATATCACTTGGCAAGAAGCTCAAAATGATTCTACTGGCTATGATACAGATAAAATCTTACAGACTGTTAAAAACTCACTTTTAAAAGTGAAAAATGGTGATGCTGTTTATGAAAGAGATAGTGTGATATTTGATGAGATTCAATACTCTTGGCAACTTTTAACAGGACTTATGTTTTGTGCCGCTAAAATGGAGGGAGGGGGATTAAAGGTGCTTGATTTTGGTGGAAGTTTAGGAAGTACATATTACCAAAATAAAAAGTTTTTAGATAAGTTAGATGATGTTTCATGGGGAATTGTAGAGCAAAAACATTTTGTAGATATTGGTAAAAAAGAATTTGAAGATGAAAGATTAAAATTTTTTTATGATGTAAATGAATGTGTGAAAAAAGAAAAATCAAATATTTTGTTACTCTCTAGTGTACTACAGTATATAGAAAAACCTTATGAATTATTAGATGATATTTTAAAAAATGATTTTGAATATATATTGATAGATAGGACACCATTTACTAAATACATTGAAAAAATAAAACTTCAAATTGTACCAGAAACTATATATGAGGCTAGTTATCCTTGTAGGTTTTTTGATGAGTCTAAGTTTGTCAAATATTTTTCAGATGCTGGATATAATCTATTTGAAGAGTTTAATGCTTTAGATGGTGAAACAGATGAATATAAATTTAAAGGGATGATATTGGAAAAAGCAAGTGTTTAAAAAACTAAAACAATTATATATAAACGAACAATTTAATCCAAAAATAATAGGGCTGTTTATAAATCCATTTTATTTTGCTAGAAAAGGATTGTATCAAAATGTATCTAGCTTAGTTTCTAAACTAAATGGAAGGCTACTAGATGTTGGGTGTGGTACAAAACCTTATGAAAATATATGTGATAATGTAAATGAATATATTGGATTAGAAATAGATGATGAGGGGAATAGACAACATAAATTTGCTGATATTTTTTATGATGGAGAAACTATTCCTTTTGAAAATAAATATTTTGATAGTATTCTTTCAAATCAAGTTTTTGAGCATGTATTTAATCCAAATAAGTTCTTACGAGAGATAAATAGGGTTACAAAAATGGGAGGAGTATTTCTTATGACAGTTCCATTTGTTTGGGATGAACATGAACAGCCTTATGATTATGCTAGATATTCTTCTTTTGGTTTGAAGTATATTTTGAGTGAGAATGGATTTGAAATAGTTGAGCATAGAAAAAGTAATAATGGATTGGAAGTTATATTTCAACTTATCAATGATTATATATTTAAAGTTACAATGACTAAAAGTTTGTATATAAATATACTTTTAATGTTAATTTTAATGGCACCTGTAAATATAATAGGATTAATTTTATCAAAGATATTACCAAAAAATGATGACTTATATCTTGATAATATAGTATTGGTAAAAAAAATAAAAGATCTATAACTACTGTACTTTATTTGATAGAAACTACCTAACTCGTGGTTTAAAGAGAGACAAAATTAAAATGTTCCGAAAACTAAAAATAGTAATCAAATAATACTATATGCTACTGGAGAAATAGAATTGCAAGTAAAGGTAAGCCTAAAGTATGATAAAATCTAATAGGAGCTTAAAATGCGACTCTCAAAGTATGAAATAATATCTATAAAAAAATCCTTTAAGTCAGTATTTGAAGATGGAGAAATATATCTTTTTGGTTCTCGTGTAGATGATAGTTTAAAGGGTGGGGATATAGATTTGTATATTGATTTAAATTATCCTATAAATATAAAAGAAAGATTAGATAAAAAAAGTAAATTTAGAATGAAATTAGAAGATAAAATAGGTGAACAAAAGATAGATATAATTATCTCAAAAGATAAATCAAGACTAATCGAACAAGAAGCATCACAAAAAGGTATAAAACTATGAATTTATATGAAGAAAAACTCATAAAAATTTTTAATGAATGCGACAAGCATATTATTAGAATAACTAGTTCATCTGGC
This sequence comes from Sulfurimonas sp., assembly GCF_029027405.1. Classification (NCBI taxonomy): domain Bacteria; kingdom Pseudomonadati; phylum Campylobacterota; class Epsilonproteobacteria; order Campylobacterales; family Sulfurimonadaceae; genus Sulfurimonas; species Sulfurimonas sp. The sequence continues at coordinate 1,032,303 of NZ_CP093396.1, forward strand.
AAGATGAAGTCAAATATTCCTTTAAATAAAGATAAATATTTAAATTTATTGGATGATGAAGTTGAGTATATTGACCAGTTTTTATTTAGATTTTCTAAGCTCCAAGATTCTATCGGAGAAAAGTTGTTTAAGACAATCTTATTATACCTTGATGAAAAGATAGAAAATAAACCATTTATTGATATATTAAATAGGCTAGAAAAATTAGAATTGCTAGATGATGTTAATGTATGGCGAGAACTAAGAGATGATAGAAACAATCTAGCTCATAACTATGATGATGACCCAGAAGAAACATCTGAAGTTATAAATAAATTATATAGTAAAAAAGAGATGTTGATAAATATATATCAACACATAAAAGATTTTTATAACAAAAGGCAGGAAAGTAATCAATGATAGATATAGAAGCACTTATGCTACTCAAACCTGTTAAATTTGTCTTATGATATATAATTACTGTACCTTATTTGATAGCAGTTATCTCACTCGTGGTTTGGCTATGTATGAATCACTTAAAAAATATAGTGATAAGTTTCATCTTTATATTTTCGCTTTTGATGATAAAAGTTATGAGTTACTTAAAAGATTAGATTTAGAATTTGTAACTATTATATCTTTAAAAGAGTTTGAAGATGAAGTGTTATTAAAGCTTAAAAGTAGTAGAAGTACAGGGGAATATTGTTGGACTTGTACTCCATCTACTATAAAATATTGTATAGAAACTTATAGTTTATCTTCTTGTACTTATCTTGATGCAGATTTGTATTTCTTCTCTAATCCCTCGGTATTAATAGATGAAATGAAAGATAAGTCTGTTTTGATAACAGAGCATAGATATACTCCTATGTATGAGCAAAGTGCTACAAGTGGGATATATTGTGTACAGTTTATGACATTTAAAAATGATAAAAATGGCATGAAAGTGTTAAATTGGTGGATAGATGCTTGTAATGACTGGTGTTATGCGAGAAATGAAGATGGCAAATTTGGGGATCAAAAATATCTTGATGATTGGACGAACAGATTTGAGGGTGTGCATGTGTTAAAAAACTTAGGGGGAGGGGTTGCCCCATGGAATATTCAACAATATGATTTATCTGATAATAAATTTAAATTAATTTTTTATCATTTTCACAATTATAAAATACTTGAAGATGATAAAATTGAATTTGGGACGTATAAGTTAAATAACAATGATATAAAGATATTATACATACCATATACTAAACATCTTAAAAAAATTACAAAAGAGTTAAAATTAATAGATAAGATTAATGATTATAATGGGATAGTCGAAAAGAAACCTTTTCATTGGAAAGATTCATTAAGAGTATTAAAAAGAAAAACTAAAGGTACTTATAATGTATTTACTAGAAAAGAATTATTAGGACAATAGATGGCATATATACTAGACTTACCAACATTTACAGATGAGCGTGGAAATTTAACTGTGGTTGAAAAGATTTTACCTTTTGAGATAAAAAGATTTTATTATATTTATGATGTTACAGATAAAAGAGGTGGTCATAGACATAAAAAAACTATACAAGCACTTATATCTTTGGGTGGCTCTTGTGAGGTTTATGTAAATAATGGAAAAGAATCTAATAAATATATTCTTGATACTGCAAATAAATGCTTAATCTTAAACCCAGAAGATTGGCATACAATGGATAAGTTCTCTAAAAATAGTACATTATTAGTATTTGCATCAGAATTTTATGATAAAAATGATTATATAGATGAGAAATATTAGATGATAGAGTATGAGAATTTACAAAAAGTAAATGAAATACTTTTCGATAAATATAAAGAAAATTTTGATAAATTTATAAGAAGTGGTTGGTATATACTAGGAAACCAAGTTAATAAATTTGAAGAAGAATTTGCTGATTTTTGTAGTACAAAGTATTGTGTAGGGGTAGCATCTGGGCTTGATGCTTTGATTCTTACTATAGATGCTTTTGATTTTCCAAAAAATAGTGAAATCATAGTACCCTCAAATACATATATTGCAACAATATTAGCAATACTAAGAAATGGATTTATACCTATACTAGTCGAACCAAATATAGATACTTACAATATAGACCCAGATAAAATAGAAGATAAAATTACACAAAATACAAAAGCTATTTTAATAGTTCATCTTTATGGAAAATCATGTGAGATGAATAAGATTTCATCTATAGTGCATAAATATAATTTAGAACTAATAGAAGATTGTGCTCAGGCTCATGGTGCTAAATTTAAAGGTCAAAAAGTTGGTAGTTTTGGTATCGGATGTTTTAGTTTCTATCCTACTAAAAATTTAGGTGCTTTAGGTGATGGAGGAGCTATAACTTGTGATGATGAAAATTATAAAGATAAAATAAAATCACTTAGAAACTATGGTAGTAGTAAAAAATATTATAATGATGATTTGGGGTACAATTCAAGACTTGATGAAATTCAAGCAGGTTTTTTATCTATAAAACTTAAGATTTTAGATGATATAACCAATCATAAAAGAGAATTAGCTAAACTTTATTTGGATAAATTAGATAATAGATTTGTTAAACCTGTTGTAGATAAAGATTATTTCGATGTCTATCATATCTTTAATATAAGACATAAAAAAAGAAATGAATTAAAAAGATATTTATTAGATAATGGTATAAAAACAGAGATACACTATCCTCTTTCTCCCAATAAGCAAAAGTCAATGATTGACTATATTAATGGTGAATATCCAATTAGTGAAGAGATACACAACACAACCCTTAGTTTGCCAATTTCTTATTTTCATACTAAAGATGATGTGATGAAAGTAATAAATATAATGAATGGATGGTTAAAATGAAAGGTATAATATTAGCAGGTGGAAGTGGTACACGACTTTATCCAATAACAAAATCAATTAGTAAACAACTATTACCAATATATGACAAGCCTATGATTTATTATCCATTATCAGTATTAATGTTGGCGGGTATACAAGAGATATTAATCATCTCAACTCCTCATGATCTTTCTAAATTTGAAGAACTTTTAGGTGATGGTAGTGATTGGGGTATACAATTGGAATACAAAGTGCAACCCAGTCCAGATGGTTTAGCCCAAGCATTTATCTTAGGTGAAGAATTTATTGGTGATGAGAATGTTGCTCTAGTTTTAGGGGATAATATATTTTATGGGCATGGATTCACTCCTTTACTTCAAGACGCAGCAGCTTTAAAAGAAGGTGCTAAAGTCTTTGGGTATCAAGTTAAAGACCCTGAAAGATTTGGAGTAGTTGAGTTTGATAAAAATATGAATGCCATGAGTATTGAAGAAAAACCTAAAAAACCTAAATCAAATTTTGCAGTAACAGGACTATATTTTTATGATAATAATGTAATCGAAATTGCAAAAAATGTTAAACCATCTTCTCGTGGAGAACTTGAGATAACTTCTATAAATGAAGAATATTTAAAAAGAGGTAAACTTAAAGTAGAGCTTTTAGGTCGTGGATTTGCTTGGTTAGATACTGGTACTCATGATAGCTTAATAGAAGCAGGACAATTTGTACAAACAATTGAACATAGGCAAGGATACAAAATAGCTTGTCTTGAAGAGATAGCGTATAATAACGGTTGGATTAATAAACAAAAAGTATTGGAGATAGCAAAACCACTTTTAAAAAATGGATACGGAAAGTATTTAGAAGAATTGGTAGAAAATGATTGATAAATTTAATACTTGGAATGAATTAAAACAAAAATTAGAAAATAAAAGTTTAATGCCATATAAACAAGGTGAAATTTATTTTATGTCGGTTGGACAAAATATAGGGCATGAAGTATATGGTAAAGATGAACTGTTTCTAAGACCAGTATTGGTTTATAGAAAATTATCAAAACAAACTTTTATTGGTATTCCTCTTAGTTCTAAAGAAAAAATTGGAAGTTATTTTTTTAATTTTAAGTATACGAAAAAAACTAATAGTACAGCTTTGCTAAATCAGATAAGAGTATTTGACATAAAAAGGGCAGAATATTATCATGGACATATAAACAAACATTATTTTGGAAATTTAAAAAGTAAGCTTATTGACTTAATAGATGTTACCCCAAACCCAAAAGGGAAAGGGAGCGGGCATTCTTCAAAGAAGTTGCCGAAATGTGAAAAAAGTATAACATATAAAAATACTTTTGTCAAGAAAAATAATAAAAGTATACTAGTCACAGGGTGCGCAGGATTTATAGGTAGTAACTTTGTACCATATTTTTTAGATAAATATGAAAATTACAATATTATCAATCTTGATTTATTAACTTATGCTGGAGATTTAAGAAATCTAAAAGAGTGCGAAGATAATGTGAGATATAAATTTATCAAAGGTGATATCTGCAATAGAGAATTAGTAGAATTGATATTTAAAAAATATGATATAAAAGGCGTCATACATTTTGCAGCAGAATCTCATGTCGATAACTCTATTGAAAATCCTGGTGTATTCATCGAAACAAATGTGAATGGTACTTTTACTTTAGTTGATGTTGCTAAAAATCATTGGATGGAGAAACCTTTTAATTATAAACCTGAATATAAAGACTGTAGATTTCATCATATATCTACTGATGAAGTATATGGTACATTAAATGAAACAGATTTATTCACTGAAGACACACCTTATGCTCCAAACTCTCCTTACAGTGCTTCAAAAGCATCCTCAGATATGATAATAAGATCTTATCAAGAAACTTATGGGTTAAATACAGTTATAACAAATTGTAGTAATAATTATGGACCAAAACAACATGATGAAAAACTAATTCCTACTATTATAAGAAAAGCATTAGCAGATGAAGCTATACCAATTTATGGTGATGGTAAGAATATAAGAGATTGGTTATATGTACTTGACCATTGTAAAGGTATTGATTTAGTTTATCATACAGGAAAGCAATCCAATGTATATAATATTGGTGGAAGAAATGAAAGAACTAACCTACAAATAGTAGATGCTATTTGTACAATTCTTGATAAAAAAGTATCTTCAAAAACTTTATCTTCTTATAAAGATTTAATTACTTTCGTAGAAGATAGAGCAGGACATGATAGAAGATATGCAATAGATGCTACAAAAATTGAAGATACTCTTGGATGGAAAGCTGATAACAATTTTAACACTGGTATTGTGAAGACTATTGAGTGGTACTTGGAAAAATATGAATCATAAACCAAAAATATCAATCATAACAGTAGTCTATAACGGTGAAAAATTCTTAGAAGAAACTATGAAAAGTGTCATAAATCAAAATTATGAAAACATAGAATATATTTAAAATAATGGATAAATAGTTGAACATTAAAAGAGAAATTTCAGATAAATTAAAAATTGTATCATTAATCTCAATCATATTGGTTATTTACATTCATTCTTATAACTTGAAGTCTTCAGATGGGAGTATACTATTTAGTCTTGATACATCTTTTTCTTATTTAAACAGTTTTATACAAAATATTATATCTCAAGGTTTTTCAAGAATTTCAGTGCCTATATTTTTTATGATTTCAGGCTACCTATTTTTTACTAACTTTAATATTTTGTCGTATAAAAGTAAAGTTTTAAAAAGGGTATATACACTATTAATCCCTTATTTATCTTGGTCAATGATTGTAGTTTTAATATTTTTTATATTACAGGCGATCCCATTTGCATCCAGTTTTTTCAACAGTATGCTTATAAAAGATTTATCACTAAATGAATTATTTTATAAAACATGGATTGATCCTATTAATTATCCTTTATGGTTTCTTAGAGACTTGATTGTTTTGGTGGTTCTTTCACCAATCATATTCTATTTTATAAAAAATTTCAAAAGTTTATTTTTTTTAATAATTGGCTTTATATGGTTATTTGGAATTGAAATCCCTTTATATAAATCAGAATCGGTGTTATTTTTTGCAATTGGAGGATACCTTTCAATAGTGAATGAAAAACTATTGTTAATAAAGTTATCAAATAAAATATTTCTTTTACTGATTATAGCTTATGTATTATTACTGAGTTACAGTGCCATAATTAATATATTAAAAATAGATATAAATTTAAGTATGAGTGACATAATCCATAAAATTTCTATTTTAATCGGAGTTATCACATTGTGGTATTTATTAGACAGGATTAATATAAAAACTCAAATAATTCTGTATATATCTGATTTTACATTTTTATTTTATGTTTTTCATGAACCATTATTAACCATTATTAAAAAGAGTATGTTTTTTCTTTTTGGATTTTCATCTGTCATTAGTTTAGTTACATATTTATTAACGCCAATAATTGTAGTGTTTTGTTTATTTATTTTTGGAAAAGTAATTAAAAAGAACCTACCAAAAACAACAGCCGTTATAACTGGGAATAGAATTTGAAAAATATAAGCAACTACGAAAAAAAAAAAATTATAGAAAATAAACCATTGGTCAGTATTGTTACAGTTGTGTTTAATGGTGAAAAATACCTTGAAGAGACGATACTTAGCGTAATAAATCAGACTTATATGAATGTTGAGTATATCATCATTGATGGTGGTTCTACTGATGAAACTGTTGACATTATTAAAAAATATGAAAATAAAATTGATTATTGGGTAAGTGAAAAAGATGCTGGAATTTATGACGCCATGAATAAGGGAATAGATTTAGTTAATGGAGATTGGATAAACTTTATGAATGCTGGAGATGTTTTTTATGATATAACTACTATAAAAAAAATATTTCAAAATAACCTACATGCAAATATAAATTTTATTTATGGTAATTTAGATATTAACTATGAAAGTTTTAATAAAACTAAAAAAGCTTTGTCGCTAGAATATTTTTGGAAAGGAATGCCGTTTTCTCATCAAAGCGTGTTTATAAATTCTTCTTTTCATAAGTTAAATAAATATAATCTAGATTATAAAATAGCTTCAGATTTTCATTTATTTTATAATTCTTATCAAAAAAAAAATAAATTTTATTATATAAATAAAACTATATCAGTCGTATTATTTGGCGGACTGAGTGATAATAACCATCTACAAGTTCTTGAAGAGAATTATCAGATTATAAAGGACAATAATTTCAAAACTAAATATTATATTTATTATCATTATATGCACATTATTGTAAGATTGAAAAATTTCATAAAACTTATTTTAGGTAATAAGCTTAGTTCTTTGGTTAAAAAAATAAAATGACTTTATCAAAATATACAATAAAAGGATTCCATTGTGATTAGGTTTAATATCAATATTGTAGCTCCAAACATAAAAAGTGGTGGTGGTAAAGAATTGCTAGAATATCTTTTAGAATATTTAGAAGAGAATTATAAGCATATTCATGTAACTGTTTACCTAGATACTTCTATGCAGCACATAAAGGCATCTTCAAATATGAAGGTTGTTTTTTTAAGTAATTATTTTAAGAAGATACAACTTTTTTGCAAAAAGCTGGAACATGCTTTATACTTTGGCAATCTTCCTCCTTTGAGAAAATCATACAATTCTATTGTATATTTTCACAATCCGTATTTATTAATGAATATAAAAAAATTATTTTCCTCCTCGGTGCCTTTTTTTATAAAATATAGTTTACAACAGTTATACATAATGAATTTTATAAAAAATGTAAATTCCGTTGCATGCCAAAATAAGTTAATAAAAGAAAATTTTATAAATAAATATAAATATAATAATGTTGAAATCTTGCCTTTTTTCAGGTTGTGTAAAAAAAGTTTAGATGATTATCATATAAAAAAGTATGATTTTTGTTACGTGTCCTTAGCTCATCCTCATAAAAATCATGCAGTATTATTAGACGCTATGAAAATTTTGTCTGACAGTGGGACTGTTAGTAGTTTGGCAGTTACAATTGAAAATGACAAAATAGAATTGATAAATAAAATAAATATGATTAATAGTTTAGGTGTAGTAAATATAAAGAACTTAGGAGTAATTCCTAAAAGTGAAGTTTGCATGCTGTATGCCGATAGTAAATGTATGGTTTTTCCTTCAAAAGAAGAAACCTTTGGTTTAGGCTTAATAGAAGCTGTTGATATGAAACTAGATGTTATTGCCGCTGATTTGGACTATGTATATCAAGTTATAAGTCCATCAATGGTATTTAATTCAGATAGCGCTAAAATATGCGCTAAAGTTATGCAAAAATATATTACTAGTATGAAAAATAAGAAAAGTATAGGTCTAGTGCATAATGAGATAGATAAATTAATAGATAAATTAATTAGAGGTAATAATTATGTTCAAAAATAAAATTCTATTAATCACAGGTGGAACAGGCTCATTTGGGAATGCTGTTCTTCGTAATTTTTTAGATACTGATATAAAAGAAATAAGAATTTTTTCTCGTGATGAGTTAAAGCAAGATGATATGCGAAAAAAATATAATAATGAAAAGCTAAAATTTTACATTGGTGATGTAAGAGATACTAATTCTTTAGACGATGCCATAAAGAATGTTGATTTTATTTTCCATGCAGCTGCACTTAAGCAAGTACCATCTTGTGAGTTTTACCCTATGCAAGCAGTACAAACAAATGTAATTGGAACTGAAAATCTTCTAAATACTGCTATAAAATACAAGGTAAAAAAAGTTATAGTTTTAAGTACAGATAAAGCTGTATACCCTATTAATGCTATGGGAATAAGTAAAGCAATGATGGAAAAAGTTGCAATAGCAAAATCAAGAAATCTTGGAAAAGAAACTACTATATGCTGTACTAGATATGGTAATGTAATGGCTAGTCGAGGTTCTGTGATACCATTGTTTATAAATCAGATTAGAGAAGGGAAAGAGATAACTATTACAGACCCAAATATGACTAGATTTATGATGAGTTTAGATGATGCAGTTGATTTAGTTATGTTTGCTTTTAAAAATGGGGTCAATGGTGATATATTTGTTCAAAAAGCACCAGCAGCTACTATTGAACTTTTAGCATATACATTAAAAAACTTATTAAACCGTTCAGAACATATTATAAGAGTTATTGGTACTAGACATGGGGAAAAACTTTATGAAACACTTTTGACTAGAGAAGAGATGGTTACAGCTGTTGACATGAATAACTACTATAGAATACCATCTGACAGTAGAGATTTAAACTATAATCAATATTTTGAAGATGGTGTAATTATCACAGAGGCGAAAGATTATCACTCGCATAATACTAAGAGATTAAATGAAAGTGAGATGAAAGATATGTTGATTGGACTAAAAGAGATAAAAAATGATCTAGAAGATTTTGGAGTTTCTTTATGAAAAAGGTAATGACTATAGTAGGGACTCGTCCAGAGATTATAAAATTAAGTAGAGTTTTTGCAGAACTTGAAAAATTCACTGAACATATTTTGGTACATAGTGGACAAAATTATGATTACGAATTAAATGAAGTCTTCTTTAATGAGATGGGAATAAAAAAACCAGATCATTTTTTAAATGCAGCAGCAGATAATCCAGCTGAAACGATTGCTAATGTAATTAGCAAGTCTGATAAGTTATTAGAAAAAGTTAATCCTGATGCAATTTTACTTTACGGTGACACAAATAGTTGCTTATCTGTAATATCTGCAAAAAGAAGAAAAATACCAATATTTCATATGGAAGCAGGAAATAGGTGTTTTGATCAAAGAGTACCTGAAGAAATAAATAGAAAAATTATTGATCATTTAAGTGACATTAACATGACTTTGACTGAGCATGCTAGAAGGTACCTTATCGATGAAGGTATTAGACCTGAAACAGTAATAAAAATAGGTTCATCAATGTTAGAAGTTCTAGAATATTACAAAGAAGATATAGAAAACTCTAAAGTTTTAGAAACATTATCTCTAAAAGAAAAAGATTTTTTTATCGTTAGTGCACATAGAGAAGAAAATATTGATAGTGAGCAAAATTTCAATGACTTGTTAGAGTCATTAAATGTAGTTGCAAAAGCATATAACAAAAGGGTGATTGTTTCAACTCATCCTAGAACAAGAAAAAAACTTGAATTATTAGGTAACAAAAAGTTTAATCCTTTAATCGAGTTTATGAAGCCATTAGGATTCTTTGACTACATCGCACTACAGAAGAATGCATTTTGCGCCATCTCTGATAGTGGAACTATCACTGAGGAGTCTTCATTGCTAGGTTTTCCAGCGATTACAATAAGACAAGCTCATGAAAGACCAGAAGGAATGGATGAAGGTACTTTAATAATGTCTGGACTCACTAGTAATAATATATTAAACTCTATAGACATAGTAACTAGTCAAAATCTGGATGGATCCATGGAAGTAGTTAAAGATTATGATACAAATAATGTTTCAAAAAAAGTAGTACGAATAATTGTGAGTTATATTGACTATATAAATAGAACTGTATGGAAAAAATATTAATATGAAAAAAAAACTTTTAGTTCTTGGCTCTACTGGAATGCTAGGTCATCAAGTTGTGAATTATTTTTTACAATTTAGTGAATATGAAGTCATTGATATTTCATTTAGAAACAAACTTAGAGAAGAAACAATTATTCTTGATGTTACAAATCAAACTTTACTTTGTGATAGATTAATTAAAGTTAATCCAGATTTTATTATTAATTGTATTGGTGTATTAATTGGTGGTGCAAATAGTAATCTTACTAATGCAATTTATATAAATGCTTACTTCCCGCATCAATTGAAAGACATTGCAAAAAATATAGGTGCAAAATTAATTCATATATCAACGGACTGTGTGTTTTCTGGTAAAAAAGGCAGATATATTGAAACAGATGAGCGAGATGGAACAGATACTTATGCCAAAACCAAAGCACTTGGTGAAGTAATAGATAATACAAATGTTACTCTAAGAACATCAATTATCGGACTTGAATTAAAAACTAATGGTGAAGGCTTATTCCATTGGTTTATGAGTCAAGATGGAACTATAAATGGATTTACTAGGGCTATTTGGTCAGGAGTAACAACAATAGAACTTGCCAAGGCTATAAAATGGGCTATTGAAAATGAAATTACAGGTTTGTATCATGTAACAAATAACAAATCCATAAATAAAAATGACTTATTAAACTTATTTAAAAAATATATTAAAAAGAATATTGAAATAGTTGCTGTAGATGGCAAGGAAGTTAATAAGAATTTTATAGATACTAGAAAAGAGATTAACTATGATATTCCTGATTATGATGATATGATTAGAGAGATGGTAGCGAAAATATTTAAAAATAATTTATATAACCAGTATCAATGACAGTTGACATGAGAAAAATATCAAATAGTTGGAAAAAATATGGTCCATATTTTATTTTCTTTCTTATATTTAGTCCTATATTTATAAGTCTAGATTTTTCAAATGGTATAAAATTTGATGCGTGGATTGGTAATCTGTACTCTAGACCATCAATTCCTATTTCATCCTTAGTTGTAGCCTTTTTTAGTATGTTTTATTCGAGATGGATAGTGAAAAATAAGCAACTTATTATTTTATTTATTCTGCTATCTTCTTATCTTGCATTTAATTTATATTTTGGAATAACAAGGGCAATTATAGTAGGGTTAGGTATGTTATTACCTATAATTTCTTTTTATGTTTTTAAAAATATTTTTAAAAATATGAACAATACATTTAAAAAAATGTATCTTATATTATTTAGTATAATTGTTTTAAAGTTTATTTTTGATGTTTATTTCATATACATACAAAATCTTGATACTGAACTAATATTAAGTCATATGTTCACAAATATAAGATTTAGTACTACATATTATTTTTTAGATTCAATTAGGATTTATAACTATTTTGATTATTTTTCATTTATATATTATGTAGCTGTTGTGCTGTCTTTACACAATATAACTAATAATATTATGCTAAAAAGGTCTCTATTATTAATTGTTATATCAGGTATTGTAGTATTAAATCCTAATTCTAGATTATTTATATATGGTGTTTATTTAATACCTGCTTTATATTTATTTTATGTAACTACAAGATTAAGATTAGAAACATACTTTTACTTATTTATGACAGCGAGTATATCTATTACTTTTCTGATAGGTTTTGTTGACTTTAATCTGAGTGATATATCTTTATCAACAAGAAATAATCATGCATATAATTATTTCTCTGATTTCAACTTTGTAAATATAGTATTACCCTTTGATAATCAATATAGAATGAAAACAACAGGTTCATTTCATAATGAGTTATTAGAAATATTTAGCTTTTTTGGTGTTGTAATTATTTATTACTATTATTTAGTAATGAAGATATATTCCGAAATTAATAAAAAATATAAATTAGTCTCATTTTTATTAATGTTTATTATTGTAATAGGAGCCTTGGTTCAGATAAATATTTCAAATCCTTATATTGGTATTATGCTCGGAATGATATTGGCTGTGTTGTCATTAGATAGTGAAAATATGGAACAAAAATATGCCAAGCAATAAAAAAGTATTTTTTAAAGGTATATCATTTGGTTATTTGTATATATCTGTATATTTATTAACAGGTATATTTACAACTCCTATGTTATTAAATCACTTCGGAGCAGATTACTTTGCTTTGTTGATGTTAGTCTATGGAATTATTACATATTTAAATAATATTCGTTTTGGTTTACCTGAATCACTTGCAGTTCTTTTAGCAAAAAGTAAAAATACTATATATAATATTAATCTTGTAAAAAAGAATTTTTACATTTTAGCATCTATAGTATTACTTGTTTGTGTGATTTTTTTCTTAACAAATAATTTTGTAAGTGATTGGCGTATATTGTTAGGGGATGTATATGCACTTAACAAAGAAGAAGTGATTAATGTGTTTTTCATTCTAATAATATTTGCATTAATTAAAATTCCTTTTGAGTTGTCATTATCAGTATTTATTGGTTTTCATGAAGTTTTTTTAGAAAAATTATATAAAATATTTAACCTATTAGTAAATTTTTCTTTAGTAGTTTTTGTGGTATATAATAATGAAAATATAATCTTTTTTGTCATATCGGCAGGTATATTGGATTTGATGGTTAGTTTAGTAGCTTTCTCTCACATGTTACTAAGATATAAGATATTTAAAATAAAAACTTCTAGTCAAAATATAGTGTCTAAAGAGTTGATGAAAAATGCTTTATTATTTTTTCAATTATCTATAACTCAAACTGTGATTTGGGGAGCAGGCATATTAATTGTTAGCCATCTACTGTCACTTGAAGATGTTACAGTATATAGTTTAACAATGAAAATATATATATATTTATTTTATGCTTTTATAATTGTAAATAGTGTCATCGCCCCTTTATATGGAAAATATTACTCTGAAGATTCTTGGGAAGCAATTAAAAAAGTTTTTGATTTAATGATACTCTTGTTTCCATTTTTAGGTGGAATTATTTGGATTGGAACTCTCTTCTTTATGTCTGATGTTATATATCTTTGGACAGGTTCTAAGGAGTTTTTTATTGGGAATACTTTTATTTTTTTTATGGGGTTCTTTTTTTATTTTACAGGATATGTAAGCTCTTATGTAACTCTTTTGTATAGTATTGGAGAAGTGAAAAGTATTATTCATTTGAGATGGATAGAACTAATTGTTAATTTTATTATTTCAATTATTGCAACTTATTTTATTGGATTAGTTGGTATTGCTTTAGGTATGGTCTTTCCCATAGCTTTAATCTCTACAAGATATTTGCCAAAATATATTAGTGAGAAAACTAATAATAAAATAATATTAGATTTTTCAATACAAAAAAAACATTTTCTAATAATTATATTGCCAAGTATTGTAGTCGCTTATATTGTTATATTCTTTATAAATTTTTTGATGATAAAGCTTGTTATTTTTATAGTAATATGTTTTTTATATACTTTTTTATCTTGGAATTTACTAGCATCTAAAGATAAAGTATATATAATCTCATTATTAAAAAGAAGAAGGGCATAGTTGAAAAATAAAAAGATTTTAATTGTAACAGAATATTTTTATCCTGAAGAATTTAAAATCAATGACATTGCTTTAGAGTGGAAAAATAAAGGCTATGATGTTGATATATTAACATCAGTTCCTACCTATCCACAAGGTAAAATATATAAGAATTATAAGAATAAATTTTATCAAAAAGACAACTACAATGGTATAAATATATATAGAGTAAAAGCAGTTACAGGATATAGACATAGCATATTTAAAAAGATACTAAAATATTTTACTTTTATGATTTTAGGAAGTCTTATTAGTCTTAGAGTTGGAAGAAAACATGATTATGTTTTTGGCTTTGATGTTGGTGCATTAACGGGCATGCTTCCAGCTGTATTATTAAAAAAGTTTTATAATAAAAAAGTTACTTTATGGATACAAGATGTTTGGCCAGATAGTATTTATGCTTATGGATTTAAAAAAACAAAGTTTTTAGAGATTATCTTAGATGGTTTTGTAAAATTTATTTATAGAAATACTTCCAATTTCGCAGTTTCTGGAAAAGGATTTGTAGATAAAATTAAGCCATATATAGAAAATAATAAAGAGGTAGTATATTTACCAAATTGGGCTGATAAATTTAACAAAGAGTTAGAAGCTTTTATATTTAGTGAAGATAAAAAAATTCATTTTACTTTTGCAGGAAATGTGGGAAAAGTACAAAACCTTGATAATGTTATAAAGGCATTTGGTAATTTAGCAGATAAGTATATAGAAAAAGCACAATTAAATATTATTGGAGATGGTTCACAATTAGAGTCTTTAAAAAACTTAGTTGATAAAAATAGTTATAAAAATATAATTTTTTGGGGAAGAAAATCAAGAGACGAAATGTATAGATATTTTAGTGCAAGTGACTTTTTAATAGTTTCACTGATTGATAAACCGATATTTTCACTAACTGTACCAGCCAAGGTTCAAACATATATAGCAGCAAATAAACCAATTTTAGCTATTATTAATGGAGATGCAGCGGATATTATTAAAGATAATAATTTGGGCTACTATGCAAAACCTGAGGATATTTTTGAAATAACAGAAGCTTTTATAAAATGTATAAAAGCGGATGAAAAAGAGATTAAAGAATTTACAAAAAACTGTGAAAACCTCACAGAGAGCATATTTAATAAAGACAATATAATTAACTCTTTACTTGAGTTATTGAAAAGATAATCTAATGAAAATTTTATTTACCGGAGCAACAGGATTTATCGGAAATTATTTTATTAATAAATATAAAAATAAATATAATATAAAAACTTTTTCATTTTTGAATGATAATTTTGAAAAATTAGAATTGTTTCATATAGATACTGTTATTCATCTCTCAGCATTAGTTCATCAAATGGGTGGGGCAAGTGAAGAAGAGTATGAACAAATAAATGTAACTCAAACTGTAGCCTTAGCGAGCAAATCTAAAAATAGTGGTGTTAAGCATTTTATATTTATGAGTACAGTTAAAGTTTATGGTGAAGAGACAAAGAAAGCTTATACTGAAAAGACAATATGTAAACCACAAGATGACTATGGGAAAACTAAACTTAAAGCAGAACTACAACTGCAAAAATTACAAGACAATGATTTTAAGGTTTCCATTATAAGAACCCCAATAGTTTATGGATATGGGGTAAAGGCAAATATAAAAAATCTTGTAAACTTAGTAAATAAAGTTCCTATTTTACCTTTTGGAAAAATAAAAAATAAAAGAAGTATGGTATATGTAGGTAATCTTTGTTATTTAATAGATGAAATAATTACTCAAGAAAAGGCAGGTATATTTTTAGCTTGTGATGAAGAGCCATTGAGTACTACAAGATTATGTGAACTTATATCAAACAATCTTAATAAAAAAGTATATTATATAAAAATACCTTTCTTTACATTCCTCTTGAAGATGATTAAACCATCATTTCATAAAAGATTGTATGAGAGTTTAGAAGTAGATAATACTCAGACTAAAGAGATATTGAATCTGAATAATATTTATAGTGTGGAAGATGGGATACGATTGATGATAAAAGGTGAAGTAAAATGATATATATTATTTTATTCATTATATCTTTTGTACTTACCTATTTTATTAAAAATTATTATATAAAAAATGCTTTATTTGATGAGGTTAATGAAAGGAGTAGCCATGCTGTTCCAACACCTCATGGTGGAGGTATCGCTATTTCTATAGCTTGGTTCTTAGGTATTTCATACTTTTATTTTATAGATGCCATGGATAGTTCTTTGTACTTCGCTTTATTAGTTGGTCTGATAATTTCAGTAGTTTCTTTTTTTGATGATTTACATGAGCTTAGTGCAAAAGTAAGGTTATTCACTCAAGCTTTAGTTTCATTTTTAGCTTTGTATCTTTTAGGTGGATTAGAAAGTCTAGACTTTTACTTTTTCTCTTTACAAAACCAAATTATTACAAATATCTTTGCATTTTTCATGATAGTATGGTTTATAAATTTATATAATTTTTTAGATGGTATAGATGGCTATGCTGGAAGTGAGGCTATATTTTTAGCTTTAGCAGGTTACTTCATTTTTGGTGGAAATCATTTTTTAGTTTTAGTTTTTGTAGTTCTTGGTTTTTTAGTTTGGAATTGGCATAAAGCTAAAATATTTATGGGAGATGTCAGTAGCACTTTACTTGGTTACAATGTAGCAATATTTAGCATCTACTATGCAAATCAAGAAGCAACAAATCTTTGGATATGGATAACTCTTTTTGGAGTCTTTTGGTTTGATGCTACCTTGACTTTGTATAGAAGATATAAAAATCGTGAACAATTAAGTCAAGCACATAAAAAGCATGCATACCAAAGGCTAAACCAAAGCGGTTGGGCACATGATAAGGTTGTTATATATTCTATCTTTGTAAATATTGTTCTGTTTTGTTTAGTTTGTTTTATATCTAATATTTTTGTAGCATTTATTATGTCGCTTATATTTCTTTATGCTATTATAAAGTTTGTAGATAAAAAGAAGGTCTTTTAGTGTTTAGTTTAGATAAAAAAATATTAAATTTTTTAGTAATTATTAGTTTTACTTTTATCACATTTTGGTGGACATTTTTTATATTTCATCAATCTTTTGATATTTATATTGTTATCAGTGTAATTATAATCCGTATGATAGCATCTAGATTTATATATAATGATTATTCTCTCTCATGGTCAAAGGCCTCTCAAAAATCTTTTCTAATAAAAAGTGTAGTAAATATAGTGGCTTTTTTGATTTATTTACCAATTTTTTATGGAAAAATTCGTTTTTCTTTTATGATGTCTGAGCTTTTTATATATCTTTTTACTATAAACTTTACGATGTATGTATATTATTATTTTATAAACAAAAGTAGAGTTCGAAAGACAAAATCTGTTGTTATTTATGGTGCAGGTAAGGCTGGTATAAAATTAGAATCAGAATTTCATCATAGCGAATACAGAGTTAAATTTTTTATTGATGATGATAAAATCATTCAGAACCGTTCTATAGATGCTATCAAGGTTATTTCAAAAGATAAATTAAAACAGAGTATAGGAACTAGTAAACTAGACCTTTTAGTTATAGCAATGCCTTCTGTACAAAAAGATACAACAAAAGATATATACAATGACTTAAGTGAATACTTTAACGAGATAAAGATTCTTCCTTCAATAGATGAAATACTAGATTCTAAAGATTTCTCTACTCAACTTAAAGATATATCAGTGGAAGATTTACTTGCGCGTCATCCAAAAGATTTAGATAAAAAAACAATCAAAAAATTTTTAGAAAATAAAACTATTTTAGTTACTGGTGCTGGTGGAAGCATCGGTAGTGAAATATGTAGGCAGTGTGAAAAATTTGGTGCAAAAAAGCTTATTTTACTTGATCATAGTGAGTATAATCTTTATACAATAGAACAAGAACTTAAAGATATACAAAGTGTTTGCGTTATGCAGAGTGTAGTAAATTTAAATACTCTTGACGCTACATTTAAAACGCATAAACCTGAAATAGTAATCCATGCAGCAGCATATAAGCATGTTCCTTTAGTTGAGGCTAATATACATGAAGGTATTTTAAACAATATAAAAGGCACTAAGAATGTTATAGATGTATCTATAAAGCATGGCGTACAAAAGTTTGTTATGATTTCTACGGATAAGGCTGTTAGACCTACTAATGTTATGGGAACAACAAAACGCATCTGTGAGTTATATGCACAAAATTCTAATGGAAACGGAATAGATATAGTTGCTGTTAGGTTTGGTAATGTTCTAGGGTCTAGTGGTAGTGTGATTCCTAAGTTTAAAAGCCAGATAGAAAAAAGGCAAAATATTACTGTAACTCATAAAGATATTACAAGATATTTTATGCTTATTCCTGAAGCTTGTGAGTTAGTTCTTCAAGCTGGAGCAATTGGAAGTGGTGGAGAGATTTTTATACTTGACATGGGTAAGCCTATAAAGATAGTGGATTTAGCACAGAAAATGATAGATTTAAGTGGTTTAAGTGATATCCATATTGAGTTTACAGGTCTTCGTCCTGGCGAAAAGCTTTATGAAGAATTACTTATAGATGATAGTGATTGTAAAACAGATTACGAGTCCATAACAGTAGCTAAGCCAACACCATATGAGATAAATAAGTTAAATAGAGATATAGAAGAACTCATAAAATGTGAAGATAAGTTGGCAAAACTAAAAGATATTGTTCCAGAGTTTAATCATCAGACAAATATATAATAAAGCAACAAGGAGAGGTGGATATTAACTAAACAGAAAAGTTGTCTTGATTTTTCAGTCCATTATAGCTACAAATGGAAACAGTTGTTTAGAAATGTATTATAAATAGTATGAATTTAGTTACCACTCCATTAATTAGCTACTGCTCTTTTAATGCTTGATATATTTCTTTCTCACTAAGCACTCTAGAAGAACGCATAAGAATTTTTCCCTTATTATCCAACACTGTTACCCTAAAGCCTTTATGTTTTCCTGCAAGTTTTTCTGCTTCCTCCACTGGAACATAATAATAGTATTGCGGCTCATGATTAGTTAAAGATAGCACCGTCACTATACCTACCCCTAGTTCAGCCAATCTTCCTTCTTGTAGAATATGAAGAACCTCATCTTGTCTTTGTATGATTTTATCTTCTACTACATCTGATTCAATTAAAATAATTCCTATTACATCATAACTCTCCCCAAATAGGCGTTTAAAGTCTTCCTTGATTGTAGTTGAATGAACAACATTACAGTCCTTTATACCCATAATGTGAAAATCTAATATTTCAGCTTGAACTGATACGAATAAAGCAAATAAAATAAATAAATATTTCATTAACTGCCACTTACCAATAATGTTATATTAGCACTTACTGCAGTTGAAGCTATAGAATTATAAAATCCAAATGAATTATTAATTAAGCCAATACAACCATGGGTTCCGTCTGGACTCCCATCAGGATGAATACCAAAACCATGACGACCATGTAAATCAAAATGAGCGGTCAAGGGAACAAAGAAACCCTTGCCTGTTTTATTGTCTAAAAATCCTTTTTTCATTTTACTAGAGATAGGAGTTATTTTTCTGCGTTCAACTGTATATAATCCATTTGGTAAAGGTTTGCTCCAGTTTCCACTTCGAGCTGTCCATGTACCAAAATTCAACCAACTTAACACCCCTGTTGTTTTATTAAATTCCATAGTTGCCATAATAAACCTTGTATTTTTTTAACTATTATATCAAAAAAACTTTATTTATCTAATAGACTTCTTTCAATCTCAACTCAAAGTTATAAATACTTGCAATCAAGTTAAACCGTAAGCTGAATATAATATAATGGTTCTTTTATTTAATGTTTTTAACTGTATCATTTATATTAAGGACTAAAACTATATTACAAAAAGCCAAAAACCACCTTGTCTACAAGATTAGACAAGGTTTAAGGAGATTTAAATGAGCATCTACAGAGAGTACGACATCCGTGGCATCTATGAAAAAGAATTAAATGAGCAGAGTGTTGTTCGTATTGGTTTTGCTTTGGCATCTAAGATAGATGGAGAGTATGTGGCAGTTGGTTATGATGCTAGAAGTCACTCCCCAATACTTTTTGAGTATTTAGTTCATGGACTAAATGCAGGTGGGAAAAAAGTTCTTGATATGGGAATGGTTCCTACTCCTGTAAACTACTTTACAAACTACCAAGAATGGGATGGAGTTACTCCAAGTGCCTCTATCATGATAACAGGTTCACATAATCCAAGTGAGTACAATGGTTTTAAAATCACAATAGACAAAACACCATTTTTTAGTGATGATATTTATGCTCTTGGAGATGAGTGTTCTAAGATGGCATTCCCTGCAAAAGTTAAAAGAGAAGTAACTAAGATAGATGCTGTAACTCGTTATATTGATTTTTTAGTATCTGAATTCCAACATTTAAAAGCGATGGATACAAAGATAGTTTATGATTGTGGGAACGGTGTTGCTGGAATCGTAACAGAAGATATTTTTTCTCGCTTAGAGTTAAAAACAAAAGGTTTATATATTGAACCAGATGGAGAGTTTCCAAATCATCATCCAGACCCTTCTGAAGAGAAAAATTTAGCAGATGTTAAAAAGCTTTTGGCATCTGATGGTGATATTGCATTTGCTTATGATGGAGATGCTGACCGTATAGCAGTTTTAACGCATAAGAACAATATTAAGGGCGATATGATGGCTCTTTTGTACTCTATGAAAATGGACAAACCAACAGTTGTTGGTGAAGTTAAATGTTCGCAAGTTATGTATGATGAACTTAGAAGACGAGGGTGCAAAGCAGTAATGTATAAAACAGGACACTCAAACCTCAAAGTAAAAATGAAAGAGATAGATGCAGATTTGGCTTGTGAAGTAAGTGGACATATCTTTTTCAAAAATCGTTACTTTGGTTATGATGACGCAATCTACGCAACATTAAGAATGTTAGAGTTAGTTTATGATGGCATAGACCTAGATGCCGAGCTAGATAAACTACCAAAAGTTTTCTCGACTGAGGAGATTAAAGTAAAAACTAGCGAAGAAGAAAAATTTAAAATCATAGATGCTGTTAAAATTTTACTAAAAAACCCTCCTTTATCTTTTCCAACTATTAAAGATATTATTGATGTAGATGGTGTTAGAATTAACTTTGAAAAAGGATGGGGTTTAGTAAGAGCAAGTAACACAACTCCTGTTTTAGTAACTCGTTTTGAGTCGACTTCACAACAAGAGGCTTTAGTTTATGAAAAAGCCATAAATGATTTGATAGCACAAGCACAAAAATCAATTTAGATTTTGGTATAATTTCTTAATTATTATTAAGGAAAAAAATGCAAACCCATACTCTTTTAATGCCACTTGATATGCATCTGCATCTTCGAGATGGTGTGATGCTTGAAAATGTTGCACCTCTTAGTGCGTATAGCTTTAGCGGTGCTATTGTAATGCCAAATCTTGTTCCTCCAGTTTCTTCTTTACAAGATATACAAGATTATAAAGCACGAATCATGGCATCTGTACCAAATGATTTTTTTGAACCATATATGACACTTTTTTATAAAAACTATGACAAAGCATTTCTTGAGAGTGTTGTAGATGAAATCACTGCTATAAAACTTTACCCTGCTGGGATTACTACAAATTCAGAAGGTGGGGTTTCATCGTTTGATATAGAAGAGATGCGAGAAACTTTAGAAGCTATGAGTGAGTTAGAAATTCCTCTTTGTGTTCATGGTGAGACTGATGGTTTTGTAATGGATAGAGAAGCAGAATTTATGAGCATCTATGAATTACTTGCAACATCTTTTCCGAATTTAAAAATAATTATGGAGCATATTACAACAAAAGCTGCAGTAGAAATGCTTGATAAATTTGACAATTTATATGCAACTATTACAGTCCATCATCTTCTTTTAACTCTCGATGATGTAGTTGGAGGAATGATGATGCCTCATAACTTTTGTAAACCTATCGCTAAACGACCAGAAGATTTAGACGCTCTTCTTGGCGCGGCACTTAATGCCCATCCAAAAGTAATGTTTGGTTCAGATTCAGCACCACATCCTCAACATAAAAAAGAGAGTTGTGGTTGTGCAGCTGGAGTCTTTACAGCACCAATAGCGCTTCAGCTTTTATGTGAAATATTTGAACAGTATGACCGTCTTGATAATTTACAAGCTTTTGTTAGTGATAATGCACAAAGCATCTATGGCATCTGTCCAGAGTTTAAAGAAATTGTTTTAGAAAGAAGAACATTTGTTATACCTGAAACATATGGTACGGTTGTTCCTATGTACGCTGGTCAAGCAATTAACTGGGCAATAGAGAGCGTTGAGTAAGATTTTATTTTTAGAAGATGATCTCCTCTTTGGAGAGAGTCTTATAGATTTACTTGAAGAAAGTAATTTCGAAGTTCTGCATCTAAGAAATGGGCAAGACGCTTTAGACGCTTCATTTGAGCAAAGATTTGACCTTTACTTATTAGATATAAATGTACCACTTATAGATGGTGTTACACTTTTAAAAGAGTTAAGAGAAGCAGATGATAAAACACCAGCAATTTTTTTAACTTCTCACAAAGACAAAGAGATGCTTCGCAATGGTTTTGAGAGTGGAGCAGATGATTATATAAGTAAACCCTTTGACAATGATGAACTGCTGTTACGAATAAATGCTGTGCTAAAAAGAAGTCTATGCTCTAGTGCAAAATGTGTAAAACTGTTATGTCATGATGAATTGCATAAACGCATTTTATATGATGAAGTAGAACTTGATTTATCAAAAAAAGAGTACCAACTTTTAGTTCTTTTAATGAATCATGCAGATAATATAGTACCAAAAGAGTTAATAAACGATGAGTTATGGAGTGCTTCACAAATGGGAAGTGATGGAGCAATACGAGTTTATATCAATCGTATAAAACAGATGCTTCCTCAGATGCCAATAGAAAATATACGCGGTATTGGATACAGACTTGTTTCGTAATTTTCGTATAAATATATTTATATATTATTTTTTTACTGTAAATACTTTTTTAGCAATTTTACACTATTTTTTAGTTATTGTAGAAGTTAATAATATTTTTATTTTAGCGATTATAATGATTTGCTTTAGTATTATTGGTGGAATTATGATTTCAAAACTTGCTATTGATCCATTACAAGAACATATTGTATCTTTACAAAATTTATCAAAAGAAACACTGCATGAATTAAACCTGCCAATCTCTACTATAATAACTAATTTGGGGATGCTTAAAAAAAATATAGACAATGAAAAAGATTTAAAAAGATTATCTAGGATTGAGAGTGCTTGTGGCATGTTGCAAGAACGCTATAATGAACTTGACTATATGATAAAAAAACAGACTATTTCTAAAATAAAAGAAAAGTTTTCATTAGATGAGTTAGTAATAAAAAGAGTAGAGTTTTTGAAAAATATTTACCCTCAAGTAGAGTTTATTTTAGAACTTGAAAAAGTAGATATTTTTAGTGATATTACAGGTTTGTCCAAAGTCATTGACAATATAATAGATAATGGTGTAAAATACGCACCAAATAGTAATAAATATGATATAAAATTAAAAGATAAAACTCTTTATTTCCAAGATTATGGTTGTGGAATGGATGAGGTAGAACTTATACAAATTTTTGACAATTATTACCAAACAGATAAAAATATGCAAGGTTTTGGCATAGGTTTAAGTATGGTGAAGAGGTTCTGTGATACACAAAAGATAGAGCTAAACTTCAAATCTAAACTAAATAATGGAACAACAGTATTATTAAAATTTAAGGATAATTAATGGAAGGAAGTTTTTTAGCTTACGCAGAAGAAGCACTGGACTATGGTGTTATGGGTATTTTAGTGCTTATGAGTATAACTACACTATGGTTATTTATAGAGAGAATGATGTTTTATAAAAGTATTCGTTTTGATGATTATAATCATAGAGATGTATTAGAAATTGACTTAACTGATAATCTTGGAGTTATTAGTGCTATTGGTACAAATGCTCCTTATGTTGGACTTCTTGGCACGGTGGTAGGTATTATGATAACTTTTTATACTATGGGTGATGTTGGTGCAGTAGATGCTAAAAAGATTATGATGGGTTTAGCTCTGGCATTAAAAGCTACGGCAATGGGACTTATAGTAGCAATGCCAGCTATAGTAGCTTATACTATTACACTTCGTAAGGTAGAGAAAATTTTAACTGCTTATGATGTAATAGAAGATTCTAAAGATAAGTAATTAAAATGAGAAGATGTAAAAAAGTACCAAAAAAGTTTGACCAAATAAATGTAATACCCTTTATTGATATCATGCTTGTTCTTTTAGTTATGGTTCTAACAACTGCTACTTTTATAAAACAAGGTGTTATTCCTGTTGAACTTCCAACAGCAAAGGCAACAAAAAAAGAAGACTTAAAAAAAGAGATAAGTATTTATGTAAATGTTAAAGGTGAGTTGTTTTATGAAAAAGACAAAGTTAGTGCGAAAGAACTTGAAGTAAAACTATCTCAAATATCAAAAGAGCAAACAGTTGTTCTTCGAAGTGATAAAGAGTCAAGATTTCAAGATTTTGTAACAGTTATGGATATTCTTAAGCGTTTAAAGCATGAACAACTTTATATAGTTACAAAAGAGTAGTTAGTAAGCTTTCTTTAAAAGTTTAAAATTATAATTTTTTTTAACTTCTTTTAGCTCTTTTTTTTCTAATAAGTTAGAAGTTTTTTCGACTTTAAAAACTTTTTTTTCTATATTTTTTTCTTCTCTAAATGTTATAGCAACCATAAAAAATAAGATCACTATTGCTACAGCACCAATATAAAAAAGAAGATATTTTTTCATAATTCTAAACCACTGTTAAGTATTTTTTTAATTCTGATTCTAATATATTAGTATCAATTGGTTTTGCAATAAATCCATCCATTCCTGCTTTTAAAAATCTTTCTTTATCTGAATCAAGAGCACTAGCAGTTAAAGCTACTATTGGTGTAAAATCCAATGAGTTTTCTTTTTCATAATCTTTTATTTCTAGCATAGCTTCTATACCACTTAGATTAGGCATGTTTTCATCCATTAGTACCATGTTATATTTTTCATTTTTAAACATTTTTACAGCCTCCATGCCATCTTTTACTATTTTATATTTTATGCCGTAATCTTCAAGTAGTAAAGATATTAACATTTGGTTCGTTTTATTGTCTTCTGCAACTAATATATTTCCCTTATATTGTTTAGTCTCATTTATATCTAAAATAAGGTCTTTTTTATATGGAGTATTTATATTTTTTATGCCAACTTGATTAAGGACTTGCACAATATTATTTGGAAGAAAAGGGGCATAAAGAGGCTTACAATAGCTTGAATTATCTAGTATAATTGTATCTATTTTTAAGAGTGCTACTGCTGGTATTTTAGTGTCTATTATATTGGCATTATATTCTTCCTCTGGTGTAAAAAATAAAACATCATAGCCATCTGATTGGTACTTAGTTATCTCTATTATATTTATAGCACCAAAACTAAGGAGATATTTTTTAATAAGACTGACAATAGATTTCGATTCTTCAGAGATGCTAAGAAGTGCAAATCTAAGATTAGCAAAAGTTTTTCGATTTGTTAACTCTTTAGATTTTTCTTGAACTACTTGTATTGGTAGGTTTAATGTAAAGGTAGAACCTTCTCCTTTAGTGCTTTGGAGCGTAATATCTCCGTCCATTAACTTTGCTAAGTTTAGTGATATAGATAAACCTAAACCAGTACCACCAAAATTTCTAGTCGTGGAATTATCTGCTTGTTCAAATGGAGAAAATATTTTTAATTGTTCTTTTGTTGAGATGCCAATTCCGCTATCTTGTATAGAGATGCAAAGTTTAGAGTTTTTTATAGTTATTGATACTTTTACCTCTCCATAATTTGGAGTAAATTTCATAGCATTACTTAATAAGTTTGATAAAATTTGTTTCACCCTAATGGCATCTATACTTATATTTTCACTTATGTTCGGATCAATAAATGCCGTGTATATGATATGTTTTTCATAAGCTTTTGAAGTAAAGAGCATAACAGCATTGCTAAACTCATCGATAGTTTGTATACTGTAAGTTTCAATTTTAAACTGGCCACTTTGTAGCTTAGAAAAATCAAGAATATCATTTATGATAGTTAGCAAAGATTTACCGCTTTCATTTATGATATTTAGATAATTTAAATCTTTTTCTTCTTTTATTTGTTTTTGCAATATTGAAACAAAGCCTAAAATAGCATTTAAAGGAGTTCTGATTTCATGCGATATATTTGCTATAAATGCATCTTTTACCAACTGTGCTTTGATAGCCTCATCTCTGGCAGAAGTAACTGTTTTGATTTGCTTATGAAGTTCTAGTGTTTGAGTAAAAACTTTATCTTCAAGAGATGAGTTTAATCTTTTTAATGATGTGGTTTGTTCTTTTATTTTATTGGAGATAAGTTCCATCAGTTTATTTAAAACACTTTTTAACTCTATAAGAGATGGATTATTAGGGTCAATATATGGTCTCTGTAAAAAATTACCATCTTGCATAAGTTTTACTATATGAGTAGCTTCATTTATAAAAGATGCATCTAGGTTTAAATTTTTATCTAGTAAAAGCATTTCTTTGTTTATATCTTGAGCCATATCGTTTATCTCATCATAAGAATCTGTTTCAATAGGCTCTGGTAATCCTCTTTTAAAATTTAAAAATTTAAAAAATTCTTTTATGCCATCGTTTAGTTGTGTCATGGAATATCTTATTTTATTCGCTAGTAACAAGTTTGTAAAAAGTAAAATTAAGATTACAGTTAGCGTTGATATTATTTCAAGAAAAAATTTATTTTTAATTCTAGCTTGATCTTGTTTGATCTTAATATATATAGAATCAAACAAAATTAATTCTAAATTATGATAATCATTTATTCTTAGTGTGGTTGCATTAAACCATCTTTTTGAGTCAATGCCAAAGAGTTGCTTATTCTCTTTTAAGCGTATTTTTACACTATGTATATATGAATTTTTATGCTTTGTTAGTATATCTTTAAGTTTTTCCGAGAATTGAGTATTTTTAAGTGTAGTTTGTATGTATTTAAATTTTTCTTCTTGTTGAATATTTAAAAAGTTAAATATATATGTATCATTGGAGGAGAGTACTCCCTTATCTAGTATTTGAAATATAAATCCTCTTTCTTGTCCTGCCATTTCTTGAAAGTCTAAAAGTGTTTCAAGTGCCACAATATAGGCAAAAATTCTTTCATTATTTAAACTTAATCTCAAACTATTTATTAACTCTAAGAGTAGATAATTATATTTTGTATAAATTTTAAAATTATCTTCAGCCGATATAGTTAAGTTATCAATTTTAATTCTTATTTTCTTTATTTCTAAAGTGATTTTTTTTGAAGAGTAAAAAAGGCTCAGTTGAGTAGGTGTTAAAAATTTATTATATTTTATTTTTGATGTAAATAATTCTATACTTTTATCTGTAAATATTCTATGTAGTTTGATTTTAGTATAAAAATATTTATCTTTATTAGTTAAATATGCAGAGTTAAGACCTCTTTCTATTTGTAGTTCATGAATAAGTTTGCTAGATTTTTCAATAAGTTTTGCATGAATTAAAAAATTTTCATTTGATTTTAATAACTTATAATTGTCGTTAATAAAGTTAAAAGAAAAAATTAAAAAAACACTTAGTGGTAAAATTGTAATAATAAATAATTTTTGTTTAATTGTTAAATTCATAAACTATTGTACTATAAATATTTTATTATTTAGAAATTTTACAAGATGGCTTTGCTTTTATCTCAAGTGAGGCAATTGTTCCATTCACTCCGTCTATTCTATTTTGGATTTTAATAGTTGCACCTAAAGCATCCGCGGCACTTTTAGCTAAAAAAAGTCCTAAACCAACACCAGATTTATTCCCCTGTCTTTTAAATGGTGCAAAAAGGTCAACACTATCATCTATTCCGCATCCTTCATCAATAACCTCTATAAGAAGTCCAGTACCATATTTAAAACTAGTTAGTTTTATTGACTTATTTTTAGGAGTAAATTTTAGAGCATTTTGTAAAAAGTTTTGAACTATTTGATTTAAGAGTGAAACTTGTATCGTTGTCATAAAAGTTGATGGTTGGAAATCTATTTGAAGAACTTTTCCTTCATGTTCTGCTAAAAGTTTAAAGTCATTTGCCTTGTTTCTAAGTATATTTATAAGGTCGACTTCTACGGGTATTTCAAGTTGAGCACCTTCTTGGCGACCAATATTTAAAATATTTGAAACAATTATATTCATTTCATCAATAGTCTTTATAGTAGTTTTTAGAGCCTCTATGTATTCATTAGGTTCTCTTTTTTTAAGTAGCGTTACTTGACTTTTTAGTTTTATAACAGCAAGTGGAGTTTTTAATTCATGAGCAGTACCAATGAAAAGTTCTTTTTGATACTTTACAAAATTTTGAATTCTTGCAATAAGATGATTGATTGTACTTCCAAGTGGTTCAAATTCTTCTGGTAACTCTTCAACTTTTATAGGTTTCATTAGATGCTCATTCATATTTGAAAGTCTTGCACTTATAGTTTGTATAGGTACAATTAACATTTTTGATAGAGTTATTGCGTATAATATAACAAGTATAAAACCAACTATATTTATGATGAAAATGTAGCGTAATATTTTATCTAAAAGTTTTTTTGTATGTGTTATTTCTTTTGTAATTTTTAGATAACTTAATTCTTCAAAATTAAATGGATATACGAGGGTTAAAAAAGTACGCCCATTTTTTTTACTTTCATATAAGTCTATATCGATGTTTAACCTTTTTATTTGGATAATTTCTATTTCGATACCAAGTAAAGCATCTGAAGATTCAGAGTCTACATGAAGTAGTGACTGGTTATTTGTTATGTTTTTAGCAAATTGTAAAAGTTCTTGATGTTTTTCATCATAAATAGAGTTTTCTATGTAGTAGTACAAAAAGGATGAAAATATAAATATAAGTGAAGCAGAAGCAATAATGAGTTGAAAAAGAAAATTTCTTCTAATACTTTGTTTTGTGAGCATTTTACACCTAGTCAATTAGCCCGAGAGGGCTAATATTTGTTAACTAATCTCTTTTGGAAAGCAGAAACGGTAACCACGACGACGAACAGTTTCAATAGTTGTGATTCCTAATGGTTTATCCATTTTTTGTCTGATTTGATTAATAGCAACCTCAATTACATTTGGTGTAACTAGCTCAGGTTCTTCCCAAATAGCATCTAAAAGTTGTTCTTTAGAAACAATTTGGTCACGGTGACGAGCTAAGTGAGTAAGAACTTCAAAAGGCTTACCTTTTAGTTCTATGTCTTGCTCTTTATAAGTTATCTTTTCTTCTTCAGGATTGATAACTAAATCTTCAATTTCAATTATGTTACTTCCGCCAAAACGAAGACGAGCTTCAATACGAGCGATAAGAACATCAAAGTCAAAAGGTTTTCTGATATAGTCATCAGCACCACTTCTAAGAGCTTCTATTTCGCTTTCATTGTCATCTCTAGCAGAGAGTACAACTACAACAGTTTTCGGTGTATTAGTTTTTATATCACCAATAATGTCAACAGAGTTTCCATCTGGAAGCATCCAATCCATTAGAACTAAATCATAGTTACGAATATCTAAGTAGTACTCTCCATCTTTAAGAGTTTCAACTACATCGCTTTGGTAACCAAATTCTTTTAGTCCCTCAGCAAGCATTTTGTTTAATGTTACTTCATCTTCTATTATAAGAATACGCATTAATTTTGTCCTATATGTGAATATTTTTGGAATCATAACATAATTTTAGGTTACTTTAAAGAAATATTCAATTTTTTTTAATATTTTTTTAACTTAACTTTAAGATTTATATTTGTAGGTATTTCTAACACTTACTATACACTGGGGCAAAATCGATGGTTTTGCTATCTTTATTTTTAGCTTTTTTATAGGTTTAAATTCTTTAATTAACTTTAAATTTAACTCTTTTATAGCATCTTCTATTAGTAAAAATTCACTTTTTATCATAAAATCTTTAGTTATTTCAACAATTTTGGCATAATTAATGAAGTTTTTTTTAGATTTATACTTAATTTTTAGATTGATAATAATATCTTGTGGAGTTATTCTTTCAAAATCTAAAATTCCTAAAATGCATTTAAATTTTAAGTCTTCTATAGATATAGTCATACTTTTTTTTCTTCACCATTAAATAAACGAATAATATTTGGAATATGTTTATAAAAAAGTATAAAGCAGATAAATATAACTGGAGCATGAGCCATTTGTGGATGAATAAAAAAGCTCGAAATTGCTAAAACTAAAACACCACTTAGTGAAGAGATAGAAGATATCTTGATAGTTTTAGCTAAAACCACCCAAACAACAAGAGCAATAGCAGTTTCAATAGGTAACATAAAAGCCATAACTCCCATTCCTGTTGCAATGCCTTTACCACCTTCAAATCCAAGATATGGACTAAAGCAGTGACCTATTACTGCTAAAGTTGCAATGCCCCAAAGTGTTGAGTCACTAAGATTAAAAATAAAAGTAGCAATAAGTAAAACAAAGATACCTTTAAAAGCATCCAAAGCTAAGGTAATTGCACCGAGTTTTTTTGCTAAAACAGGGTCTTTGTCTTTTATGACTCGAAGAACATTTGTAGCACCGATGCTTCCACTTCCACTTGCCTTTATATCAACTCCAGCAAATCTTTTTGCTAACAATAAACCAAAAGGGATACCACCAACTAAATAAGCGAGTATAAAAAACTGTACATTTGTATTAAATAAAAAATCCATAAATATCCTAAAAATTAATTATGACATTTTACTATAAAATAGTTATAAATAAATAAAATTTGATATAATAAGGAAACTATAAATTAAAGGTTATTTGTTGCAGTTTACAAATGAAGAATTAAAAGAAAAAATTAATATATTAAAAGAAAAACTGAGCGTAACTTTAGTGGCTCATTTTTACCAAAGAGATGAAGTTTTTGATGTTGCGGACATAACTGGCGATTCGTTAGAATTAGCCATAAGAACTAGAGATGATGACGCAGAATTTGTTGTTTTTAGTGGTGTTGGTTTTATGGGACAAAGCGTAAAAGTTTTATCTCCACATAAAAGAGTTGTCATGCCAAAAGCGGCTTGTTGTGCAATGGCTAAAATGATAGATAGCATCTATTATGATGAGTCTGTTAAGTTTATGCAAGATAATGGAATAAGCAAAGAAAATATTTTACCTATTACATATATAAACTCGAATGCTGAAGTTAAAGCACAAGTTGGCGAGATGGGCGGTATGGTTTGTACAAGTTCAAATGCAAAAATCATCATTACAACGGCACTAAAAGAGGGCAAAAAAATTCTTTTTGTTCCAGATAGATGCTTAGGACAAAATATTGCAAATCAGATGGGACTAAAATCCTGTGTGATTGGAGATGGAACAAATCCAAGTGAAGTAGATATCGTTTGTTATAACGGTTTTTGCTCTGTTCATCAGCTCTTTACTTTAGAAGACATAACTTTTTATCGTAAAAAATATCCAGGAATTTTGATAGCAGTTCACCCTGAATGTGATCCTAGCATCTGTGATGCTTCTGATTTTGTTGGTTCAACTTCTCAGCTCATAAAATATATAACAGAACTTCCAGAAGAACAGAAAGTTGCTGTTGGAACAGAGTTTAATATGGTAAATCGTTTAAGAGATAAAAATACTTATGTACTTTCTTCTACAAAGCCAGAATGTCCAACTATGAATGAAACAACTTTAGAAGATGTTTATTTAACTCTAAAGTCTATCGATGACGGTGAGCCTTTAAATGAAATACTTGTAGATGCAAAAACTCAAAAATGGGCAAAAATAGCTTTAGAGAGAATGTTGGCATTATGATAGATGCATTTGTTAAAGCTAGTTTGGAAGAAGATGTCGGTCGTGGAGATTTATATGCTTTAGTTGAACCAAGTATAGATGCTAGTGCAAAAATTATTGCAAAAAGTTCAGGTGTTATTGCTGGGGTAAAATATATAGATGCTTTAGCAAAGATAGAGTCTTTTGAAATTAATTGGTTAAAAAAAGATTCTGATACTTTTAAAAATGGCGATAAAATTGCAATCCTTTGTGGAGATTCACATACGATTTTACGGATAGAAAGAACACTCTTAAATATGCTTTTACATGCAAGTTCTATCGCGACACTTACTAGAAGATATGTTAATGTTGTAAAACCATATAATGTTAAACTCTTAGATACTAGAAAAACAAGACCACAACTTAGAGTTTTTGAAAAATATGCCACAAAAGTTGGTGGTGCGACAAACCATCGTATGGGTTTAGATGACTCATTGATGATTAAAGATACCCATTTAAAAACTATAAAAGATTTAACAGCTTATATAGAAAAAGCAAGAAAACAAATTCCTTTTACTGCAAAAATAGAAGTAGAAGCAGAGAATTTTGAAATAGCAAAGGATGCCATGAATAGTGGTGCAGATATAGTTATGTGTGATAATATGACACCAGAGTTGATAAAAAAAGTTGTTGAGTTTCGTAATAAAAATTATTCACATATCCTTTTAGAAGCAAGTGGTAATATTTCACTTGATACGATAGAAGCTTACGCGAAAACAGGCGTAGATGCTATAAGTAGTGGCTCACTAATCCATCAAGCAAATTGGATAGACTTATCAATGAAGATAGACTAGACTTTTAGCTAGGATATTTAAATGGCTGATGATCAAGAAAAAACGGATGATTTTTACAATTTTAACAAAAAAAGAACAAGTCCTTTTTTCTACGCTAACCGCTATGGCACTAAAGAAAAATCTAAAATAGATTTTTGTGTGTTACTTTAGGATATTTAAATGGCTGATGACCAAGAAAAAACGGAAGAACCCACTTCCAAAAAGATAGAAGATGCCAGAAAAGAAGGTAATGTTCCAAAATCACAAGATGCCTCTGGTTTTATCACTCTTTTTGTAGCAATTTTAGCAATTTTAATGCTTTTCCCATATATGGCTAATCGTACTTTTTTATTGTTTAAATATTACTTTTCACTAATAGGAACACCACTAGATAAAGTTTTTATGATTGATATCGCTATTATAACTGTTACTGAATTACTTTTTATTATTATGCCATTAGCACTTGCTGTTGCTGTTGCTGGTATAATAGCTGCACTTGCACAGTTTGGTTTTCTTTTTTCTCCAGATGCGATACAACCAAAATTTAGTAAATTAGATCCGATTAAAGGTATGAAAAACTTATTATCAGTAAAAAAATTAATAGAAGGAATAAAGGTAACTTTTAAGTCTTTTACTACTTTAGGTATAGGTTTTATCTTTTTCTTTTTATTTATTATGGAACTTCCTACTGTCGCTTTATTTAGTTTAGGCGACCAGCTAGAATGGTTAAAGGATAAGGCAATTATTTTAGCTTTTGTGATGCTTTTTATTATTCTTGTTTTTGCAATTATTGATATCATTATAACTAGAAAACAATACTTTGATGGGTTGAAAATGAGCAAACAAGAAGTAAAAGATGAAATGAAAAATATGGATGGAGATCCATTAATAAAAGGTAAAATTCGACAAAAACAGATGGAAATTTCAAGACAAAGAATGATGGCAGATGTTCCAAATGCTGATGTCATAATAACAAATCCAACTCACTATGCAGTGGCTTTAAAATACGAGGAGAGTAAACGGGCTCCAACTGTTGTAGCAAAAGGTATGGATAATATAGCACAACAGATAAAAAAAATTGCAAGAGAAAATGGTGTCCATATAGTTCAAAATCCTCCATTAGCTAGAAGTTTATATGCAGATGTAGATATTGATAAACCTATTCCTGAAGAACTATTCGCAGCAGTTGCTGAAGTATTGGCTTATGTTTATAAAATGAACAAGAAATAGTGTACAATCACAAAATAATGAATAGTATTTTAAAAAGAATTATAGAATCAAATCATATAGTTATATCTTCAAATATAGAAAATATTGCAGGAGCTAGTGCTTTATATACTCATATAATTCGATTACATAAGAAAGTATCTTTAGTGTGCAAAGAAAAAGATTGCAATAGAGAATTTAACAAAAAGTACGCTTTTTTACCTTGGTTTGATAAGATTAGACAGACTATTCCGACATCTGCTGATTATATTATAGAACTAGATAATAGCTGTGTGTCTTTATATAATTTTTTTCAAAAAAGTAGTATGAAAATAAATTCTAAAATGGCAACAGCCCTCTATGCAGGGTTATTAAAAGAGAGCGAAGGTTTTTCAAATAACATAGTCAATGGTATAATTTTTGCTATGGCTAAAGAATTGATAGAGTGTGGTGCTGAGTATGAAAAATGTAATAAATTTATGTTAAACACAACTACATTATCTTTTCTTAGATTAAAATCAAAAATGTTAAATGAGATGCTTTTAGAAAATGAAGCTAAAGCAGCAATATTTTTTATTGGTAGTGATACTTTAAAAGCAACTGGAGCAAAACTTAAAGATTGTAATGAAGTTTTAAAAGAATCTTTAAAGTTACCAACAGTTGAAATAGCAGCTCTTTTAGATGTAGAAAATAAAAATGAAGTAATAAAATTAATTTGCAAGGAAACGTAATTGAGAAGAAAAAAAAGTCAATCTTCACTATTTAGTATATCAATATTAGTATTGATGATTGTAGGTGTCGTATATATATACTCATCAGTAATGTTTGAAAGAGAAATTCCAAAAGTTAGTTTAAACTCTAATGGATACTGGAATCTAAAAAAACCTCTTGATCTTGATGTGAATGATATAAGTGGCATAAAATCATACAGTGTAATATTAAAAAGTAAAAGTGGTGAGAACATACTTTATAATGAAGAGTTTATAAAGCCAAAAGAATCTTTAGTTCTAAAAATAAAACCACCTAGAAGTGCGTATGCAATAAAAGATAAAAATATAAAAATTATCATAAAAGTAACAGATGCAAGTAAATGGAACTTTTTAAAAGGGAATACTGCAGTAAAGGTATTTGATCTAATTATTGATAAAAGAAGACCAAAATTAGAAATTATTTCTCATTCTTATAAGATTAAAAAAGGTGGAGCAGCACTTGTAATATTTAAAGTTAATGATGATAATTTAAAAGAATTTTACATTAAAACAAATTTTGGCAAAAAATTTAAGGCACAACCGTTTTACAAAGATGACTATTATATCTCCCTCTTAGCGTGGCCAGTTACTAGTAAAAAATTTAAAGCAACTATTATAGCAACAGATTATGCGAATAATAATGTGAAAAGGTACATACCACTTTTTTTAAAACAAAAAAAGTATAAAGTATCCAAAATTAAACTTAGTGATAGTTTTTTGAAAGGTAAAATTGCTGAACTAGGAGAAGAGTTTTCTGAAACTCAGGGAGTAGAAAATCTTTTAGAACAATTTAAAATTATAAATGAAGAAATTAGAGCTAAAAATGAAAAATTAATTCATGAAGTAACTTCTAAAGTTTCTGATGAAATGATAAGTGATTTTAAAATAAATAAGATGTATCCACTAAAAAATGCAGCAGTTGTTGCTTCATTTGGAGATCACAGAAAGTATTCTTATAATGGTTCTTATGTTAGTGAATCATATCATTTAGGTTTGGATATGGCAAGTAATGTTCAGGCAAAAATAAAACCTCAAAATGGTGGAAAAGTCGTGTATTCTGATTATAATGGCATCTATGGAAATATGCCTATAATAGAACATGGGTTAGGACTTTATACTTTATATGGGCACTGTTCAAATGTTCAGATTACACTAGGCGATGAAGTAATTGATAAAGAACATATAGCAAATACAGGTAAAAGTGGTTACGCTATGGGGGATCATTTACATTTTGGTGTTTTAATACAAGGTATTGAAGTTCGTCCAGCAGAGTGGATGGATGAAACATGGATGCAATTAAATATAAATGATATTATAGAAAGTGCAAAAAATATTATAGATTCAGGAGAACAATAATATGTATCAAACAACTATACAAAAAGCTGTAGAATTAGTAGGTATAGGATTGCATAAGGGTATCCCAGTACGCTTAAGATTAGAGCCATTAGATTCAAATAGTGGTATAGTGTTTTATAGAAGTGATTTGGATGTTGCGATACCTCTAATACCTCAAAATGTAGTAGATACAAAGATGGCAACAGTTATTGGTAAAAATGGTACAGTAATATCTACTATTGAACATTTACTTTCTGCTGTTTATGCGTATGGTATAGATAATTTGAAGGTGATTGTTGATGCTGATGAAGTTCCTGTAATGGATGGAAGTAGTATAAGCTATTGTATGCTTTTGGATGAAGCTGGAATTAAAGAATTGGATAAAGCTAAAAAAATTATGCGAATTAAAAAAGAGGTTATAATTCAAGAAGGAGAAAAGTATGTAAAACTTTCTCCTTCTCCTGATTTGAACTATAATTTTACTATTAAATTTTCTCATCCAGTAATTAAGGAGCAAGAATATGCTTTACAACTTACAAAAGAGAACTATAAAAGTGAGATAGCAAGAGCTAGAACTTTTGGATTTTTGCATGAAGTTCAATACTTACGCTCAAAAGGTTTAGCACTTGGTGGCTCTTTAGAAAATGCAATAGTTCTTGATGATAAAAAAATTCTAAATCCTGAAGGATTGAGATTTTCTGATGAATTTGTAAGACATAAAATTTTAGATGCTATTGGTGATATGTCTTTAATAGGTATGAACTTTGTAGGAAATTATGAAGCAATGGCAGGTAGTCATGACTTAAACCATAAATTAACTCTTGAACTATTAAAAAGTCCTGAAAACTATGAAGTTGTTGAACTTGTGGGTGAAAAAACACAGGAGTTAGAAAAAGCTTATGCTTAAAGAGGTAGAAATTGTTTTGGTTGCTATCTCCTCTCCTATACAAATCGGGATATATGAAAATACTAAACTTTTAGAGCTTATACAAAGTAATGAAAAAAGTTCAGAAATTCTACCAATATTATATAAAAAAATATTTAAAACTTATAAAGTAAAAACACTGTTTTATGCGAATGGTCCAGGAAGTTTTATGGCTATAAAAGTTTCATATATATTTTTAAAATCTCTTAGTATTTTAAAAAATATACCACTTTATGCAACAGATGCTTTTAATTTTAACAATAATCAGCCAATAAAAGCGATTGGAAAGCTATTTTTTGTTAAAGTTTCTTCAGAAATAAAAACTCAGAAGTTAGAAATAGTGCCAAGAATGGAATTTAAGCTTCCTGATGTACTTGATTATAATGAGTTTAGCACAACAGTTGCCCCCTATTATGGTATAGGAGCTGTTTGATAGGAAAGAATTTGACAATAAGTGTACCAGCAACAAGTGCAAATCTAGGACCAGGTTTCGACTCCTTAGGTTTAGCTGTAGATATGAGAAATAGAGTAGAATTTCATACATCGAAATTTTTTAGTGTAAATATTAAAGGAGAGGGTGAGAATAATCCTAGGCTTAAAGGTAATAATCTTTTTGTTGGTATCTTTAATGATCACTATGCAAGACTAACACAAAAAAAACAAAATTTTAAATTTACTTTTTACAACCAGATCCCAATTTCAAGAGGACTTGGAAGTTCATCTGCTGTAATTGTAAGTGCTATAGCAAGTGCTCATGAAGCAGCAGGAATAAGAGTTAGCAAGAGAAGAATACTTAATCATGCTTTAGTTTATGAATCCCATCCAGATAACATTACTCCAGCAGTTATGGGTGGTTTTAATGCTGCAACAGTTGAAAAAAATAAAGTATTTTCACAAAGAAAACATCTTCCATCATATTTAAAAGCAATTGTAACAATTCCAAATAAGCCTATAAATACATCAAAAGCAAGAACACTTTTGCCGAAGTCTTATTCTAAAGAAAATGCTATTTATAACCTTTCTCATACAGCTTTAACTGTTGGAACTTTTTTTAACGAAGATTGGGAGATGTTAAGACTATCTGCTCAAGATAGATTTCATCAAAAAGCAAGAATGAAAGTTTTACCAGAATTATTTTCAGTTCAAAAAATCGCATATGAAAGTGGAGCGTTAATGAGTACCCTTTCAGGAAGTGGGTCAACTTTTTTTTCAATGGCATATGATGAAGATTCAGCTATAATTGCAAACAAGTTAAAGCAAAAATTTCCAGATTTTGAAGTTAAAATTTTAGACTTTGATAATAATGGACTGATTATAGAGCGGTAACCTCTATTAAATCAAGTAAGTTTTAGATATAATGGCGAAAATTTTTAAACAACCTCTTCGAATGTGTATTTCTTGTAGAGAACGAGATGAGCAAAGTAAGTTATTAAGATTACAATGTATTAATGGCTTATTAGAATCTTTTTCAGGGAATGGAAGAAGTTTTTATATTTGCAAAAACTGCATTTTAATAGAAAAAAAAGTTTTAAAAGCACTTATGCGACAATGCAAAAGTGGAGATAGAAATAAATTCACGAACAAACTAAAGGAGATCATCACTGATGATAGAAAAAGTTAAAGTACACGAAATTGCAAAAGAGCTAGGTATAGCTTCTAAAGATGTTCTAAAAAAAGCCACTGATATGGGTCTTGAAGTGAAATCTGCACAAAGTACAGTTACTATGGAACAAGCTGAAGGATTGGCGAACTTTATTATGAATGGTGAAGTGCCTTTCGAGCCTACAAAACCTGCTGCAAATGTTAAAAGTGATACTCCTAAAATAGAAGAACCTAGGCAAGAACAAGAAGAAGTTAAGGTTGATGAAAAACCTGTTAAAGAAATAACTTCTGAAGAAAAAGTTGTTGAGGTAGAAAAAATTTCTCAAGAATCTGGAAAAAAAGAAGTAGTAGACGAAAAACATGTTGAAGAAAAAGAAACTAAAACAGAAGAAACTAAAACAGATAAAAAAGAAGTTCCTCAGAAGAAAAGCCCTATCAAAATAGTTTCTCCACTCGCTGGAAAGATTAAGAGATCAGGACTAAAAATAGTAAAGAAAAGAAAACCTAAAGTAGAAGAAAACTATAACTTACCACAAAAAGAAGCAACAGTTTCATCTTATGGAAAAATGAGTGAAGAAGTTTTAAAAGAGTTAGCTCAAAAGAAGAAAACAAGACAAAATTCAAGTGCAAGTGCTAAAAAGCAAGAGCAAGGCAGAAGAATGGATATCTTTGGCGGTTCTATGAGTGATGTATCTATGGATATGGATGGTCAAGTCACTCTTCTTGACCTTAACTCAACTGAGCGTGCGCCATTGCCTGTTGAAGAGCCCAGAAGACCAAGAACTCCTAAACCAGCTGGTAGAAATGCAAATAAAAAACAAGCTCCGCGTGGTAGAAAAGTTCGTAAAGATAAGCGTAAAAAGTATGCAAAAACTACTCACGAAGAAGAGATTGTTACTCATGTAGAAATTCCTGAAGATATTCGTGTTTATGAATTTGCAGAAGCTTTGAATCGTCCAATATCAGATATTATTAAAGTTCTTTTTGATCTTGGAATGATGATGACTAAGAATGATTTTCTTGGAAATGATGAGATTGAGATTCTTTCTGAAGAGTTTGAAGTTGAAGTAACTATTATCGACCCTAAAGATGAATTTACTCAAGACATTGAAGATATAGAAGCAGATCCAGATGCAACTGAGCGTGCTCCGGTTATTACAATTATGGGACATGTTGACCACGGTAAAACATCACTACTTGATGCAATTCGTGAAGCAAAAGTAACTGATAGCGAAGCTGGTGGAATTACGCAGCATATCGGTGCATATACGATTGAGCAAGCTGGAAAAGCGATTACTTTTATAGATACTCCAGGTCATGCTGCCTTTAGCCATATGCGTCAAAAAGGTACAGATATAACAGATATTATTGTTATTGTTGTTGCTGCTGATGATGGTGTTAAGCCGCAAACTCTTGAGGTTATTAAAATGGCTCAAGAATCAGGTGCTCCAATAATTGTTGCACTTAATAAAATGGATAAAGAGACAGCACAGCCAGATATGGTTAAAGGTCAGATGGCTGAACATGGTATTAATCCTGTTGATTGGGGTGGAGATGTTGAGTTTGTTCCAGTTTCTGCAAAATCAGGTCTTGGAATTGATGACTTACTTGAAAATATTCTTACTATGGCTGATATATTAGAGCTAAAAGCAAATAAAAATACGCTTGCAAAAGCTGCTGTAATTGAGTCTTCTTTAGAAAAAGGTCGTGGTCCAGTTGCTACTGTAATAGTTCAAAACGGTACTCTTAAAGTTGGAGATTATGTTGTTTGTGGGGCTGCTTATGGTCGTGTTAAAGCAATGATGGATGAGCAAAATAAGCAAATTAAAATTCTTTTACCATCTCATACTGCAGTAGTAGCTGGTCTTAATGAAGTTCCAGCTTCTGGTGAAGTTATGACAGTTATGAGTAGTGATAAAGAAGCAAAAGAGTATGCGCTTAAACGCCATGAGTATGACAGACATAAAGAACTTTCAATCAGTACTAAGTCTTCACTAGAAGATATGACAGCAATGATTGCAGAAGGCAAACTTAAATCTCTCAAAGTTGTTCTTAAAACAGATGTTCATGGTACTCTTGAAGCTATTAAATCATCAATTACTGCACTTAGAAACGATGAAGTTAAAGTTAATATTATCTCTTGCGGTGTTGGTGGAATTACAGAAAGTGATGTTGAACTTGTTAATAACTCTGAGAATTGTGTACTTCTTGGTTTTAATGTGCGTCCTACTGGTTCAGTAAAAGCATCTGCTAAGCAAAAAGGTGTTGAAATTAAGACATACTCGATAATTTATCAACTAATAGATGATATTACTGGTATGTTAACTGGTATGATGGCACCAAAATATACTGAAGAAAATACAGGTCAAGCTGAAGTTAGAGAAGTGTTTAAAATACCTAAAGGTATAGTTGCAGGATCTGTTGTAGTTGATGGAAGACTTATCCGTGGTGGTATGGTTCGTGTTATTCGTGAGGGTGTGGTTCATTATGAAGGTGAGCTTACTTCTCTTAAACGCTTTAAAGATGATGTTGAAGAAATCGGTAATGGATATGAGTGTGGTGTTGTTATAAGTGGATATGATGATGTTATTCCTGGTGATATCCTTGAAACATTCAAGAAAGTTGAACAAATAGTGTCGTTATAAGGGAGAGATTCATTGAATAACGAAGCTGAAATAAAAGTAAAAAGAACCCAATCAATTCTATTGGAATTGATTCCAGAAGCATTAGCTCAACTAAATGATAATAGACTTCATGATTTAGATATAGTAGAAGTGAAATGTTCGCGTGGTAGAAGTGATGCTAAAGTTTATATAAATCCAGTATCATTTAGTGAATCAGATAAAAACACTTACCTTAGACAACTTAGAAAAGCTTCTCCAATAGTTGAGAATTTTTGTCTTAAAGATCAAGGTTGGTTTAGATGTCCGAAACTAACATTTGAGTTTGATAAACAGTTCGCTAAATCACAAAATATAGAAGAATTATTTAAAAAAATTGCAAAGGATACATAATGAGTTTAACGAGTGATATTAACTCATTAGTTGTTTCAGTAGATTTAGAACTATATGATACTGTAATAGTTAGTGAAAATGATGAAACTATCTATCGTATAAGTGTAATTTCTCAAGAAATTGAAGATGGAAAAAGAGCAGGAGTTAGTTTAGATACTTGTGTTGAGTTGACACATATGATATCTCCTTTACTTGATGTTACTCCACCTGTTTCAGGTGACTATAGACTTGAAGTTGGAACTGCGGGAATAGAAAGAAAGCTATCTTCAATTGATAATTTTAAAAAATCTATCGGAGAAAAAGTTTCATTACTTTGTACATCTAAAGAAAAAGTAAGAGGTGTCTTAACAAAGGTTGAAGGCTCAAAACTTTTTATAGATGCTGATAGTGAAATTAAAACAATAGAATTTAATGATATTTCTAAAGCAAAAACTTATTTTGAATGGTAGTAAATTCTAAGTTTTTTATGAGCCTTGCTCTTAAAGAGGCTTGGAAATATCAAGGTCTAACTTACCCTAATCCTGCGGTAGGTTGTGTGATTGTAGGAAAGAACAACGAATTATTAGCAGTGAATGCACACCAAAAAGCAGGTTCTCCTCATGCCGAAGTCATGGCACTTAGGGATGCTTATGTCAAACTAACAAATGATAGTAAAATTTTATCTATCGCTTCATCAAATAATATTCATACTTATATTTTAAATAATCATAACAATTGCTTTAAAGATATATCATTATACACAACATTAGAACCATGCTCTCACATAGGAGAAACACCTTCTTGTGCATCTCTTATCTCTGATCTTAGAATAAAAAAAGTATTTGTAGGTTTTAATGATTTAAATATAGAAGCATCTTGCGGTAATGATATTTTAAGAAAAAATGGAGTTGAAGTTATTGAATCTTTGCTTGAACGAGAGTGTGAAGAATTAGCACATCCTTTTAACAGATGGAATAAAGAAAAATTTGTTTTTTTTAAATGGGCACAAAGACTAGATGGCTCAACAAATGATGGCATAATTAGCTCTAATGCATCTAGGAATAATGTTCATGCTATAAGAGATGTATGTGATTTACTTGTTATTGGCGGAAATACTGTTAGACTCGATAGACCAAGTTTAGATGCCAGACTTGTAAATGGAAAGGCACCAGATATTTTGATAATTTCACGAGAAAAAGATTTTGATGAAACGATACCTTTATTTAATATTGATGGTAGAAAAGTAATAATAGCCGATAATTTTTCAATATTAAATGAGTACAAAAATATTATGATTGAAGGTAGCTCTAAAATGCTGAAATTAAGTCGTGAGGTTGTTGATTATTATTTATGTTATATTGCTCCTACGATGAAAAATAGTAATGGATTTGATAGTATTGAAGAGAAATTTATAATTTTAAATATACGACAAGTTGAGAGAGATATAATAATGTGGATGAAAAGGGAACTATAAATTATGCAAAAAGAAGATAAACAAAAAAAAATAGTATCAATGTTTGATGATATCGCTCCAACTTACGATACAGCAAATCGTGTAATGAGCATGGGTGTTGATAAATCTTGGAGAAGAAAAGCTTGTGATTTAGCATACGAATTTTATGCAAAAGATTCACTAGATAAAATTGTAGATATCGCTTGTGGAACAGGTGATATGATGGATTTTTGGAGAAGTAGAGCAGAGGTAAATGGCATCGCAATTGGTGAGATTTTTGGAGTCGACCCTTCTATTGGTATGGTTGATGTAGCAAAAGAAAAATATCCAAAATTTAATTATCATATATCACAAGCTACACAAATTCCACTCGAAGATGCAAGTGCAGATATTTTAAGCATTACTTATGGAATCAGAAATGTTGTTGAGAGAGAGGAAGCTTTAGTTGAATTTAATAGAGTTTTGAAAAAAGATGGACTTGTAGTTATTTTAGAATTTATGAAAAATGAAAATCCTTCAACACTTGGGAAAATACGAAATTTTTATATGAATAAAATTTTACCAAAAGTTGGGGGAGCAATAAGTAAAAATTTAGAAGCTTACGAGTATCTACCAAACTCAATAGAAGATTTTTCTACAGTGAAAAATATGCAAAATGAACTAGAAAATGCAGGTTTTGAGATGCTTTATACAAAAAGTTTTTCTATGGATATTTCAACTCTTCTTATAGCAAGAAAAAAATAGGACAATGTATCCAAGTTTAAGTGCTCAGGGAACATATACTCTTAGTGTATCATCTTTAAATGAGCAAATAAAAGCACTTTTAGAGAGTAGTTTCACTCGTGTTTTAGTTGAAGGTGAACTATCTCGTATAACATTTCACAGCAGTGGACATATATATTTTACAGTAAAAGATGCTTCATCATCTTTGAGTGGAGTGATGTTTAGAGGTAATGCTTCTAAGCTAAAGTTCAACTTAGAAGAAGGCATGAAAGTAATTCTTGATGGAGCAATTACACTTTATAAACCTAGAGGAACATATCAGATAAACTGTTTTGATATACAACCTTCTGGTAAGGGTACATTAGCTTTAGCATATGAACAGTTAAAAGAAAAACTTTTTGAAAAAGGCTATTTTGAATCAAGTATAAAAAAGCAAATTCCTAAGTTTCCTTCAAAAATAGCTCTCATAACTTCAGCATCTGGAGCAGCACTTCAAGATATGCTTAAAGTAGCAAAGGGTAGATATAGAGCTTTGCAGATAGATATTTATGATGTTTTAGTTCAAGGAGATGCTGCTCCACAAGCGATAGTAAAGGCTATACAAATTGCAGATTTAAAAACTTATGATTTCATGGTTGTAGGTCGAGGTGGAGGCAGTTTAGAAGATTTATGGGCGTTTAATGAAGAAGAAGTTGCAGATGCTATTTTTAAAGCAACTACTCCTATCGTATCAGCAGTTGGTCATGAAATTGATTACCTTATAAGTGATGAAGTTGCAGATTTAAGAGCGCCAACTCCAAGTGCAGCAATGCAAATGTGTTTGCCTGACACAAATGAACTACTATTAAATTTAGACTCCATCTCATCTCAATTTTCACAAGTTATTTCTCAAAAACTAGTTAATTCTAAATCAGAAATTCTACATTTAACTGAGTTGTATGCAGGACATTCT
The DNA here is from genome assembly GCF_029027405.1 of Sulfurimonas sp. Taxonomy (NCBI): domain Bacteria; kingdom Pseudomonadati; phylum Campylobacterota; class Epsilonproteobacteria; order Campylobacterales; family Sulfurimonadaceae; genus Sulfurimonas; species Sulfurimonas sp. The sequence continues at coordinate 1,076,974 of NZ_CP093396.1, forward strand.
ATAGAGAAAAAACTAGAGCATAAAATGCAAGAAATAAAAGTATTAAAAGATTCTTTTTTTCATGCTATTGACATGAGAGTAAATATTGCTCAAAATCAATTAAAGAGTTTTAAAAGTATGCTAGAATCAAATCATCCAAAATTAAAAAATAAAAAAGGTTTTGCACAAATATCAAAAAATTCACAAGTAATTGACATAGCTATGCTTGAACTTGGAGATAATTTTGAAGTTCAAAGTGATGAAATATTCTTAAGTGCAAAAGTAATTAAAAAGGAAAAAATATGAGTTATCCAAAGTTTTATGATGAAGTACAAACTATAAAAGTAAAAGATCCATTATCAGCAGTCTTAGGTGCATTTTCAGGTGGAGAATATGAATTTAATTATATAGATGCTGTTAAATTAGCAGGACATAGTTGCCCAACTGTTGCAGGAGCATATCTTATTACTGCTGAAGCATTAAAAGCTCTTTATGGAGAAGAAACAGTTATCCGCGGAAATATCAAAGTAGAATTTAAAGAAAATTTAAAAGACGGTGTTGCTGGGGTTATTGGTAATGTTGTTTCTCAAATCACAGGTTCAACTGATAAAAGTGGTTTTAAAGGACTAGCAGGAAAATTTGCAAGACACTCTTTAATGGACTTCAATTCTAATATTAACTCTAGTGCTAGATTTACAAGAGTAGATAATGGTAAAAGTGTAGATGTTTCTTATGACCCATCTTCAGTTATGCCTAGCCCATCAATGCAACCTTTGATGCAAAAAATGATGTCAGGAAATGCTGAGCCTTCAGAAATGAAAGAGTTTGGAGAGTTATGGCAAGATAGAGTTGAAAGAATTTTTCAAAATAGTAACAATGTTATAAAAATAGTAGAGTTATAATTCTCTACTATTTTAAGACTAAGTTTGGAAAGTAAGTGTGAAGTGTAACTGCTGTCTGAGCAGATAACTTTTTCATAATTTTATCAAACTTATCTTCTTTATTCCAAACTGGATTTACTACACCACTTAAGTTAACAAGTTTTATTTTTGCATCATACTTCACACCTAGTGAATCAATTAAACCTACACCTTTTGCTTGTGAAGCAGTGAAAATATGTGCATTTGCAAACTGTTCTCTTTTCTTAATATCAAGACCTCTAGCATCTGCTACATCTTTTGTAAACATGTCGTAAGTTCCTTGAATAACTTTGTTTAACTCATTTACTTCATAAGGTTTCCACTCTCTATTTGGTGTCCCTATTTGTTTATATTTTCCAGCTTGAACACTTTGAGATGATATACCTATTTTTCTCATAAGCTCACTTACATCTGCGCCTTGCATAATAACACCGATGCTACCAACCATAGCACCAGGATTCACTATTATTTCATCAGCCCAGATGCTAGCATAGTAGCTTCCACTCGCAATGGTTCCAGCGGCATAAACTACAACAGGTTTTTTGCTTTTGAGTCTTTTTATTGCGTATGCAATTTCAATAGATGGAGCAACTGCACCACCAGGGGAATCTACTACAAGTAAAACACCTTTTACATCTTGGTTTGTTGTAGCTTTATCAATTTGCTCTAGTATTTCTGAAACTTCCATAATTGGGCCAATCAAATTTATTTGAACCAGATTATTTGGTGTGAAATCTTTATCACTAGATGGAGCAAAAATCAAGAATAGTATAAGTATAAATATCATCGCTTTAAAATGATTCTGAATAAAACTCATAGTAGTTGTGATAGGTGAAAATAATTTTTTAATAAATTGCATTAGTTTCCTTTTTCTAATTTTCCGTTTATATAAACTTTAGAGATATTATATCTATGAAGTATTAAATGAACGGCTAACTCATCTGTTGGTTCGTTATCTAAATCAAGTATAAGCATGTCTGCATTTTTACCTTCTGCTATCTCTCCAGTATTTAATTCAAGGGCATTAGCCGCATTAATTGTTACAGAGTCTATGAGTGCTTTAGCAAACTCTAAAAGAGGAGCATCGCTGTGCATAAAAAGAGAAATTTTCATTTCTTCAAAGAGGTCAAGTTTATAATTTGAGCTTAATCCATCTGTCGCGAGAATCCATTTGATATTTTTATCATTTAATTCTTTTATATTTAATGTGCCATTGCCTAAAAGTCTATTGGAAATTGGACAGTGAATTATTGTATGTCCACTTGAGGCAATAGTTTCCAATTCTTCTTCATTTGCTTTTACTACATGAGTTAAAAGAGTATTTTTAGAGTTAAAATACTCTAAGAATTCTTTTGAATCACTTACTGAATTATGCTGATTTAGTAGTTCTTGAAAAAATCTTTTAAAGTCTCCACCATTCTCATCTAGCCAATCTCTTTCAGCTTGACTTTCCATGAAATGAGCAGTTAATTTTAGATTTTCTTTTTGTGCAATTTTGAGAGCTTTTTTGATTAAGATAGGATGAACTGAATATGGAGAATGAATGGCAACTCCAGCATAAAAATTATTTTTTTTAATAGCTTTAGATGCATCAAGCCGAGTACGGAAATCTGTGAAAAGGGCATCTGCCATATTTGCTTGGGAACCAATGAGTTCATTAAAAAAGACAATATTTTGTTTCGCTTCGGCACAACTTTGTAAGTCCATACCATACGAGCTAACAGCCCCAAATGTAGTTATTCCAGACTCTAGCATTGAGTTGATTGCTTTACTCATACACTTTGTATCACAATTATTGACAAGCTCTTCCCTATTTTCAATTACACTATATAGCCAAGTCATGAAATCACCATATTTAAGGTTGGTTTTGTTCGCACTAAACTCCAAATGCACATGAGCGTTAATTAGTCCTGGCATTAAAAGTGAGTTCTTTTTTAGAGTAGTTATTTTTGCATCTGGGTAATCATTTTTCAACTCTTGTAAAGAAGCAATTTTTTGTACAGTTTTATCAAAAGCAACAGATTTGTTACTAAGTAAAGTCTTGGGTGTTAGAATGTAGTTTGGGGTTATAATTTGCATATTATTATCTTTTGTTTGAAATTTAAAATAGATTATGCTATTTTTAGATAAAATAACTCCTTAAAAGAATTAAAAAAGGTAATCAATGAAAATAGCTGTTATACAAGGTCCAAACCTAAATATGTTAGGTGTTCGTGAACAACAAATTTATGGTCCAATGAAATTGGAACAAATTCATGCACAAATGAAAGATTTTGCAGGTCAAAATAAGTTAGAAGTAGAATTTTTTCAGAGTAATTTAGAAGGTGAAATAGTAGATAAAATTCAAGAATGTTATGGTGAAGTTGATGGTATAATTATTAATGCTGCTGCATATACGCATACATCTATTGCAATAAGAGATGCTATTTCTGCTGTTGGAATTCCAGCGATTGAAGTGCATATTAGTAATATTCATCGTCGTGAAGATTTTAGAAAAGAAAACATGATAGCACCAGTATGTACTTCTTCTATTGTCGGTTTTGGTCCTTTTGGTTATCACCTAGCAATGATGGGAATGTTACAAATTATGAATGAGATGAAAGCCGCACAAGAGATGCAAACTCAAACAACACAAGCTGTAGAGTAAGAATATATATGGAAATCAAGCGTAGGTTAACAAAGAGTTTAATTACCCTCAATTGCCTACACTTTCCATATAAAAGTGAAAAAAAAAGTTCTCACAGATACCGAGTAACTGTTGGAATAGGTGGTAATGTTGGAGATGTAAAACGAAGATTTGAACATCTTTTTATTTATTTTAAAAAAGATAAAAGAGTAGAACTTTTGCAAACATCATTGATTTTAAAAAATCCTCCATTTGGCTATGTGAATCAAGATTATTTTTTTAATTCAATAATAGTATTGCAAGTTAGTATGCAACCATTGGTATTTTTAAGATATTTACACACTATAGAGAAAAAATTTGCTCGCAAAAGAAGTTTTGCAAATGCTCCAAGGACTTTAGATTTGGATATTATATTTTTTGATGATAGAGTTATAAAAACTCACAGGCTAGTTATTCCCCATACTCAGTGGTCAAAAAGAGATAGTGTAGTCATTCCTTTAGAAGGTCTAAAATGAAAATACTTACATTTACAGGCTCTTCTCCATCTGAAGCTTTAAAAAAAGCAAAAGCAGAGATAGGTGATGAAGGTCTACTTATTGAAACTCGTGAAATTAGAAAAAAGGCTTTAGGTAGAACCGCTCTTTATGAGATAGTAATTGGTATAGATGGAAATAATATTAACACTACATATACAAACAGAGTAAAGCCACTTCAAGAGCAGAAGCCATTAAAGCAAGAGAGTGAAGATGTTTTATTTGATATATCTAGTGCAGCAACTCAAATATCTAAAATAGCAAGCGTAACAGACCCACTTTACGAACATAACTCTATGAGACCAACTTCTACTTCAAGTGAACCTAAAGAGCTAAAAGAGATAAAAGCAGAGATAAATAAACTTGGCGATAAAGTAAAGCTTATTCAAAATATGTTTTGGGATGAAAAATCACCTGATTTAGAAAGTCAAATACCATCAGAGTTCGCGGAAATATATAGACTAGCATCAAAAAGTGGTATGGATAGAGAACATCTAGATGAAATAATGAGAATAACGTTAGAACACATGCCATTAAAAATGAGAGAAAACTCTAGCACTGTTAAAAGGTACTTTCAAACACTTCTTCGAAAAATGATACCAATAAGAAGAGAAAAAACTCCAGAAGTAGGGTCAAAGAAAGTGATAATGCTTGTTGGACCAACCGGAGTTGGTAAAACAACTTCTATTGCGAAGTTAGCAGCGAGATATTCTTACTTGTTAGAAAAAAAATACAAAGTTGGACTTGTTGTTTTAGATACTTATCGTATTGGTGCAGTTGAGCAGCTTATGCAGTATGCAAGAATGATGAAGCTAGGAATAGAAACAGTTGTTGATCCACCAGAGTTTTCTACTGCGTTAAACTCACTTAGATATTGTGACTATATCTTAATAGACACTATGGGTTCAAGTCCATATGATAAAGGTAAAATCGAAAAAATATATGAATGTTTAGATGCTAACGATACAGAGTATCAAGTTGATGTAGTTTTAGTTATGCCTAGTTCTATAAAATATGAAGACTTGAAACTTACTTATGAAAATTTTTCAAGCTTAAATATTGATACGATTATCTTTACTAAACTTGATGAAACAACAGGTTTTGGAAATATTTTTTCTCTTGTTTATGAAACTAAAAAACCAATAAGTTATTTTTCAGTTGGACAAGAAGTACCAGAAGACTTAGTAGTTGCTAATAGTGATTTTTTAGTAGATTGTCTTTTAAATGGTTTTAATAGGAGCAAAGCATGATGGGACATCAAGCAGAAAAACTTGAAAAACTTGTAGCCTCTAATGCGAATGGAGTACATAAAAAATCAAAAAAAACTAGATTTATAGCTATAACAAGTGGTAAAGGTGGTGTGGGAAAAAGTACTATTAGTTCCAACCTAGCATATGTCTTAGCTCAAAGTGGTTTAAATGTTGGAATTTTTGATGCTGATATTGGTTTAGCAAACTTAGATGTCATATTCAATGTGAAGGTTAAAAAAAATATTTTACATGTTCTTAAAGGCGAAGCGACAGTATCTGATATTTTGATTCCAATAACAAGAAACCTTATCCTTATCCCTGGGGATAGCGGTGAAGAGATTATAAAGTATGCAGATGCTGCACTTTTTAAAAGGTTTATGGAAGAAGCTCAGGTTCTTGATAAACTTGATGTTATGATTATAGATACTGGTGCAGGGATAGGTGATCATATTCAGATGTTTTTAAATGCTGCTGATGATGTTATCGTAGTGACTGTACCAGATCCAGCTGCAATCACAGATGCTTACGCAACTATAAAAACTGTTGCAACACTTAGAAATAATATTGGTTTGATAATGAATCAGGTAAAGAATGCTAAAGAAGCAGAGGCCGTTTTTGATAAGATTAATAAGGTTGCTTTAGCAAATATTGGAGAAAATTTAAATCTTCAATTAATAGGAAAAATAAATAGTGATGTCAAAATATCATCATCAATAAAACGGAGAGAACTTTTTTGTGTTACACATCCTTCATCAATTTCTTTTGCTGATATGACTAAGATAGCAAATAATATTATCTCTAAATTGGAACGAAATGTGCTAGTTACACCTAATGAAAGCGGGTTGACTGGACTTTTTAAACGCTTAATTGAACATTTTTAATAATTGTGAATAGTTATATTTTGGGGTACATGGATGTTAGGTGAAAACTTTGTATATTTTTTTACAGTTCAAGGGTTTTTTGTCGGTATAGTATTTGGCATATTGAAATCATTTGATGCCCAAGGCTTACTTCTTTATACTTTTGTAATTACTATTTTCTTTTACCTTTTTTCACACATAATAGTTGCTTTTTATTTTAGAACAATTACAGCGAAAGCGTACTTTTTTCCAAAAGATGATCATGAATCAGAATTAGATAGATTTGTAAAAGAGATTAACAAACGAGAAAAATTAATTGACTCTGTATCCAAGATGACAAATGCAGCAGTTAAAATAAATGCACAAAAAATGCCAGGACAAAAGTCATGATAGCTGCTTATACACAAGATATTAAACATAAAGAAGATGAACTTGCTATTCAGTATTTACCTGCTGTTAAAGCCATGGCATTTAGATTAAAAGAGCGACTTCCTAGTTCTATAGACTATATGGATTTATCGGCTATCGGCACAGAAGAACTTATAAAATTAGCAAGAAGATATGATGAAAAATTAAATGATTCTTTTTGGGGATACTCTAAAAAAAGAGTTTATGGAGCGATGCTAGACTATTTAAGAAGTTTAGATATTTTATCTCGTGCTAGTAGAAAACTGATTAAAGCAATTGACTATGCAGTTGAAGAGTATAGACTTACCAATGAAGATGAACCAACTGATTTACAGCTTGCTCTTATTTTAGATGAAAGTGAAGAAAAAGTTCATGATGCAAGAATAGCATCTACCATTTATACTGTAATGCCATTACATGACCAACTTCAAGTTGGAGATGAAGGTGCTGCTTTAGCTCTTATCGAAAAAGAAGAACTAGTAGATGTAATAAAAAATATATTGATAAGTTATAGTGAACGAGAACAATTAATAATTCAATTTTATTATTTTGAAGAGTTGACATTAAGAGAAATTAGTGAAATTTTAAATATTACAGAGTCAAGAATTTCTCAAATACATAAATCAGTTATTTATAAAATCAAAGAAAGTGTAGAAACATAAGATGGCAGATATACTATCACAAGAAGAAATTGACGCATTACTAGATGTTGTTGAAGATGAAGGTGAAGATGTCTTTGAAGATAGGGAAGAGAATTTACTCCCTCAAAGACAAGTAACACTTTACGACTTTAAGCGACCAAATAGAGTTTCAAAAGAACAACTTCGTGCTTTTCGTGGTGTTCATGATAAAATGGCAAGAAGTTTGGCATCTCAAATATCTTCTATTATGCGCTCTATTGTTGAGATTCAACTTCATTCAGTTGATCAAATGACTTATGGTGAGTTTTTAATGTCTTTGCCAAATCCTACGAGTTTTAATGTCTTTTCTGTAAAACCATTAGAAGGTAGTGGTGTTATTGAAATTAATCCTTCCATAGCATTTCCGATGCTTGATCGTCTTTTAGGTGGTAAAGGTGAACCTTTCGATGCTAGTAGAGAGTTTTCAGACATAGAATTAAGTCTTTTTGAAACCATTTTACGCGTTATGATGAGTACACTAAAAGAGGCTTGGGGACCAGTTATGGAAGTTTATCCTAATGTTGAGTCTAAAGAGTCAAGTCCAAATGTTGTTCAAATTGTTGCACAAAATGAAATTGTTGTTATGGTTGTAATGGAGATCATAATTGGACATAGTTCTGGTATGATGAATATATGCTATCCTGTTATTTCACTTGAACCAATATTACCAAAGTTAGCAAGTAGAGATTTGATGCTAAACGAAACAAGTTCTAAAAAAAGTAGAAATACAGAACTACAAGTGTTACTTGGTGGCGCAAAAGTTACAGTAGAAGCCAATCTTGGAAATGCAGAGTTTACTATGAAAGATGTACTTGAGTTGCAAATTGGTGATGTTGTTAAACTTTCAAATGCGGCTGATGATATAGTAAGTTTGAGTATAGATGGTAAAGCAAGATTTAATGGAAAGATAGGTCTAAGAAGGTTTAGAAAATCGATACAAATCACCCAAGTAATAGATACAGAAAAAGATGCAGTTAAAAGAGCATTAGAAAATTTCGAAAATATTAGACATGATAAAATATCTGGAGTAAGACAGATTATAAATAATGAAGAAATTCAGAAAAAAGTGCAGGAGTAAATAAATGAATGATTTTATGAAATTATTTGAAGATGAAACAATAGGTACTATTGAGGCACTTGTAGGACAAGCTCCCATAATGGAGTTAAAAGAAGAACAAGATCTAAGCATTATATCAAATATTATACCTCCGATTGTCCTTGCTAAGATAACAGTGAGTGGCGCAACAGAAGCAAGTGCAATGATTGCTCTTACTCCTAACTTAGCTGCTTCTCTTTCTGATATGATGATGGGTGAAGAAGCAAGTGATCGTGAAGATATTAGTGATGATGATATAGATGCTACAAAAGAAATAATATCAAATATTTTTGGTGCTATTGGAAATTCTTTATCTGCACAAAAAAGTATTCCGACACTTTCTTTTAAGATAGACACAATAGAATTAATAGCGGAAGACTCGGAGGTAACGCTTGAAGATTATTCTAAAATGTTTGTTTATACTTTTAAAATTGGTGAGTTAAGTTCTCTTCTTATGTTTATTATTGATGAGCATATAAATACTACACTTAATAGCGATTCACAAAAAGAAGCTCCAGTAGAAAAAATATTATCAGAACCTGAAATACAACCTAGCTCTTCATCTGCAGGTATAGATTTAAATAATAATGAGATTAATAATATTTCTCTTATTATGGATGTCAAGCTTCCTGTTAGAGTAAGAATAGGCAAGAAAAAAATGCTCTTAAAAGATGTATTAAATATGGATATAGGTTCAGTTATAGAGTTAAATCAATTAGCAAATGATCCTTTAGAGATATTAGTTGATAACCATGTTATTGCACAAGGTGAGGTTGTAATTGTTGATGGAAATTTTGGTGTTCAAATTACTTCAATTGGTACTAAAAGAGAAAGATTAACACAACTAAAGAATTAGAATATGAATGCTAGAAAAGATGAAATAGTAAAAAAGTATATTAAAGATATAAAGTCTGCTGATGTTTGGAGTGTATTTAAAATATTAGCAGACTTTGTAAAAGGTTTTGATGAACTTGGAGATTTAGGTCCAACTGTCACAATATTTGGAAGTGCTAGAACTAAAAAAAGTGATAAATACTATAAAAAGGCTCGAAAATTATCATCAATGTTAGGAAGAAAAGGCTTTAGTGTAATGACAGGTGGTGGTCCTGGAATAATGGAAGCTGCAAATAGAGGTGCACATGAGCATAAAGATGTAGAGTCTATAGGCTTAAATATAGATTTACCTTTTGAGCAAGTTACAAACCCATACACGACAAAAGAGTTGGGATTTGATTATTTCTTTTCAAGAAAAGTTATGTTAGTTAAGTATTCTATTGCTTATGTTATTTTTCCAGGTGGATATGGAACTTTAGATGAACTGTTTGAAGCTTTAACTCTTATTCAAACAAGAAAAATTATAGGTGTTAAGGTTTTTGTTGTTGGTGTTGAGTTTTATAAACCTTTAATGGAGTTTATAGAAACTACATTATTAAATGATGGCATGATTGATGAAGATGATTTTCATATGATTACATTAACAGATGATTTAAAACTAGTCACAAATGAGATTGAGGAATCACTTTTAGGACAAATTAGAATACTAAAAGAAGTTGGTTTGGAAGATACAAAATATTATAAAGGACTTTTAGAGTTCTCATTAAATAAAAATTTAAAAAAGTAGAAAATATGGATGTTAAGAAAAAAGTTTTAATAGGAATGAGTGGTGGAGTTGATTCTACTGTTTCGGCATTACTATTAAAAGAGGATGGTTATGAGTGTGAAGGCATTTATATGAAACTTCATTCAAAACCAGGTTATCATGAGATTCATCAAGTAAGGGCACAAAAAGCAGCTGATTTTGTTGGAATAAAGTTGCATGTTTTAGATTTACAAAATACATTTAATGAAAAAGTTTTTCAACCTTTTATTGACACTTATGCTGAAGGTAAAACTCCAAATCCATGTGCCTTATGCAATAGAAACCTAAAATTTGGGGAGATGGTAAAATTTGCAAACTCAGTAGGTGCAGATTTTGTTGCAACAGGACATTATATAAAAACAGATGGTAAATATTTTTATGAAGCAGATGATGATACTAAAGATCAAAGTTATTTTCTTTTTTATGTTCAAAGTAATATTTTACCAAAGCTTATCTTCCCACTTGGAAACAAAAAGAAAGTAGATATTAAAAAAATTGCAGCTTCAATTGAAGGTTTAGAATCTTATGCAAGTCAAGATGAATCAAGTGAAATATGCTTTGTTGAAACAACTTATACAGATTTATTAAAAGATTATGTAAATGTTGATAATGTTGGGCAAGTACTAAACAAAGATGGAGATATCGTTGGTGAACATAAAGGTTATATGCACTATACAATAGGTAAAAGAAAAGGTTTTACAGTTAAAGGTGCGCATGAACCTCATTATGTTCTGAGCATAGATGCTAGTAACAATACTATAACTGTAGGTAAAAAAGATGAATTATCATGCTTCGATGTTAAATTAGAACATCTTAATATGTTTAATGATTCAAAAGATTTTGATACAACTGTAAAATTAAGATATAGAACAAAAGCCGTAGCATGTCATGTGAAAATTTTAGAAAATGATACAGCAGTCGTGACACTTAAAGAGAGCGTGTTTGGTGTTGCAACAGGGCAGGCAGCAGTTTTTTATGATGATGACAAACTGGTAGGTGGCGGTTGGATTAGCGAAGTTTAATTTAAAAATATTAATCAAAAATAATCAATTGTTCCAAACTCTTAAAGTAAACCTCCAAACATTAAGAACCACCTAAGCAACACTTGTCTATAATTCCCATCCACAAACACAGAGACCTAATGTTTAGGCTCACGGGAGACTTCGATAGGAGTTAACCAAAAGATGTTTGAGATCATTGAAAACTAAGCAAGTAATAGACTTAATAATAACTATTAAGTTGGAAGTATTACTTAGAAATAACTAATATAACAACAACCGTCTATTCTATTAGTTACCAGATATAACTTAGGTTATGTTTGGTTCCCAAATAGTAATAGATACTATACAGAAAAGTCGTAACTAATACTTTAAGCAGTAGTTAGTTTAGACTATAAAACAATAAGCCAATGAATTTTAATTCTTGGGCAAAAGATCAGTAATATGTAGCAATACATACTTTACATGATAAAAGTTTCTAAACTCCAAACATCAATTCTCAAACTACTTGTTAGTTTGTAGCTTTAGTGTAAGGAATTGAAGCGGGACTTGTTCCGTTTCAAGGAGACCAATAATTATGGAGAGTTTGATCCTGGCTCAGAGTGAACGCTGGCGGCGTGCTTAACACATGCAAGTCGAACGGTAACAGAGAAGAGCTTGCTTTTCTGCTGACGAGTGGCGCACGGGTGAGTAATATATAGTTAATCTGCCTCGAAGATTGGGATAGCCATTGGAAACGATGATTAATACCAAATAATCCTTCTCTACATAAGTAGAGTTGGTAAACGTTTTTTCGCTTCGAGATGAGACTATATCCCATCAGTTAGTTGGTAGTGTAAGAGACTACCAAGGCAATGACGGGTAGCGGGTTTGAGAGGATGATCCGCCACACTGGTACTGAGACACGGACCAGACTCCTACGGGAGGCAGCAGTGAGGAATATTGCACAATGGGGGAAACCCTGATGCAGCAACGCCGCGTGGAGGATGACGCATTTCGGTGTGTAAACTCCTTTTATATGTCAAGAAAATGACGGTAGCATATGAATAAGCACCGGCTAACTCCGTGCCAGCAGCCGCGGTAATACGGAGGGTGCAAGCGTTACTCGGAATCACTGGGCGTAAAGGACGCGTAGGCGGGTTGGTAAGTCAGATGTGAAATCCTACAGCTTAACTGTAGAACTGCATTTGAAACTACTAACCTAGAGTATGGGAGGGGGAGATGGAATTAGTGGTGTAGGGGTAAAATCCGTAGATATCACTAGGAATACCGAAAGCGAAGGCGATCTCCTGGAACATTACTGACGCTAAGGCGTGAAAGCGTGGGGAGCAAACGGGATTAGATACCCCGGTAGTCCACGCCCTAAACGATGAACACTAGTCGTCGGGATGCTTGTCATCTCGGTGATGCACTTAACAGATTAAGTGTTCCGCCTGGGGAGTACGGTCGCAAGATTAAAACTCAAAGGAATAGACGGGGACCCGCACAAGTGGTGGAGCATGTGGTTTAATTCGAAGATACGCGAAGAACCTTACCTAGCCTTGACATTGATTGAACTCAGTAGAGATACAGAGGTGCCCTTCGGGGAGCATGAAAACAGGTGCTGCACGGCTGTCGTCAGCTCGTGTCGTGAGATGTTGGGTTAAGTCCCGCAACGAGCGCAACCCTCGTCCTTAGTTGCCAGCAGGTTAAGCTGGGCACTCTAAGGAGACTGCCTTCGCAAGAAGGAGGAAGGTGAGGACGACGTCAAGTCATCATGGCCCTTACGGCTAGGGCTACACACGTGCTACAATGGGGCGTACAGAGAGTTGCGATACCGCGAGGTGGAGCTAATCTCTTAAAGCGTCTCTCAGTTCGGATTGGAGTCTGCAACTCGACTCCATGAAGCTGGAATCACTAGTAATCGTAGATCAGCAATGCTACGGTGAATACGTTCCCGGGTCTTGTACTCACCGCCCGTCACACCATGGGAGTTGATTTCACCCGAAATTGGGAAGCTAACCTTCGGGAGGCTACCACTTACGGTGGAATTAGCGACTGGGGTGAAGTCGTAACAAGGTAACCGTAGGAGAACCTGCGGTTGGATCACCTCCTTTCTAGAGTAAAGAAGAATCATTCGTTTGATTACTTCATACAAAAAGAAAATCTCACAGTTGTTATTAATGTTTATTACTTGCTTAGTTTTCAGTGATCAGAATTCATTTGAAATGAAATATACACTTTAGGGCCTATAGCTCAGCTGGTTAGAGTGCACCCCTGATAAGGGTGAGGTCCCAGGTTCAAGTCCTGGTAGGCCCACCATTTTTCGAGCATTTGCATTTGAAAAGTTGACTCAGATACTAAAGTATTCTTCGCCACCTTTTCAAATACAACTACTTCGAAAAACAAGTAAGACACAAAAATAAGAAACCTAATAAAAGAACTAAAGAGATTTAGCTTTTTTATTAGACTTCTATTTATATTAGTCTTGTTCATTAAATTATAATTGTTAAAGTCAACATATAATAATAAGAAACATATCGTATATTAAATTATAAGATAAGTAAATTATTAATTATAAACTAAATAACTACAATAAACAAATTACTAACTTGATTAGTTAAAATATCAGTAATGGTATTAGTACATTAACCAAGGTAGTGAACGCAAATTAGAATAATAAAAAAGATATTAAGGGCCATAGGTGGATGCCTTGGCTAGTAGAGGCGATGAAAGACGTATTAGGCTGCGAAAAGCCTCGGGGAGCTGCCAAAGAGCTTTGATCCGGGGATTTCTGAATGGGGCGACCCAGCATGGAGCGATTCATGTTATCTATATTTATATAGAGGCGAACTCAGGGAAGTGAAACATCTCAGTACCTGAAGGAATAGAAATCAAACGAGATTCCCAAAGTAGCGGCGAGCGAAATGGGAATAGGGCACTTAGTGATAATATAGATGTTAGCAGAACACTTTGGAAAGAGTGAGCATAGAGGGTGATACTCCCGTAAGCGAAAACATTTATATGGTACTAGACTAAGGAACGAGTAGGTCGGGACACGTGTTATCTTGACTGAATATGGGGGGACCACCCTCCAACCCTAAATACTACTACTAGACCGATAGCGAACAAGTACCGTGAGGGAAAGGTGAAAAGGACCGCGGTGAGCGGAGTGAAATAGAACCTGAAACCTATGGCTTACAATCATTCGGAGCACTATTGAATTACTTTTGTAATACAAGTGTGACGGACTGCCTTTTGCATAATGAGCCTGCGAGTTGTGGTATCTAGCAAGGTTAACCTAACGGGGAGCCGTAGCGAAAGCGAGTCTTAATAGGGCGACATAGTTAGATGCTGCAGACCCGAAACTAAGTGATCTATCCATGAGCAGGTTGAAGCTGGTGTAAGAGCCAGTGGAGGACCGAACCCGTAGAAGTTGAAAATTCTTGGGATGACTTGTGGATAGGGGTGAAAGGCCAATCAAACTTAGTGATAGCTGGTTCTCTCCGAAATATATTTAGGTATAGCCTCGAGCATTAGCATACAGGGGTAGAGCACTGACAGGGCTAGGGCTGCTTACCGCGGTACCAAACCCTATCAAACTCCGAATACTGTATGTGTAACCTCGGGAGTCAGGCGTAGGGTGATAAAATCCTATGTCGAGAGGGGAACAACCCAGACTAACAGCTAAGGTCCCAAAGTTTTATCTAAGTGGAAAAGGATGTAGAGTTGCTGTGACAACCAGGAGGTTGGCTTAGAAGCAGCCACCCTTTAAAGAAAGCGTAACAGCTCACTGGTCTAGCGATTCTGCGCCGAAAATATAACGGGGCTAAGATAAACACCGAAGCTTTAGATTTGGTATAACTACCAAGTGGTAGGAGAGCGTTCCATTCAGCGCTGAAGGTACACCGGTAAGGAGTGCTGGAGCGGATGGAAGTGAGCATGCAGGCATGAGTAGCGAGAAAAGGGATGAGAATTCCCTTCGCCGTAAACCCAAGGTTTCCTACGCGATGCTCGTCATCGTAGGGTTAGTCGGGACCTAAGTCGAGTCCGAAAGGGGTAGACGATGGCAAATAGGTTAATATTCCTATACCGACATTACATCATTTGAGTGATGGGGGGACGCATAGAGTTAAACGAGGTCACCGATGGAAGTGTGGCTCGAAGGAAGTAGGTTGAAGAGTAGGCAAATCCGCTCTTCATGAAACCGAGATCTTACAGGCAGTTCAATCTCTTCGGAGAGCGAACTGAATCGTTGATACTGTCGTGCCGAGAAAAGCCTCTAAACGAGATGTAATGTTGCCCGTACCGTAAACCAACACAGGTGGGTGAGATGAGTATTCTAAGGCGCGTGGAAGAACCATTGTTAAGGAACTCTGCAAACTAGCACCGTATCTTCGGTATAAGGTGTGCCAGAGAGGTTATGGGATTTACTCCCAAAAGCTTCTCATGGTCGCAGCAAAGTGTCCCTCCCGACTGTTTACCAAAAACACAGCACTCTGCTAACTCGTAAGAGGATGTATAGGGTGTGACGCCTGCCCGGTGCTTGAATGTTAAAAGGATTGCTTAGCTTTGCGAAGGCATGAATTGAAGCACAAGTAAACGGCGGCCGTAACTATAACGGTCCTAAGGTAGCGAAATTCCTTGTCGGTTAAATACCGACCTGCATGAATGGCGTAACGAGATGGGAGCTGTCTCAACAATGGATCCAGTGAAATTGTAGTGGAGGTGAAAATTCCTCCTACCCGCGGAAAGACGGAAAGACCCCGTGCACCTTTACTATAGCTTGACACTGCTATTGGGATATTCATGTGCAGGATAGGTGGGAGCCATTGATTCTAGGACGCCAGTTTTAGATGAGGCAATCTTGAGATACCACCCTTGAATATTCTGATAGCTAACTCGGTACGATTATCTCGTGCGAGGACAATGTCTGGTGGGTAGTTTGACTGGGGCGGTCGCCTCCTAAAGAGTAACGGAGGCTTACAAAGGTTAGCTCAGAGGGGTTGGAAATCCCTCGTAGAGTATAATGGCATAAGCTAGCCTGACTGTAAGACATACAAGTCGAGCAGAGTCGAAAGACGGTCATAGTGATCCGGTGGTTCTGTGTGGAAGGGCCATCGCTCAAAGGATAAAAGGTACGCCGGGGATAACAGGCTGATCTCCCCCAAGAGCTCACATCGACGGGGAGGTTTGGCACCTCGATGTCGGCTCATCGCATCCTGGGGCTGGAGCAGGTCCCAAGGGTATGGCTGTTCGCCATTTAAAGCGGTACGCGAGCTGGGTTCAGAACGTCGTGAGACAGTTCGGTCCCTATCTTCCGTGGGCGTAGGAGAGTTGAAGAGAGCTGACCCTAGTACGAGAGGACCGGGTTGGACGTACCACTGGTGCACCAGTTGTTCTGCCAAGAGCATCGCTGGGTAGCTACGTACGGATGAGATAACCGCTGAAAGCATCTAAGCGGGAAGCCAACTCTAAGATGAACTCTCCCTGAAGATCGCAGTAAGACTAACTGCTTGATAGGCTGGATGTGTACGCAGAGTAATCTGTTTAGCTGACCAGTACTAATAGATCGTTTGTCTTTTTTTTACATACTCTTTAATTAGAGTGCAATTCGTTCACTACCTTGTTTAGTGTATTAAGCTCCAAAAGCGTAATACAAATAGTTATTTAGTTCGTTGACTTTATATTCTATGCTTAGAAATGGCATAGAACACACGACAATTAATATTTAATGAGTACTCACTCATAATAATGACTCGTACAGTCACATATAAATATACTTAGGTATCTTTATATGTGATTGTCTAGGTGGCTATAGAGAGAGGGAAACGCCTGGTCCCATTCCGAACCCAGAAGCTAAGCCTCTCATCGCTGATAATACTGCAGATTGCATCTGTGGAAATGTAGGTCGCTGCCTAGTTGATCATTTCTTAACTCTTTTATAAAATCTTTTTTTTACTTTACTATCATCTTATATAAAATCTTTATTTATTTCCCATCTCTTTTATTTGTCTTTTTTAGTATTGTACGATTGTACAATATACAACTTTTTAAATATAGTATATCATTGTATAAATTAACTATATTTATGGAGTCTGAAATGTCAAAAATAATTGGAAAGATAGCTAGTATAAATGGTGTGTTTTATGTTAAACAAGCTAATGGTGATCTCAATGAAACTTTAAAAGGTTCTAATATATATGAAGGTGATATTATTGTTGGGGATTCTTCTAATAAGAATATTGACAGCCTAATTGTAAGTATGGCAGATGGATATGAAGATGTTATAGTGATGAGCAATCACTCACAATTATTTGATTCATCTTTAGTTTCACAAGAATATGATAAGCATGATACTGTGACAGAAAAAGAGACTATAATATCTATAAAAAAAGATTTATACAATGATTTTAATGAATACGAGATTGATACAGCATCTGGTGTTGAATCTATTTCCTCATTTCGAGGAGTAAAAGCTATATTTGTTGAGGCTAATAATGGTAGTGTTGATATTAATGTAGAAGTGACCGAAAGTGAACAAGATATTCAAGAAAAAACGGATAATGGCAATAAAGTAGATGATACAGTAGTTCAAGTTTATAATAATAATAAATCAAACTTTATTGCAGAAAATGTAAATGATGCTCCTGCTATAGTTACTATTACAGAGACTAATCATGGACCGATTGCTACAGATGATATTACACAGATTGAAACAGTGTATAGTGATGATTTTAATGATGCTGATTTAGATGGTTGGAGTGAAATAAACTTTGATGGTCGCTATCCTGCTAATTGGGATGTTAGCAATGGTTCTATAAGTGAAAAAAGTGATTGTGCACGAGGTATAATATCTCACGATATGGGTGATAACTCAACTATGACTGACTATAAAATAATTGTTGATGTAGATGCTAATAGTGGCGATACTCATAATAATTATGTGGGAATTACATTTGGGTATGAAGATAGTAGTAATTATTATACTGTTGAATGGGTAAATTACTCAACAAATTATAGTAGTTATTCAGATTACCAAAATTTTAATTTAGTAAAAGTAGAGGATGGAGTTGAAACAATTCTTGATACTATCTACCATATAGATATTGGAAGTAAATTTAATCTATCTGTAAGTGTATCATCTAAAGATGGAATTACAGTAGCTGTAAATGGAGATAATAAATTAAGTTCATCAGTAGAGCATCCTCAGATAGAAACTATTGGATTAAATACTTTTGATAATGACAACGGTATTGGGTATGATAATATAGTAGTACAAAATACAAACGCAACAATTAGAAATAGTACAGATGAAGATAGTTCAATAATAATTGATGTTTTAGCAAATGACAAAGATGTTGATGGAGATGCTCTAATCGTTAAAGAAATTCAAGGTCAAGATGTAAGTGGTGGCAAAACTGTAAATGTAATTTCAACAGATGGAAATGACATAGTGTTAGGAACTGCAAGAGTAGTTGAGGGAAAAGTTGAATTTACTCCAAGTGAGATTCTACAGGAGATGAATTATGGAGAGAATCAAGATGTTTCATTTGAATATACTGTAAGTGATGGCACTACTTCAGATACCGGTAGTGTAACCATTAATGTTACAGGTGCAAATGATAGAAATACTGTAATTGATACAGTTGGAGATGCTAAGTCTAGTGCAGGAAATGATGAGATAATCTTTGATGCTAATGATACTTTAATAGATGGGGGAGAAGGACTTGACACTTTAGTTATGCAAGGAGATACGAATATTGATTTTAGTGGATTATCTAATAAAATTTTAAATATAGAGACTATTTATTTAAGTGCAGGTGAGCAAAATATAACTTCATTAAGCGTTTATGACGTTTTAACAATGACAGATAATGATAATAGTCTTCGCATAGATGGAGATACTTCTGATAGTATAAATCTTGATGTATTAGGTGCAGATGCCCAGTGGAAACTGGGTGATTTTAAAACAGATGCTGAAACAGGTGCAATTTATCAAGAAGTTACAAGTGGAGAAGGTGATAGTACAGTTACTCTTGAAATAAGTACAGATATAGAGTTAATTATTTAGAAGTAAAACTAAAGATACTTTGTCATTAACATGCAGTTTAGAAAAAATCGCACTTGTATGAGCTTTTACAGTTCTTGGTGTGATTGACATTATATTGGCAATAGCATCGTTTGTTAAACCTTTTAAAATATGATAGATAGTTTCTATCTCTTTTTTTGTAAGTCTATTTTGCAATAGTTTGTTAGCTTCGTCACTTAATTTATTATTATTATTTCTTTTTGCTAAGGACACCGTAAGTTCTGGATATGTCCAAATCTTTTCATTCTCTACAACCTCTAGCATCTGTCTATAATGATGTTTTAGCATTTTTGAGTTACCATAAGCTTTTATACCATGAGATATTAGCATTTTACCAGTTGTTATTTCTGGAACTCTTTCTAAAATTATTACTTTTTCTGGTAGAGTATTTGAAGAAATAAATTTATTTATGCCAGTTGCCACACTATTATAATCAGCAATCAAAATAAATTTTTTCAGACCAAGTTCTTTTATCATATTCATCAATGAGTTAATGTTGTCAAATATTAAAGGAATGGTATTACTTTTTTTCTTCCACTCATCAATAATATTTAAATCTGAACTAAAAAGTATTATATGCATGTTATCTCTCTGAAAATACATATTGTTTAGACTTTAAAATAGGTTTTAATATATACTGCATAACAGTTTTTTGTCCTGTTACAATATCTACACTAGCGGTCATTCCCGGTATAATATTAAGAGGATTCTCTTTTGTTCCTAAATGATTTCTTTTGGTTACAACATGAATGATATAAAATGTATTATCTTTTTTATCGGTTATTGTATCAGGAGATATATTTAAAACTTCCCCTTCGAGTCCACCATGAATAGCAAAATCATAAGCAGATATTTTTACTTTAGCAGATGCTCCTGGATGTAAAAATGCTATGTCACTTGGTTTTATTTTAATCTCTAAGTATAGTTTTTCATTTGTTGGAACTATCTCTACTAAGTCTGCCCCAGGTTTTACAACTCCACCAACAGTATGAACAAAAAGTTTTTGGACAATCCCATCTACAGGAGATTTAACCATGGTTCTATCCACTTGATCACTAAAAGCTATTTGTTGAGTTTTTAGTCTAGATATTTCTGCTGTAACCTCATTTAATTCTTTTTTTGCATTATTGATAAATAGTTGTTTTGACTCAATGCGCTTATGTCTATACTCTGATATAGCAGAAGAAAGACGAGGCAGAGATAGTTTAGCCGCTATTATATTGTTTTCAATCTCATTAGCTTCTCTTTTTAGTTTTAAGAAGTCAATTTTTGATTTGATACCTTCTTTTACCATTGGTTCAGTCATACTAATTTCTTCACTAACATATCTTAGTGATTTTTTTAATGATGTTACTTTTCCTTTGGCTTCTTTATATTCTTGTTTCCTTTGCTCTATTTGTTCTGCAAAACCGCTATCTTTGGCGTTAAATTCTAGTTTATCAGATTCATAAAGATTTTTTGCTGATTTGATTTGTTTTTTTAGTTCTAGGTCTGTTGTCTTTGAGTCTTGAAAATCAAGTTGATTTGCTTCTGCAAATAATCTAAGTCTTTTTGCTTCTAATTCTTGAAATTTCATTTTATTTGTTATTGAAGATGAGAGTGATTTTGCATTGTTTATTTTTAAAATCACCTCTCCTTTTTTTACAAGTTGACCTTCAGTGACTAAAATTCCTTCAACTATACCACCTTCTAAGTTTTGTATGATTTGATTCTGACCATAAGGTATAACATCACCATTACCTCTAGTAATTTCATCTATTTCAGCTAGAGATGCCCAGAGAATAAAAAGAAGTATTGTGATTAACCAGATCTTTATAACTCTACTAATCTTTGTTGGAGATTGAACTAATATAGCAGAACTAAGACTATTCATAAAGTCGTAATCTTTTTCTGTGTACTCTATATTTTTATCATGTTTCATTTTATTTACCTCCATCTTGGAGTTGTTTTAGTGCTTCTTGTTTTGGAGCATCAATGAAAATCTTACCATCGTTTATTACTATAACTCTCTCTATTATTTTTAAAAGAGTCATCTTTTGCGTTACAAGCAAAGAAGTCGTGTCTTTTAGATTTTTAGATAAGCTTTTGAGTAGATTTTCTTCGGTTATCTGATCCATTGCATTACATGGTTCATCCATAAGCATTATAGGAGCCTTTAGTAAAAAAGCTCTAGCAATTCCTATGCTTTGTCTTTGTCCACCAGATAACCCTAAGCCTCTTTCCCCAATAGGCATCTCGTAACCTTTAGGATGTTTTTTTATAAACTCTGAAGCACCACTAATATTTGCTGCTCTAATCATTGCAGAGTCATTTACATGAGTTGCTCTATAAATGATGTTTTCTTTTACTGTTCCACGAAACAGCATAATGTCTTGAGAAACATAACCAATATTTTTTCTTAAATCAGCTGGATCAATCTGCTTTATATCAATCCCATCTATGCGTATCTGACCAGAATCAGGTTCATAAAGACCCAAGATTAACTTCTGTATTGTACTTTTACCTGAGCCAATACGACCAATTATTGCTACATGCTCTCCAGGTCTAATTTCAAAAGATATATTTTTTAGAGAAAGAACATCACAGTTTGGATATGAAAATGTTACATCAACAAACTCTATATGACCTTTAAAGTCAGGTCGCTCAACAAATTTTTTCCCATCAGGTCTTTCACTTGGTTGAGAAATTATTTCATTTATAGTTTCATAAGATGTTTTTGTATCTTCATAGTTTGTTAAAAGTGCCGCAACTTGTCCCATTGGTGCTAGAGTTCTTGAAGTTAGTATTACTATCGCAATTAAACCACCCATAGAAAGTTCAAAATCATGTATAAGATAAACACCATAAACTATAATCATTACAGTATTTAACTGAATTAGAAGTTGAGTTATTGTTGGTATAGATGCAGAAAGCAAACGAGACTTTAAACTTTTTCCTGCTATTTCTCCTGTTGATTCTTCCCATTTGTATTGAACTTGGTTTAAAGTACCTAAAGTTTTTAGTGTTTCTATATTGTTAAGAGTCTCTATGAGAATAGAGCTTTTCTTTGCACTTGCCTCATGTGTACTTTCTATGCTTTGACGCAAAGGTTTTTTGATAATGATGGCATAAGTAAGAATTAAAAACATTGTTAACATAGGAATTGCAACGATACTTCCCCCAATATAAGCAATTACAGCTAAAAATATTACAGCAAATGGAAGGTCTATTACAGCAGCCATAGTAGCATTTGTTAGAAAACTTCTAATGGAATCAAAATCTTTTAGATTACTAGAAAAAGAACCTACTGATGATGGATGATTTGCCATTTTTAGGTTTAATACTTTTTCAAAGATGATAGAAGACATGATAATATCACTCTTCTTTGCAGCACTTTCTAGGAGGTAAGTTCTTGTAAACTTTAAAAATGTATCGAGTATATAAATAATACTAACACCAAGTGCAAAAACCCATAAGGTTTCTATAGCATTATTTGGAACAACTCTGTCATAAACATTCATAGTAAAAAGTGGAGATGCTAAAACAAAAAGGTTTATAAGTAGTGAAGCATATAGTACATCTTTATACATACCAGTAGATAGTTTTATAGTACTCCAAAACCAATGTTTTTGATTTATGTTTAGTGTTCTTGAATTCTCATCATTGTACTCAAAAGCTTTTTTAACCATAAAACCAAAACCAATATACTCATCTTCAAGTACATCCGTATCAACCCATTGTTCTATTGCTTCTTCGGCTGGCATGATAATCTTTATCTGTTTTTCATCATCACTAAATCTATCTAATATACAAGCACTTTGATTTGAAAGAAGTATTATCATCGGTAGTTGTAAAGGAGATATTTGAGATAGTGGTCTTTTAATAAGACTCGACTTTAAACCTGCCTTTCTCGCAGCACGAGAAAAAAGTCCTTTAGCATTGTTAATAGAAAAAAGTTCAGGTGCTTCTGCACCTGGTTCTATCGGAAGACCAGCTGTTAGAGCTTCTGCAGAAAATGGTTTGTGATAAAGTTTTGTAAATAGAACCAAGCAATCAAGCAAGGCATCCATTCTTAAGTTATCAGCATTTGTAATTAGCATATATAATTTTTAATTCATCTTGATAAATTAACATTTGAATAAACAATACTGTTATCATCAACAACAGCACCAACTAAAGTTCCCATAGCATCTAGTATTCTATATCTTGCAAAAAGCATACTGTATTGAGTATTTATTATTTGTGCTTTTGAGCCTATAAAATCATTTTGTGCAGATAAAAGATCTAAAAGTGAGCGTTTTCCTAAATCATACTCTTTTGAGTATAGAGTGAGAGTTTTAAGTGAAAACTTTTTGTAGTTTTTTAGATGAACAAGTTGTTCTCTCAATTTTTTATTTGATGCCCAAGACAGACTTAAACCTTCAATAACTAGTCTTTTTGATATATTTTTTGATTCTTGTTCTTGATAGAGTGTGCTTAAACTTTTTTGTAAGGCTGCATTGTCTGCAAAACCATTAAAAAAGTTATATTTTAAGTATGCCATGGCACGAAACCTAACATCATCACCATGAACTCCACTTAAATTTTTGTTCATAGATTGAGATATTTCTATATCAATAGAAGGATAAAAAGGTGCTTTTTTCTCTTTGTAAGAAGCTTGTGCAAACTTTATATTATATTTAATGACTAAAAGAGATGGGTTGTTTTGTAGTGCAAACTCTTTAGCTTCATCTAGGCTTTTTGGAAGAGTTGTTGTTAACTCTGGTCTTATCATTTCATCTGGATTTAAAGTTCTTCCAAGAACTCTTTGTAGATTATAAATAGTATCTTCTAAAGTATTTTCTTGGACTACTAAATTTGACATTGCCAAGGAAAGTGAAGATTCAATTTTATTTACTTCAGAAAGTGTTGTTAAACCTGCATCATATAGTTTTTGTACCTTAGAAAATATCTCTAAGTTTATTTTTACATTTGCTTTTTCAGTATCTAGTAGTTCTCTATTTTTCATTACTTGCAAGTAAGTATTAACCATTTCAAAGGAAGTATTATTTACTTTTTCTATGTAACTGTAGGCAGCTGAAAGTGTTCTATGCTCTTGAGCTTCTACTCTATGTAGCGTTTGAAAACCTTCAAAAAGATTTTGTGTATATGTTAAAGAGTTTTGATAAACACTCAAACTTAAAGAGTCAATAGGATTGTTATCTTCATCTCTAAGAGTAGTTATCGCATTTACATCTTTTCTCTCACTTTTCTCCATACCACCGCCAAGAGACAACTCTAGTTTTGGATAGTAACCTGACTTTGCACTTGTAATATCTTCTTTTGTAGAGGTATAATTTTTTAATCTTTCTAATATAATTGGATTAGTAGATAAAACTTCATTTACGGTTGTTTTCAAGTCTTGTGCATTAAGCGAGTAAATAAGTATGGTGCTTAAAAATAGTTTTAATTTCATATTGAAAATCCTTGTATCATTTTTTATTATGTAATTTTATAAGTACAATTGTACAATATATTAAATAAAATATAACATAAAAATTAAAAAAGTTTTAACTATGATATAATCTGATATCAATTAATACAGTGGAAAATGATATATGCTCTCATCAGATGTAAGTTCTATTTTAAACAATAAAGACAGATTATTGACTCAAACATACTTTGATTTACAAAGATATTTTGAAGAAAAATATGGAACTGATACAGTTGTTTTTATGGAGATAGGAACTTTTTTTGAAGTATATGAAATCAACAATGATGAAGAACAAATTGGTAAAGCAAAAGAGATAGCAGAACTTTTAAATATCCAGCTTACGAAAAAAAATAAAAGCATCATAGAAAACTCAGACAAAAATCCACTTTTAGCAGGTGTACCTGCTGTCTCTTTTGAAAGATACTTAAGCCGTTTGATAAGTGAGCAAAAACACACCATAGTTGTTGTAAAACAAAAAGGTAATCCACCAAAAATAACTAGACACATAGCACAGATAATTTCCCCTGGTACAAACTTTGAGCATATTGTAGATAATGATGATAACTATATAGTTTCTATTTTAGTTGATAAACACAAAGGCATTTACACTGTAGGTTATTCTGCCATAGATGTGACAACTGGAAAGACTTGGCTTTATGAAACTCATGGAACAAGTGAAGACCCATCTTATGCCTTAGATGAGATTTTTAATCTTTTAAACATATATAGAACTGCAGAAGTGGTTTTGAGTTTTTTAGATGGTGTTGATGATCAACGACATGTCTTGCAATACCTTGAAATTCCTGAACATTATCACTACTCTGTAAATAACCAAAGACCTAAGATTGATTTTCAAAACAAGTTATTTAAAGAAGTTTACCAAATCCAATCTCTTCTTTCTCCAATAGAGCATCTAGACCTAGAACGCTCTGCTATGATAAGTGAATCTTTAGCGGTTTTGATTCATTTTGTAATAGAACATGATATGCATATAGTTCAAAAGCTAAATATGCCACGCCTTATAGACAATCGTCGTTTTATGTATCTTGGAAATAATGCACTTGAACAAGTTGGCATAATTTCTAAAGATAGAAATGAGTTTACACTTTTAAAACTTATGGATAAAAGTTCTACTGCTATTGGACGAAGGTTATTAAAAGAAAGACTTCTTAACCCTATTATGGAAAAAGATGAGCTAGAAAGAAGATATAACTTAATAGAGAAAGTATCTTCACATACAAGATTTTTAGATGAAACAATGCGTGGCATCTATGACCTTGAAAGACTTGCTCGTAGATTAAATCTAGGGAGACTTCATCCTTTTGAAATGAACCATGTTTATGAGTCTATGCTAAGTGTTAAAGATTTGATGAACTATGTTAAAAAGTATAAAATTCAACGCACTCCATTTCATGAAAATGAATTAGATGAATTTTTAAGAGATATATCTAAAAGTATAGATTTAGATGTATCAAGACGCTTTACTTCTAACACCATTGATGAGAATTTTTTAAAAAGTGGAGTTGATGAGTCAGTAGATGTTTTAGTTGAAGAAAATTCTACGATTCTTATTGCTTTTGAAGATATTATGAAGAAAATTCAACAGATGCTAGAATCTGCAAACTCAAATAGTTCTAAAGGTTTAGTCTCTCTTGGCATCTTAGAAAAAGAGGGTTATTATATATCTCTTAGTAAAAATCGATTTTCTATGATAGAAAAAGAGTTTAATACTCAAGAAGATTTTAAAAATTTTGTCGTAAAAAAACTTACTAATAGTGTAAAAATAACATCTTCTTTTACAGATATTTTATCTGATAAAATCATGAAAAACCGAAGAAAAATCGTAATTTTAGTAAAAGATAGATTTGTTAATCTTCAAAGCATCTATGAAAGACGCTACTCTTTGCTTTTTGATAGAGTTATAGCTTATGTATCAGATTTAGATGTTGGTGTTAGTTCTTCAAAAGTAGCACAGATGTATAAACACTCTAGACCTATGATAGTTGATGTCCAAAGTGATGAGAATTTTATGCAAATTATGCAACTTAGACATCCTCTTATTGAGATACAAGAAAGAGGTGGCATCTATGTTCCAAATGACATAGTTATGGGAAATCGTAACTATATGGACTTACCACATCCAAAAACTGTTATGCTTGAAGTTGATGTTCATGATGGTCACGATATAAATGGTGTCCTTTTGTACGGTATAAACTCTAGTGGAAAAAGTTCTTTGATGAAGAGTATTGGTATAGCCACGCTTATGGCTCAGTCTGGTTTCTTTGTAAGTGCGGCTGTTATGAAGTTTTCTATTTTTGATTCTCTATTTACGAGAATTGTCTCAAAAGATAACCTTGCTAAAGGGCTTTCTACTTTTGCAGTAGAGATGCTAGAACTTAAAAATATTTTCAACCGTGCAACAGTTCGTTCTCTTGTTTTAGGCGATGAGATAAGTCATGGAACAGAAACACTCTCAGGTGTTGCCATAGTGTCTAGTGCTATTATAAAACTTGCAAAATTGCGTTCACTATTTCTTTTTGCAACTCATCTTCATCAACTCTCAACAATGAAAGAAATTACAACGCTTGATAATGTTGTTAATTTACATTTGAGCGTTGAGTATGATGAGAGCAAAGATTTACTACTTTTCAACAGAGTCTTGCAAGGTGGAAGTGGTAGTAGCATCTATGGTTTAGAGTTTGCAAAATCACTTCACATGGATAGTGAATTTTTAGAAATAGCAAACAAGATAAGAAAAAGACTTGCAAATGATTTTGATGAGTTAGAACTTTTGGTAAAAAAGAAAAAGAGTAAGTATAATAAAGAACTCTATGTAACAAAGTGCGTAATTTGTGGGGCAATGGCGGAAGATGTTCATCATATCTCACAGCGTTCACTAGCCGATGAAGCTGGTTTTATAGGGCATTTTCATAAAGATAATAAGCATAATCTTATTCCATTATGCAAGGATCATCATAATGATATACATAGTGGAAAACTTAAAGTAGATGGTTTTATGATGACATCAAATGGTCTTGAACTTCAGTTTGAAGAGCAGATGAGTAAACTAAAGGTTACTAAGGTTATAGAACCCGAGATAAATGAAAAAAAAGATGATGAATCAAAGGAATTTGTTTTAGATGACTGGTAAGATGATGAAAGTATATATAAGTTTTAGTCTATTATTAATTTCTTTTTTTATAAGTGGCTGTACTGGTTTAAAAGAAAGTTTAGCATCTACTATGGAGGTTCCAACTTTAGAA
Source organism: Sulfurimonas sp. (assembly GCF_029027405.1). Classification (NCBI taxonomy): domain Bacteria; kingdom Pseudomonadati; phylum Campylobacterota; class Epsilonproteobacteria; order Campylobacterales; family Sulfurimonadaceae; genus Sulfurimonas; species Sulfurimonas sp. The sequence goes on from NZ_CP093396.1 coordinate 1,104,749, forward strand.
AAACAGATAAATAATGCTTCTATATGTATCGCAATAGTTAGAGAAAATAATTTAATTCTTAAAAATATGGAAATATCTTCAGATGCCACTTGGCCAAAAAAGATAAGCGAACCAATAAGTAGCGAGCAAAAAGTAAAACTTACTAAACTTCTTATGTATGACCCATACTATGCAACTGTTAGGCATACAGATGTAATTCAAAAAATTCCACCATTAGCTTTTAGTGCTACAAATAAGTTAGAAATTTTATATGGTAAAGATATCCAAAACTGGCCTAAATTTTTTGATAGTGAAAATTATTTAGGTGATTTTTTAGAGTTTAAAAGTGGAAAATTACTGGATATAGAAGTAATTCAAGGTGATATTTATCAAAATATATCAAAGGCAATTATATCTTTAGCTCCTATAAACTTACAAAAAGATTTATTTTTTTCAGAGTATGAAATGCAAGGTGCTTTTAGTGAGGTGGTAAATTTAAAAGCTAGAGAAGGTGAGTTGAAAAACCCTTTGTTTGAATCACAAGAGATTCCAACTAAAAAAGAGTTAAAACTTATAAAAATAGAGTTAAAAAATGCTGAGGTTAAGGCAAATGAAAAAGAAAAAATATACTTTACTCTTTTAGATGGAGCCATTATAGCCTTGGAGAAGGAGATAGATTTAGAAGAAAAAAACTATATTGATTTAGCTATAAATATAAATCTTGTAGCACAAGAAGTTCAACGAAGTTCTATAGATGCGTATGCATCTTTTGGTATAACTTTGAGAAAAATACAAGTCAATAATATGTTTAAAAATTTTAATACTGAACTTGATAGTTTGGCAAAAGCTAAGCTATTTGTTCCAAGAGCTTTACAAGAAAAGTACAATCAGCGTGTAGCAAGACTAATGAAAAATAGTATTTATTTCTTGCCAAATATATTTATGGGAACTTACTATGCTCATAAACAAGCAAAACTAGCACAAAAATATATAGAGTTTACGAATATTATTATTGAGGCTTATGCTTTAAAGTAATTAAAAGCTTACCTACAAATAGCTATTTGTTATATTTCTTTTTAGTTTATTCTTTAGCACTAATTTCTGATCCTAAATATCCAAGAGAGCCAACTACACCAGCTAGACTTTTTTGCCAGTCTGCTGGCATAAATACGACTTTAGAATTATCAGATTCTGATAGTTCTTTCACACCGTCAATATATCGTTGTGCTAGTAAATAGTTTGGTGCCATTTCTCCTGAAGCTAATCCTTGATTTACAATTAACATAGCTTTTCGGTCTCCACCTGCTAGTTCAACTTTTGCTTGTGCTTCAAGTTTTGCAGCTGCTAGTCTTCCTTGTGCCTCTAAAATTGTAGCTTGTTTTTGACCTTCAGCTTTTGCGATAGATGCTTGTCTATCTCCATCTGCTATTAATATTGTGGCTTCTCTATCTCTATCAGCTGCAGCCTGTCTTTCCATCGCCTCTTGTAGGTTATCACTAGGGCGGATATCTTGAACTTCTAAGTTTCCAAGTGTAAGACCCCATCCAGTTAGTGAATCTCTAATTTTTTCTGCAACTTGCGCTTTAATTTGGTCGCGTTGAGAAAGTGATTCATTTAGTGTCATACCACCAATTACTGCACGAAGTGTTGTAGTTGTCATATTTGCGACAGCACTCTCAAAGTTACTAATAGAATAAGATGCTTTTCCTGGATCAGTAACACGGTAAAAAACTACGGCACTAATGATTACTACAGCATTATCTTTCGTGATTACTTCTTGATCTCTAGTTTGTTGAATAAGCTCTTTTGTTATGATTTTGTAAGCTACACTATCAACAATAGGAATAAGTAAGCTTAATCCTGGTAATAATGTTTTACTATATTTTCCTAATCTTTCAATAACCCATTCTTCACCTTGTGGCACAATACGCACCATCTTAGATAGAGTAAATATTACTCCAACAACTAGGACAAGTGAAAAGATAACACTAATATCTACAGTTTCATACATTATAACTTCCTTTTATTTTTTTTCAACAACGAGGGTATTCCCACGAAGTTCAACGATTTTAATTTCGATACCAGCTTCTATTTCACCTTCTAGACAAACTGCTGGCCAACTACGACTTCCAAGAATAGGTTCTAATAATTCAACTTCTCCCTCTTTAGCATCTGAAATAGATGTAGAAGTAACACCATAGTTACCAACAAATTCATTATGTGTACCAACACGAGAAGTAGGGGAATCTGCTATACGATTTTTTTTAAAAATAACCACACCAATAAACATAAATATAGATGCAACAATAAGTTGCCAAAAGAAAGATTCAGGTGATAAGTATGCCACAAGTGCAGAAAACAAAAAACCTATTCCCGCAAAAAGAGCAAAAAAAGTGGGGATGTTCATTTCGACAATAAATGCTAAAATGCTCAATATTAACCATATATAGTATGACATTCTTTATCCTTATATAAAAGTAGATGCATGTTTTAGAGAAAGCTGATTTAGTTCTTGTAAACGAGGACCATTAATAAGTTTTATAAACACGCTAATAGAAATAATAACTAAAGGAATCATAATTTTTCCACTTACTAAAAAAAGTACAATCCCAGCAACAGCAATGACTTCAATCAAAGACCATATAATAAAAAGTGACGAAAGGTAATTACTTATAAATGCAGGCTCATCTGTTTTTTCTTCAGTAGTTTCTTTTTTCTTGAAAATAGAATTAGATGTAAGCATTTTATTACGAGTTATATTCACAATAATAATTAAAACTGCTAGAACAGCTATTGAAGAGTATTCAATTTTAGTTAGTATATCTATATCTGTCAAAATTGGTGCAATAGGAGAATACTTATATATATAAATAATAAGTAAGCCATATATGACATCTCCAAATACCAACATAAAATGAACAAGTCTAAATGATTTCATTTTTTTACTAATCAACTCATTTATTTCTGTCATTGTTATCCTTGTATGAGAACTTATACCTTTTCTAATTGGCTTTTCTTAAATCATCTATATATGCTAGTTCATTTAAAGCTATTTTATTGTGTGGATCAATTTTTAAAGATTCATTGAAATATTCTTCTGCTTTATTCAAATCTTTTAAGTCGATTAACGTAGAGCCAATACCTCTCAATGCCATTGCTTTCCATACTTTTTGACTATCAAATTGATTTGACAACTCAAGAGCTTTTTTATAATACATAAAAGCATTGGGTTTATTACCTTCTCTACTTGATATGAAAGCCAACTCAGTGAAAATATTTGCTGCAAAAGGTGCTAATTTATTTGCTATCAATAATAGCTTTTTTGCTATTTCAAGTTCCTTCTTATCAACATGTATATATGCTTTAAAATAGTAGGCTCTACTATAAGACTCATCTAGCCATATAATTTTCTTTTTTGTTTGATTTTGATATTCAATAAATTCCTCTTTATTAAGAAAACATCTATATAGTGTTTCTTTATTATCCATCTTAATAATTTTTTCAAATTTTAATATAACTTCATCTAGTAAAATATTTGCTTCTACATATTTATGTTGATCTATTAATTTTTTAGCAGAGTCAACTAATATTCCAGTCTCACTACCTAAACTTCTTTCTTGTTTAATATTAATGAAAGTCCCGTGAACTATACTATCTGCATTCAAAGTAAAGTGAAAGAGAAGAGTAAGAGATATTAGTGTTGTATTTATTATTTTCATTTATTCTTTCCTTTCAATATTTTAATTTGTAAAACCTTTAGTCTTCATACATGATAATGCATCTTTATAAACCTTATCTCCATTTTGTCTCATTCTTTCTTTGTAAACTGCATTTCCACTATAGGATTTCAGAATGTATGACTTGGCTATTTTACGTTGTTCTTCAAATTTACATTCATTTAATGCCTTATTTAGCATTATCTTATTCGGACTATCTTTGTTAATTTGTTTCCATGAACCAGCACAACCTGTAAATCCAATTATTATAAGAAAGCCTACCGTTATATAATTTAATTTTTTCATTTTATTCCTTTATTTGTTTCATTAAAATAACTATAATCTTTCAAAAGCTAATAAAATAAGTGGTTATTTAAATCATATCTCTTGTATGTGGCAACATGATAGCGTTATTTTACGATTAATCTTCTTAATATGCTCTTTTTTTAAAAATAATAATGTATAATATATTTTGTTAATACAAAGGAATAAAATGAAAAAATTAAATTATATAACGGTAGGCTTTTTTATAGTAATTGGTTTATCAGGTTGTGGAGCGAGTTGGGCAAACTTGGACAATACAAAAGCTAATGATGCAGTAATAAAATCAGCAAAAATTAAATGCCAATATAATAATAAAGAGCAAAAATTGATGAGAGAACGAGATACTAATAATTATTTAATAAGTATCGCCAATATAGAAGGAAAAGCAAAAGAAAAATTATTAGATATAAATAAAGAAAAGAAAAAAGAATTTAATGAAGAAATAAATTCCTGCATGAAAAAAGAAGGGTTACAAAGAAAGATATAGACAATTTATTTAAATACTTTTTTCCGTTAAAACTGAGATACGCTCATGTGAAGGAATCTAGACTTTTATACTGAAAATAAATCAAAAGTCTTATTTGAATGTCCCCTATAAATTGAATTTGATGCTTATAAATTAGTAAGACAGATGCAAAGCTATGTTGAAAAAATTATTGTTGGATATGGAGAAAAATTTGAAATTAATTTTGGGTACTTACTTAGTCACAACACATCATATATAAATATTAAGAAAAAGCATTTTTAACCAAAAAAGTGTATAATTACTTTTTTTAAGATAAGGAATAAAAATGAAAAAATTAATACTATTATCAACAGTTGCATTGGCACTTATGTTTAGCGGATGCACACAAGAAGCACAAAATAAGATAGGCAGAAGTATCCAAAATTGGACAGGAACAAATGGAGTTTTGGATATTTATATGGGTGAAAAACTTGTGAAAAGATTTATAAATATAGATAAACTTTCAACTGCAGAAGCAACACAAGGTGGAGCATCTAGAACTTACAGATATGGTTATGGCATCTTAGATGAAAACCAAAATCTTAAAGTTGATGAAGGTGAAAAAAAGCTTTATTTTGAGATAAGTGATTATGCAACTTCTTATATATTTTATGAAAATCCACAAGCAAAATAATATATGAACACCTTAGAACTTTTCAAATATATGGTTTCAAAAAAAAGTGAAACACCTGATGATGGTGGACTTTTAGACTTTATAGAAAAATATTTACCAGATTTTAAAGCCATACGAGTAGATATGCAAGGTGTTAAAAATCTTTTTATTTATAAAAAGTTTACAGAAGGTGAGCATCTATGTTTTGCTGGGCATGTTGATGTAGTTCCCGCTGGAGAAGGTTGGAATACAAAGCCTTATGAAGCTACACAACTAGATGGATATATCTATGGTCGAGGTACTCAAGATATGAAAAGTGGTGTGGCGGCATTTACTCAGGCTGTTAAAGAGGTAAAAAACTTTAAAGGTACTCTTTCTCTTCTTTTGACTTCTGATGAAGAGGGTGATGCAATTTATGGGACTATAAAAATGTTAGAGTATTTAAAGAAAAACTCTATGCTTCCAGATGCTGTTGTTGTTGCTGAACCAACTTGTGAAGAACGATTTGGAGATGCTATAAAGGTAGGAAGAAGAGGCTCTATTAATGGTTATCTAACTTTAAAAGGGAAACAAGGTCATGCAGCTTACCCAGAGAAAGCAATAAACCCTATTCATAACATAGCATCTAGACTTTTAAATATGGCAGGGATTAATTTAGATGATGGAGATGAGTTTTTTTCTCCTAGTAAATTTGTTATAACAGATATTCGTTCAGGTATGCAAGTAACAAATGTAACACCAAATCATCTCGACATGATGTTTAATATCAGAAACACAACTCTTACAACGGGGAAAGAAGTTAGAGCATTTGTAGAAAAAAACTTAGAAGGTTTGGACTTTGAGTTAAAACTCACACAAGGCTCATACCCTTTCAAAACAGATACAGATACAAAAATAGTCAAACACATAGATGCAGCCATAGAAAGTGTAACAGGAATAAAGCCTAAACACTCAACAGCTGGTGGTACTTCAGATGCTAGGTTTATTGCACCACTTGGTATAGATGTTATAGAGTTTGGAGTTATAAATGACACCATTCATGCTGTAAATGAAAGAACAACTTCAAAGGAAATTCTAGAACTTTATGAAGTATTTAAAAAATTAATTAAGGATTATTAATGAAATTTGTTCAAACTAAAAAAGCACCATCAGCCATAGGACCATATTCTCAAGCAGTTGTGGCAAGTGGTATGGTTTATACTTCGGGGCAGATAGCTCTTACTCCAGAGGGTGTTATGCTAGAAGATGATGTAGTAATTCAAACTAAGCAAGTTTTAAATAATTTAGAAGCTGTCTTAAATGAAGCTGGTAGCTCTATGAGTCAGGTAGTAAAAACTACTATCTTTATAGCATCTATGGATGACTTTGGGATTATCAATGAAATCTATGAAGAAGCTTTTTGTTCGCATAAACCAGCTCGCGCAACAGTTGCTGTAAAAACTCTTCCTAAAAATGCTCTAGTTGAGATAGATGCGGTGGCGTTAGTAAGTAAAGGTATAAATCATTAAATTTACATTATTTTAAGGAAAAAAAATATACAATTCCTTTAAATGACCGACAGTCAGTCATTTATTTTTTAAGGAATAATATGGCAATAATAGTAGATAAAGTTCAAAAAAGAAAAGATATAGCACTAGCTTGTAAAGAGATATTCTTCCAAAATGGTATAAATGATCTTACCGTTTCTCAAGTAGCAAAAGCTGCAGGAATAGGGAAGGGCACTATATATGATTATTTTAAAAATAAAGAAGATATAGTTTTTGAAATAGTGAATATTTTGATGCAAGAACATAATACAATGATGCATATTAAATTAGCTAACGCTTCTAGTACGAGAGAAAAAGTAAAATTTTTTTCAAGTATATTTTATGATGAAGAAGAAAAAGAACTACGACAGCTGTATAAAGAATTCATATCTATATCTTTAACTAACCCGCTTAAAGAGATGATAGAGTTTCAAACAGCACATACAAATCACTACTATAATTGGTTGTTGGTTTTACTAAATGAAGGTATAGAAAAAGGTGAGATAAAAGAAGGCTCACAGGACTTAGCTTGTGGACTTTTTGTATCTGCAACGGGTATGTTTATTGTAAATTCAGTTACAAATACAATTGATGATTTAAAGTTAGAGATAGATAAGTTTACAGATGCAATTTTTGATTTAATAGAGGTGAAGCAATGCTGAGATTTTTAATATTTTTAATCCCAATTTTTTTATATGCAGATAGTTTAAAGTCGATTTTAGAATTTGCTAGTATAAATAGTGATTTAGTTGTATCTAAAACTTACTCAAAAGAATCAAAAAAAATTCAAGTAGATGCAAGAAAAAGTGCTTACTATCCCACTTTGGATGTTGGTGCTTTTTATCAAAGTCTAAATCAAAAAAGCCCTTTTCAAGCAGGTGACACATATAGCGCTTATGCCAAACTATCTTTTGATATATATGATGGTGGAAGTAAATCAAATTTACTCTCACAAAGTGAAAAAGAACATATAGCTTCAGAGTTTGACTTAGAATCAACAAAAAAGAGTTTAAGTTTAAAAATAACAGAGAATTTTTTTAATATAAAAAGTTTAGAAGCTTCCATGGCATCTAGAGATGAAGCAAAAAAGTCTCTACAAGAACAGTTAACTAGAATGAAAAGATTTTTCACTGCAAAACTTGCAACAAGCGATGATGTAGATAGACTTCAAGCTGCTTATGATACAAATATTTATGAAATGGAATCAATTCGTTTAGATATTTTAACTATTCATAAAAGATTAGAGTTATTTGTCGGTAAAAAAATATACTCTTTAGAAGATTCTAGTTTTAAAGAGTATGTAAAATCTGATATGCAACTTATCGATAGTGTAAAATCATTGATGGCTCTTCAAGATGCCCTTGTTTATGGAGCTGAGTCAATTGATAGTGTTTATTATCCTAATATAAAAATAGAAGATACATATAATGCTTATGGATATAATAGAACTGATAATCTTCACCCAAAAGGTTTAGACAATCAAAATAAACTAATGCTTTCTCTTAATATGAGACTTTTTGATATGGGAGTTGTTTCTAAAAGCAAAGAAGCTGTTATAATTAATTCTCAAGTTATCAATACTCAAGTGGCTTACGCAAATAAAGAACAACTTATGCAGTATAATTTAGCTGTTGTAAGAATAGATATAAGTAATGTAAAAATAAAAAGTGCTACAAGTGCTTTAAAATCAGCAACTAGTGCATTTAAAACGATAAGTAAAAAATATGACGCAGGTATAGTTGATAATATTGTTTATCTAGATGCACTTAGTTCTCAAACAAATGCTAAAGCTTTATATGAAAAATCAATAAATGATTTAGAAGTTGCTTATGCAACTTACTATTACTATGCAGGAAAAAATATAGAGGAATTTATAAAATAATGATGAAAATAATTTTAAGTTTTATGGTGTTCATGGTTAGTTTAAATGCAGCAGAGATATATGCAACATTTAGTATCCAAGCAAAAAAAAGTGCAAACTTAGCATTTTACTCTAGTGGAATAGTTGATAAAGTTTTCGTAGATGTGTCAAGTAAGGTTAAAAAGGGCGATAAGTTAGTAGAACTTCAAAATGATGACTTAAGAGCATCTCTTAGAATGGCAAAGGCTAAACTAAAAAATGCTGAGGTATCTCTAAAGTTTGCTAAAAAAGATTATGATAGACAGTTACTTATAAAAGACCTTATAGATGAAGCAAAGTTTGATAAATATCTTTTTACTTATGAAAGTGCAAATGTCGCACTCTCATCTGCAAAAGCTAACTTAGCTTATCAACAATCACTTTTAGATAGAACACTTATTAAAGCTCCTTTTGATGGCATAATATTTGAAAAAACTGTAGAAGTTGGCGATGTTGTAAGTGGGATGATGCTTCGTACTGTTTTTAAGATTCAAAGTCAAAGAGATAGAAAATTGATTTTAGAGTTTGATCAGAAGTATTGGAAAAAGGTAAAAGTTGGAAACAGTGTAAAATACACAGTTAATGGCGATAAAAAAGTATATACTGGAAAAATATCAAAAGTTTACCCATATGCAAACTCAGAAAATAGAAAAATCAAAGCAGAAGTAAAAGTTAAAAACTTTATTGTTGGTTTGTTTGGAGATGGGTATATCTTAGTACCTGATGATAAGTAGTTTTTATGTACAAATATGCAATAAATAAACCAATAACAACTTTAATGTATGTTGTTACCTTAGTTATATTTGGATTGATGAGTTATAAGACTATGCCTTCATCACTTTTTCCAAATGTTGACTTTCCTATTGTTACTATCAAAACGATTTATCCAGGAGCAGAAGCTAGTACGATAGAGTCTCAAGTAACTGATAAGATAGAAGAAGCAGTTTCTAGCATCGGTGGAATAGATAGCATTATGTCAAGCAGTAGTGAAGGGATAAGTGTAGTTACTATTAAGTTTTTCCTTGAAAGAGAGATAAATGAAGCTACAAATGATGTTAGAGATAAAGTTTCAGCAGTTCTTCTTCCAAGTGATGCAAAAACTCCGCTTGTAAGTAAGCTTGATATTGGTGGGGCATCTGTAGTTAATATTTTTGTAACTGCAAAAAATGATACCGTTGAAAATCTAATGGTTTTTGCAGATGAAAAAGTAAAACCAAAACTTCAAAAAATTAATGGAGTTGGTGGCGTAAATATTATTGGATATCAAGAAAGAGAGATAAAAATATTTCCAAACCCTAGACTTTTAAATAAGTTTGGCATAACAATTCGTGAGTTAAATGATATTGTAAAAAGAGAAAATGTAAAGATAGGTGGTGGAAAACTTATAACAAGCACTCAAGAATTTATACTAAAAACAAAGTCAGATGCTCTAAGTGTAGAAGAACTTGAAAATATAAAAATAAAAGATGACATAAAACTAAAAGATATAGCAGTTGTTAAAGACACTCTGAGTGATGCTAAAAGTTATGCATCTTATAATGGTGTAGAAGGCGTAATGCTTGAAGTACAAAAAATATCAGGTACAAATACCATAGATATAGTAAGTAGAGTAAGAGCAGGTGTACCAGAATTACAACAACTTTCAGGTGAAAAGTATGAAGTGAAAGTTTTAAACGATACCGCACCTTTTATTGTCCACTCTTTAAAAGATGTTGAATTTGACCTTATTTATGGAGCAATTTTAGCGGCTATTATTGTCTTTGTATTTCTAAGAAACTTAACTATTACACTTGTATCAGCTCTATCTATTCCAGCATCTATCATGGGTACATTTGCTTTGATGGATTATATGGGATTTGATTTAAACAAGATGACTCTAATTGGCTTGACCTTAGCTATTGGTATTATTATTGATGACGCTATTGTTGTTATAGAAAATATTTATAAAAAGATGGAAGAAGGTATGGGTAAACTTGAAGCCGCAGTTGAAGGAACAAAAGAGATGGCATTCACTATCTTGGCAATTTCAGCGATGCTCTTAGCCGTTTTTATTCCTGTTTCTATGATGAGTGGTATAGTTGGAAAGTTCTTTGAATCATTTGCAATGACAGTTAGTTTTGCAATTATCATTTCTTACACAATTGCTCTGAGTTTTATTCCTAGTATTAGTGCAAGAGTATTAAATAAGGATGAGAGTAGATTTTATAACAAAACTGAAGCTATATTTGTTTCGATTGAGAAAGGATATGAGAAAATTCTAAAGTTTGTATTGAGATTTAAAGTAAGTACACTTATTTTTGTTTTTCTTGTTTTCTTTGCATCTCTTAGTCTGTTTCCAAGGATAGGTATGGACTTTATACCAAAAGAGGATAAATCAGAGCTAGAGATAAAAATAAAGGCTGCTTCAGATATATCTTTAGAAGAGATGATTAGACAATCAAAAGAAGTTGAAAATGTTATTAAGGAAAATGAAAATGTTGTTTATTCAACTCTAAACATTGGTTATACCACAGCACAAGAAAAACATAAAGCTATCATATATGTTAAGTTGATAGAAAAAGATAAACGAGTGTTAAGTCAAGAAGAGATAACTCAAAACTTTAGAGAGATGCTAAAGAAGTTTTCTGATAAGATGTTTATAACAGCTGCAGCTATTCCAAATATAAAAGGTGCTGGTGCATCTGTACCTTACCAAATAGTTTTAAAATCAGACTCTTTTGAAAACCTAGAGATAGCAAAAAATAACTTGACAAACTATATGAAAGAGAAAAAAGGCTTTGTTGATATAGATACAAATCTAGATGATATGAAACTTCAAATAGATGTAAATATTTTAAGACAAAACGCAAATAGATATGGCATCTCGGCATCTGCAATTGCACAGGCAATTTCAACAGCATTTTCAAGTGATATAGAAATTTCTTACTTTGAAGAGTATGGAAAGCAGTATAACATTACGCTGAGGTTTGATGATGACAATAGAGTTGATATTAATGATATAAAAAAGATTCAACTTCGTGGAGTAAATGGAGAGATGATATACCTAGATGGTCTTGTTACCTTAACTCCAAGTAAGGCTATGGCATCTATAAATCACTTTGATAGACAAAGACAAATAACTATATATTCTGATCTTTTTGGACTTGATTTAGGTGGAGCTGTTTCATATACAAGAGATAAAATAGATGAATTGCTACCAGAGGGTGTTAGTTATAGATTTACAGGTTTTGCAGAAGAGATGGAAAAAACAGGTAAAGCTTTTGGTGTTGCTATTGGATTATCTGTAATTTTAATGTTTATTATTTTAGCGATTCTTTATGAGTCGCTTATTCAGCCAATTATAATTATGATGGCACTTCCTCTTAGTATTATTGGTGTTTTGTTGGCACTATATATATCAGGATTACAATTTAGTCTTTTTGTGATGATTGGGTTTATGTTACTTATGGGAATGGTTGGTAAAAATGCAGTATTACTTGTTGATTTTGCAAACGGTGCGATGGATAGAGGAAAAAATGCAGATGAGGCACTCATAGAAGCTGGTGAGAAAAGACTTAGACCTATTTTAATGACAACAGTGGCTATGGTCTTTGCAATGCTTCCTCTAGCTATTGGAGATGGTCTTGGTAGTGAAACAAAAGCACCAATGTCAATTTCTATCATTGGTGGATTAATTAGTTCTATGGTTTTAACTTTGCTTGTTGTCCCTGTAATGTATAAAATTATAAATCCAATAGATAGATTTTTGAAAAAGTATTATGAAGTAAAGAGAATTAAGTGATAAGAATAACTTTATGAAATATATAAAACAATTATTATTCTTAGTGTTTGTATCTACTCTAAATGCTGATCAGTTTTCATTTCAATTTAACAATGATTTTTTTGCAGGAACTGATCAGCATTTTACAAATGGGGTAACGATAAGCTGGCTTGATGATACATTTAATCAAGATGATAATTCTACTGATAAAAATCCTCTTAAAATCAGTGAGATAAATTCGAATTATAATTTTGGTCTAAGCATTTCTCAGATAGTAATAACACCTATGGATACAACAATCTCGACCCCTCAATATGATGATATTCCGTATGCTGGATATTTAGCACTTTCTGCTTATCTCTTTGAGTGGAATGCAAATAGTTTTAACGAGTTTAGAATTGAGGTTGGTGTTGTCGGAGAAGAAGCTCTTGGAGAGCAAGTCCAAAATGGATTTCATACCCTTGTTGGAAATGAAAAATTAAAGGGTTGGGATACACAACTAGGGACACAATATACAATAAATGCTTTATTTAGACATGGTGATATAAGTTGGAAATCACATAAAAATGAAGGCTTAAGTATGGATTGGTTTAACCACTATGGACTTAACATTGGTAATTTTATAACAGATGTTTTTGTTGGAACTATGTTTCGTATAGGGGAAAACTATATAGAAAATTTTAATGCACATTATCCATACCTAAGAAAAGAGGCAACTCTTCTTCAACTTGCAAAGCATAATCGTGGTATTGGATGGGCATTAAGTGCCGGACTAAATGGAGAACTATTAGCATACTCACATATTTTAGATAAAGCAAAAAGTGAGGGATATGAAACTAGCAAAAGAACTTTCAAGGCTTCACTATATATAGGTATAGATATAGTGTACAATATTCATAAAATTACATATTTTTATCAAGCTCAATCAGCAGATACATACAAACAAAATAGCCCTATTATATTTGGTGGATTTATGTATTCCTACCAATTTTAAGTAATTATACTTACAAGTTTATAGTATACTTTCAATAGTGGTTATCAAAAAAAAACTACTAGGAGAAAGTATTTGTCAAGTAAAAAAGAGCAAAGAAGAGAGCAAATTATGCAAAGTGCATTGGAACTTTTTGCCTTAAAAGGTTTTTACAATACAACTATTCCTGACATTGCGTCTTCACTAAAAATGAGTGTTGGAAATATGTACAATTATTTTAAATCAAAAGATGTATTAGCAAAAGAGATTATAAAATATATATCTATATATCTTGGAAATAAAATAAGAGAAGTAAATGAATTAGATATATCAACAGAGGAAAAAACCAGAAAAATCATAGAAGTATACTTTAAAACAGCTTCTTTAAAACCTGAAATGATTGATTATTTTTTAAGAATTTATCTATCAAATCGTGAAGTTTTTCAAAACGGATGTGAAGGGATGATTTGTGTAAATGAGTTTGTTACAGAAATTATGATTTATTTTGAAGAGGGCGTAAAATGTGGAGATTTAAGAGATCAAGATTTCTTTAGTGCCTTTGGTCTTTTTATGGGTTATTTAGGTGGAATGGTATTTTTAAAAGGTGAAAATATTTTACCTCGTGAACTAAATGAATATGTAGATGATATATCTTTAAATATTTACAGAGCTTTAAAAGTATAGATAGAATGGAAAAAACAAGAGTATTGTGGTTAAGTGCAGTGGCTTGCAATGGCAATACACATTCTTTTTTAAATTATCCTTTTTTAGAACAATTTTTTAATGATTTTGAGTTTATTTATCATCCGGTTATTGACTCAGAATACTCGTTAAAAGATATAGTTAGCAAAAATATTGCTTGCGATATTTTACTTATAGAAGGTTCAATAACACCTGAACTAAAACGAGCAGATATATCAGTCGTAAAAATCATAGAAAAATACTCTAATATAGTTAGTAAAATAGTTACGGTGGGAACTTGTGCAACTTTTGGTGGTATTTTTAAAGATAGCCAATACGAAGATATAATGGGTTTACATTTTGATGAAGATAAACCAAGTAATAAATTTAAAAATATAAAACATAAAACTATCTCTATATCTGGTTGTCCAATACATCCAGAAGTTTTAGTAAACACTATGTACTCTATAAGAAAAAATGTGAAAATACAACTAGATGGTTTCCTTAGACCAAAAGAGTATTTTTCATATACAGTTCATAATGGTTGTGTAAGAAATGAATACTTTGAGTATAAAATAGATGAACATAAATTTGGAGAGTTAGAGGGCTGTATGTTTTATGATCATGGATGCCAAGCACCATTTACACATGGTAGTTGTAATAAAATACTCTGGAATGAAGTAAATTCAAAAACAAGAGCAGGTTTACCTTGCATGGGCTGTACTGAGCCTAGTTTTCCAAAACAAAATCTTTTTAAAACAAAGAAAAATATGGGAATACCAGAAAACCTTCCTTTGGGAGTTGGTAAAAGAACCTACTTAACACTTGCTGGAATTAGTAAAGCGTTTACAATAGATAGATTACAAAAGAAGTTATTTGATGATTAAACTAATAGAAAAAATAGAAGGTGAAGCAAAGCTGAATTTTAATTTTAAAGAAAAAAAAATTGATTTTGTAGATATAGAGTTTATGTCAACAAGAAGTATAGAAAAGATGCTAGAAGGAAAATCAGCACTAGATGCTCTAGTTATAAACCCAAGAGTTTGTGGCATCTGTGGACATGCTCATTTGATAGCTACTGTTAAAGCTATAGAAGATTGTTATGATGATTTAAAGATTTCTAAAAAAGCTGAAATATTACGAGAATTAACTCTAAACTTTGAATTAATTCAAAATCATTTTAAGTGGTTTTATTTAACTATGCGACCTCTTTTTGGAGAAAAACAGGAACTCTTCAAAGCTACCTTTCCGGCTCAACTAATGTCAAAAGCTATTGCTGTTTTTGGAGGTCAATATCCTCATACTTCTTATGCTATAGTCGGTGGAGTAGTTTGTGAAATTACAGAGATGGATATTATTAAAATCACTCATTATTTAGATGAAACTATAAAGTTTTTTAAAGATAATGTTGTAGATGGAGATGGTGAAAATCTTTTGACATGTAGAAATATTGATAAAGTTTTAAATAAAAAAGGTGATCTTGCAGATATTTTAAAAGAGATAAAAAAAAGAGAATGGATAAACCTTGGAAAGAGTTATGACAGATTTATAGTTTTTGGGCAAAACAGTTACTTTAATAGTGGTAAATCTGTAAAAACTAGACTGATACAAAATTTATCATATAGCTATGTAAAAGAAGAGCAAAATAATAACTCTTTTGCAAAAAATGTAAGCTATAAAGGTAAATATTTTGAAGTAGGACCATTAGCTCGTGCAATGGTAAATAAAATTCCTTTAATTAAAGACGCTCATAGAAAGTATGGAGATAGTATATTTACAAGAATTTTAGCTAGAGTTTGCGAAACTGCACATCTTTTGGCACATTCTAAAAAACTTTTAGATGAGTTAGATTTAAGTGAGCCTTCTTTCATCAAACCATCAGTTGATATATCAAAAATTGATGGAGTTGGTCAGGCAAGTGTAGAAGCAGCAAGAGGCTCTTTGGTACACAAAGTAGAATTAGAAAAAGGAATCATTAAAAATTATGAAATTATTACTCCAACGCAGTGGAACTTAAGTGGTGGAACAAAAGAAAACCAAGGAGTATCGCAAAAAGCAATGATAGGCTTAAGTGATGTAAAAGTAGCAGAGCTAGTTTTTAAAACCTTTGATGTTTGTTCTGTTTGTACTACACACTGATAAATATTTTATTTAGAGTTAATGTAGATTATATTTATTTAAGTTCATTCTTTACCTAAAACAATTTTGTTGTCTGTCAAATCTTTTACCCAATAACGGATTTTTCTTCCTTCAATTTGATAATCAATAATATATTCATGACCTGCTAAATAATTTACCTTTCCAACATTAACATTAGCCAAAGCTCCACCATTATTATAAGCACAAAATATAGTGTGTTGACCCTCTTTAACCATAATAGATCTATGCCCAGCACCAACAATAAGCTTATTAAAAAGACTTATTACTCTTTTCCCATCAACTTGTCTTATTCTTAAGCTCCCTGCAGTCTTAATTATGCTACTTTCCTCTTTTGGTGCTTTGCCTATATTTACCAGTTTTGGTTCCCTTGATGAACATCCAGTATATCCTATAATCATTGTTAGTGTAATAATCCCGTAAAGTAATTTTCTCATTGTATTCCTTTTTTAAATAAACAATTTATTGTTTCATAAAACTGTTGGTAAAGTATATCATTTATATCTTAGAATATTGTTAGATTTTGATAAAATTTACTGTTGTAACTTTTAGAATAAATCTTCCCACAAAAAAAGTGGGAAAGTTAAAAAAATTACTAAAAGTTATAGTTAAGTTGTTTTTCCAAAGAAAGAGAACCATCAAAAAGTGTTTGTTCATCATAGGCTTTTGCAATTAGTTGTAGTCCAACAGGCATACCTTCTGCATTTTTAGATACTGGAAGTGCTAGGGCAGGTAGTCCAGCAAGGTTTACAGAAATTGTGTAAATATCACTCAAGTACATATCCATTGGGTTTTCTAATTCTCCAAATTTGTTTGCTGTTGTAGGCGCAACAGGAGATAAAATCAAGTCAACATCTTCAAATATTTTTTTATAATTATCTTTTATAAGCTGTCTTGTTTTTTGAGCTTTTACATAGTAAGCTTCATAGTATCCACTAGAAAGTACAAAGTTTCCAAGTAAGATACGACGCTTAACTTCATCACCAAAACCATTACTGCGAGTTTTTATGAAAGTATCTTCAAGGTTTGAGCCTGTTACGCGATTTCCATATCGGATACCATCATATCTAGCAAGGTTTGTTGTAGCTTCTGCTGTTGCTGTGATATAGTAAGCAGAGATGTCAAATTTAGCGTTCATCATCTCTTTCTCAACTATCTCATGTCCAGCAGATTTAAGAGCCTCTATGGCTTTCTCGTAAGCTTCTTTAACATCTTTACTTGCATTTTCTAAATACTTTGGAAGTATTGCAATTTTTAGTTTTCTATTTGGGTTTAAATTTGGAGTTACTTTATCATCCATTTTTGCATTTGTAGAGTCTTTATCATCAGATCCACTTATGATGTCATATAAAATAGCGGCATCTTCTACATTTTGTGTCATAGGCCCTATTTGGTCAAGACTAGATGCATAAGCACCAAGACCATAACGACTGACTCTTCCATAAGTTGGTTTCATTCCTACGATACCACAAAAGGCGGCAGGTTGACGGATAGAACCACCAGTATCACTTCCTAGAGCTGCTATAGCCAAACCAGCACCAACAGCAGCAGCACTTCCACCAGAACTTCCCCCAGGTACACAATCAGAGTTATGAGGATTTAAAGTTTTTCCATAAAAGCTTGACTCAGTTGTAGAACCCATAGCAAATTCATCCATATTTGTTCTACCAAATGGGGATAATCCAGCATCTACCATTTTCTCAATCACAGTTGCATTGTATGGAGAGATATAACCTTGAAGAATATTAGACCCAGAAGTAACAGCCCAGTCTTTTACTTGAATGTTGTCTTTGATAGCGATAGGAACACCATCCCCTTTTTCATTTACATCTATATAGGCATTTAAATCTTTATTTGCTTCTATTTTTGTGCGTAATTCTTTTTTAAACTTGTTTAATTCTTCTTTACTAAGTGAAAGAGCTTCTTTTAATGTGATCAATAAAGTTCCTATCTTTTAAAATATAATTTCGATTATATCTAAATAATAGTTGCGTATATCTTTATAAGGATTAAAAAATTTGTATATTAACTAGAGATAATCAATATGAATTATTAAAAGATAAAAATTATCCTTTAAGCTTTCCTGCGTTACAATTTCATTATTAAAGAAATGAAAGGAAATAAAATGAAAAATATAACAACCACAGCTGGTGAAGCACTTGGTAGCCATCAGGATTCATTAACGGCAGGTGTACGAGGACCGCTTTTAATGCAAGATTATGCATTAATTGAAAAACTTGCTCATCAAAATAGAGAAAGAATTCCAGAAAGAACTATGCATGCTAAAGGTTCAGGTGCTCATGGAACTTTAACTATTACGCATGATATTTCAAGATATACAAAGGCTGATATATTTAGTGAAGTTGGTAAAGAAACACCTCTATTTTTAAGATTTTCAACAGTTGCTGGAGAAAGAGGAGCCGCTGATGCGGAGAGAGATGTTAGAGGATTTGCTATTAAGCTTTATACTCAAGAAGGCAACTGGGATTTAGTTGGAAATAATACTCCTATATTTTTTGTAGCAGATCCGTATAAGTTTCCAGATTTTGCTCATACTCAAAAAAGAGACCCAAGAACAAATATGAGAAGCTCTACAGCTATGTGGGATTTTTGGTCACTGACTCCAGAAAGTTTACACCAAATAACAATACTTTTTTCAGATCGTGGCTTACCAATAAGTTATAGACATATGCATGGTTTTGGTTCACATACATATAGCTTTATAAATAAGAATAATAAAAGAACTTGGGTTAAATTTCACTTCAAAACTCAACAGGGCATAAAGAATATGACGAATGAAGAGGGTAACAAAATTATAGCTAATGATAGAGAAAGTTCTCAAAAAGACTTATATGAATCTATTGAGAATAAAGACTTTCCAAAATGGGATTTTAAAATTCAGATTATGAGTGAAGAACAAGCTAATAATCATAAAGATAATCCTTTTGATTTAACTAAAGTTTGGTCACAAAAAGAGTATCCTCTTATAGATGTTGGTATTTTAGAGTTAAATAAAAATCCAAATAATTACTTTAATGAAGTTGAACAAGTGTCTTTTTCGCCATCAAATGTGATTCCAGGAATTGCTTTATCACCAGATAAGATGCTTCAGGCTAGAGGTTTTGCTTACCCAGATGCTCAAAGATACAGAGTAGGAACTCATTATGAGGCACTACCGATAAATAGACCAATATGTGAAGTAAATACATATCATAAAGATGGTTCAATGAGTTTTGAAGATATTAATAAAAAAGCAGGAATTATCTATGAACCAAATAGTTTTGATGGAGCAAAAGAAGATTCACAATATTTAGAGCCGTCTTATGCTTTAGAAGGTAATGCCGCAAGATATGATAGAAGTTTAGAGAATGATCATTTTTATCAGGCAAGAGATTTATTTAATCTTATGGATGATAGTCAAAAAAATCAACTTTTTTCAAATATAGCAGCTGCAATGGATGGAGTTCCTTCTGAGATTATTAAAAAGCAGTTAGCACTTTTTGAGCAAATTAGTTCAAATTATGCAGCTGGTGTTAAAATGGCATTAGAATGAATATTACAAAAGAAGAAGAGCAGAGATATCTTGAACTTCAACTGACTGCATTGGATTTTGCCAGAGAAGGAAAGACAAAAGAGCTGAGTTCCATGATAAAACATGGTATGAGTGTTAATCTTTGCACACATAAAGATGATTCTTTGCTTATGCTTGCAACATATAATGGAAATTTTGAAACATCTAAAATGCTTCTTAGTTATGATGTTGATATCAATAAAATAAACCTTAGGGGACAAACTCCCCTTGAAGGTGTTTGCTTTAAAGGTAATATAGATATTGTTAAATTATTAGTTGAAAATGGTGCGAATAGTGATGGAAAAGCAATTATTTATGCAACAATATTTGGAAATAAAGATATAGTTGAGTATTTAAAAAAACATGGTTCAAAGAGTTTAAAAAATAATATTTTAGGTATAAAAATAGAGCTTATAGCATTAATGATTTTCAAGTTAAAAAAATTATTTTTTAAATAATTTAACAAGAAAAATCCCTAGTCCGACTCCTATAAATATAGCCCCAATGCTTAAGGCTATAAATGTAGGCTCGACAGGTTGAGAAAAATTAAGCACTTACAACTCTTGTACATCTTTGACAAGTTGTATCTTCATTTTCTGATTGATATTTCCAGCATCTAGGACATTTATGAGCTGTTGCTTTATAAATAATAAAAGTATCATCTTTAACTTTAAAACTACCTAACTCTTTTTTTGCTTGTTCATCTGTTAGAGCAGAAACAACAAACCAATCCTCAGCATCTGTAGCATCCATTTCAAGAGCAATAGTAGAATCAGTTTTTATAACTAACTCTAAAGTGTTTTTAATAATTTTTTCTTTTTTTAAAGCGTCAACGATAGCTCCAAAACCAACTCTCGCTTTAGTCATATACTCAGCATTAAAAGTAGATTCTCCAGTTTGGATAGCTTCATAAGTCATATCAAAAATAGACTCTGCATCACCTCTTACAATAGCTGGAGCATTTTCGACAATCTCATCAGCAGTATAAGTTAAAATAGGAGCCATGATAAGAAGAAGTGATTTTGTGATTATAGCCATAGCGCTTTGACTAGCCATTCTTCTTGGGTCATTTTTAGCGTTACAGTAAAGAGAATCTTTTGTCATGTCAATATACATACCGCTTAGTTCATTTACTACAAAATTATTTAATATACTCATACCATGAACAAAGTTATATTCTGAAAAAGACTTATGAACATCTTCAAGTACGCTCTGTGCAACATCAAGTATCCACTTGTCTAATTCACCCATATCTTCATAACTTGTAAGATTTTCTAAGTCATTTATATTTGCAAGCATAATTCTAAAAGTATTTCTAAGTTTTCTATAGTTTTCAGAAGTTTGTTTTAATATACCTTGAGAAATTTTTAAGTCACTTTGATAGTCACTAGATGCAACCCAAAGGCGAAGGATTTCACTTCCGTATTCTTTTAAAATTTTCTCTGGAGCGATAACATTACCTTTTGATTTGGACATTTTTTCGCCCTTATCATCAACAGTAAATCCATGAGTCACAACACCCTTATAAGGTGCTTTATGCTCAACCGCACAAGATAAAAATAGAGATGATTGGAACCAACCACGATGTTGGTCTGAGCCTTCTACATATAAATCTGCTTGATATTTTCCAGCATCATAATTACGAGATTTTAAAACACTATTCCAAGTTGAACCACTATCAAACCAAACATCTAAAATATCTGTTACTTTTTCTAGTTCATCAGCTTTATATCCACTTCCTGGATAAAGAAGACTCTCTATTGGCATCGAGTACCAAGTGTCACTCCCTTGCATCTCAAAAATCATAGCTATATAGTTTAAAACTTTTTCATCAAAGATAACTTTACCAGTCTCTTTAACTCTAAAAAATGCGATAGGAACACCCCAATCTCTTTGACGACTTATACACCAATCAGGACGATTTTCAACCATAGAAGTAAGTCTTTTTTTACCACTTTCTGGGATAAAAATAGTTTTTTCAATTTCATCTAAAGCTATGTTTCTAAGAGTTTTATCTTGTCCCTCTGGTTTTTGATCAACAGAGATAAACCACTGTCTTGTTGCTCTAAATATAAGAGGAGTATGACTTCTCCAACAGTGTGGATATGAGTGAATAAATTTAGATTCTTGTAGTAAAGAATCTCCTAAAAGTTCTAAAATCCTATCGTTACATTTGAAAATGAGTTTACCTACAAACTCTTCTGGATTTGGTAATAATTTTTCTTTAACAACTGTTTCATCAAAACAGCCTGTTTCATCAACTGGCATAATAACTTCTAAGTCATACTTGAGTCCAATACGGTAATCGTCCTCACCATGCCCTGGAGCAGTATGAACACCACCTGTACCACTATCCATTAGTACATGGTCACCTAAAACAATTTTTGAAGTTCTGCCATTTAATGGGTTAATTGCAACTTGATTTTCAAAAAGTTTTGAATCTATATCCTTTTCTATTTCACCTTTAAGTACTCCTTGTTCTAATAATGACTCAAAAAGAGCTTTCGCAACAATGTACCCATCTGTTGTAAGAACATATTTTTCTTCAGGATGAAGAGAGATTCCTGTATTTGATGGAAGTGTCCATGGAGTTGTTGTCCAGATAACAAGAGATGCTTTAGTTGCTATATCTGCTTTAGCTTTTGCCGCGTCACTTAACTCAAAAGCTACATAAATAGAATGTGATTCTTTATCTTCATATTCTACTTCAGCCTCAGCAAGTGCAGTTCTCTCCGCCCATGACCAATAAACAGGCTTGCTTCGCTCAATTAAAAGACCTTTTTTGGCAACAGAACAAAGTGTTCTGTAAATATTTGCTTCAAATTTATAATCCATAGTTACATAAGGATTTTCCCAGTCAGCTAAAATACCAAGAGTTTTAAATTCTTTTTTTTGAATATCAACAAATTTTGCAGCATGAGTACGACAAAGTTCTCTGACTTTTGAAACTTCTAAAAGTTCTTTTTTCTTTTTTCCGCCAAGTTTTTTCTCAACTTGTTGCTCTATTGGAAGACCATGACAATCCCAACCTGGAGTAAAACGAACAGACTTTCCATCAAAATAATTATGCTTAACAATGATGTCTTTTAAAACCTTGTTAAGTGCATGACCTATATGAATATGACCATTTGCATAAGGAGGTCCATCATGAAGAGTAAAACTAGGAGCATCTTTACGATTTGTTTTCATCTTATTATATATTTTATTTTTATCCCAAGAAGCATATCGTTTTGGTTCGTTGTTGATTAGATTGCCTCTCATGGCAAAATTTGTAGTAGGTAAAAGTAGTGTGTCTTTGTAATCCATCTGTGACCTCAAAAGTGTTTAAAATTTTTGGATTATACTTACAATGTGTTTAAAAGCTTCTTTAAAGTAGTAATATGGTGCTATAATACTTTTAAAAAATTTGCGTTTTGGGTAGGTAAACACATGAAATTAAATCTTTTATTTATAGGCAATAAATTTATATATAATGAGTCTTTACATGAATATATAATGCGAAAAATCAAAGAAAAAGTTGACTTTATTGATTCTATAACTTATTTTAAGGAGAGTGATAATTCACTTTTTTTATATTTAGAAGAAGAATTGAACTTATCAAATAAACTTATAATCATCACTTCAAAAAAACATTTTTCTACTATCGGAAAACTTATATGCACTGTAACTAGCGATAATCAAGTGTTAAATGAAAATATGTTGATTCCATCAAACTCTTCACTCTTTGAAGATGCTAGTTATCTCTTGGAGTATAAAGATTCTATAACAAATGTATTGCATATCGATGAGATGCAAAAGATGCCAGAAATACTTTTCAATTTAGAACAGAGTAAAGCGGTGATTCATATATTTGAAAAAACTAAAGAAGAAGTAACCGAATTTTTATCGCAATTAGCACAAACTTTTGATGTTAATATTGATGTTATTCTTATTATAGACGGATGGTTAAGAGTTGATATAACAAGTAAAAAGTATGGAAATTTATCAGAGTTTATAAAATCTGCAAAAGAGTTATTGCCTCAAAATCTAATTACTTCTTCAAATATTGTTGGTTTAATCATAGAAAAACTATCAAATGCAAATAAAAAGATAACTTTTGCAGAGAGTTGCAGTGGTGGTTTGTTAAGTTACTACTTTACAAAAGAAAATGGAGCTTCAAAAATCTTAGACGGATCATTAATAACATATTCAAATGAAATAAAAGAAAATTGGCTTGCAGTTGGACATGAAACTTTGGAGAATTTTGGAGCAGTGAGTTCTGAAGTAGTTGGAGAGATGAGTGAAGGGGCATTAAATGTAAGTAATGCTGATTATGCACTTTCTATTAGTGGAATTGCTGGAGATGGAGGAGGAAGTGAATTAAAACCTGTTGGAACTGTTTATATTGGAGTGAGTAGTGAAACGCATCATGCTAATTTGTATTTAAATTTAGATGGTGATAGAAACTATGTGCAACAACAAAGCGTGTTATTTGCCATAAAAATGCTCATATTAATGGATAAAGAGATGTTTTTTAAAATTTAAGCGAAAATTTATTGACATATAAAATCTATTTGCCTATAATTTCGTCCTCTTAAGCATTTAGGAGAATCTGTCTTGTTAGCTCAGCTGGTAGAGCACGTCACTTTTAATGATGTGGCCGATGGTTCGAATCCATCACAGGACACCATTTTATTTACGGTTGCGGTGGTAGTTCAGCTGGTTAGAATACCTGCCTGTCACGCAGGGGGTCGCGAGTTCGAATCTCGTCCACCGCGCCATTTTTTTGATTATTTGCACTTCAGTGGTTAGCTCATGTACTTAAAGTACACTTCGTTAAAAACTTCAGCACAACTAATTCAAAAAAATCAAGTTTATTTAATTTTTTGTTTAGACAAGGCGAGACTGATTGAGGAATAGTTTACTATCCGAAAGAGGGAACAACGAAGTATAAACTAAAAAGCAGAGGGCGTTTAGCTCAGTTGGTAGAGCGCTACCCTTACAAGGTAGATGTCACAAGTTCGAGTCTTGTAATGCCCACCATTAATAAACCTTTTGTTTATGAAAGTGACCCTTTCGTCTAGTGGCCAAGGACACTATCACTTCATGGTAGGGACAGAGGTTCAAATCCTTTAGGGGTCGCCATTTTTTGGTGTTATAAATTTTAGATTTAATTTTAAACTTTTGATTTTTTCTTTAGCCAAGGCGAGACTGATTGAGGAATAGTTTACTATCCGAAAGAGGGAACCGAAGTATAAAGTAAAAAGCAGAGGGCGTTTAGCTCAGTTGGTAGAGCGCTACCCTTACAAGGTAGATGTCACAAGTTCGAGTCTTGTAATGCCCACCATTTTTCGATTATTTGCACTTCAGTGTTTAGCTTATGTACTAAAGTACACTTCGCTAAAAACTTCAGCACAACTAATTCAAAAAAAATAGACAATTTGTTATATAAAATTCTTGATTTTTTCTTTAATCAAGGCAGGTTCTTGAGTGAATGAAGGAGCATAGTTATACTGTGTGACGAATGAGCGAAAGGTTCTAACGCCGAGTAAAGTAAAAAGCAATATTTTAGAGTGCGGTGGTAGTTCAGCTGGTTAGAATACCTGCCTGTCACGCAGGGGGTCGCGAGTTCGAATCTCGTCCACCGCGCCATTCTTTTTAAATAAAACTTTTAGTTCCTCTATCATCATACATATCTTTATATCTAAATGTAATCAGATTTTGCATAATCGCAAACAAAATCATAAAGTTTAAAAAACTACTTCCTCCATAACTAAACATAGGCAAAGGAATTCCTACAACTGGTGCATATCCAATAGTCATAGCAATATTCACCCCCATATAGATAAAAATCATAAAAGAGATGGAAATAGTTACAACTTTTATATAATAATCTGTATTATAAATACTAAGACTCATAAGATGAAGTATGAGAGTAATATATACTAGAATAATGGCTAGAGCACCTAAAAAACCACTTCTTTCTACTAAAAAAGCAAAGATAAAATCACTTGTGGCAATAGGAAGAAATTTCATTTGAGTTTGTGTGGCTTCTTCTTTTGACTTACCTGTTAAACCACCAGAACCTATGGCAATGATGGATTGTTGAACATGATAGGAAGGTTTTTCACTCAAAAAATCTTTGATTCTTACTTTTTGATAATTATGCAAACCAAATTTATAAACAAGAGGAGAAGCTAGTAAAATTGTCACAATAATTGCTGTCCATATTTTCCAATGAACTCCTATAAAAAATAAAACTCCATATCCAATAAGAAGCAAAATAAGAGCTGTTCCTAAATCAGGTTCTTTAGCTATGAGAATAAATGGTAAAAGTATGTAAAAACTAATTATTAAAAAGTCTTTTACTCTATAGCCATTTTCAGGTGGTGGTTTTCTTTGAATAAGATAAGCCAACATCAATATTAAAGCAGGTTTAACAAATTCTGAAGGTTGTATAGTTGCATTTACAAATGGTAGTTCTATCCATCTTTGAGCACCCATACCTCGTGTAGTTCCAAAAAACTCAACTGCAAATAAAAGACCTATATTCGCCCAGTATATAATAGGTATAAGCCAATTCCTTCTGCGTATAGGAAGTAAAAAAACAAAAAGAAAAGTTATAACGGCTACGCCAATATAAGCAGTTTGTTTTTGAGCCAATACAGGAACAGCTTCACTGATAAGCCAATTTGAAGTTAGTACTAAAGGGATTATTAAGATAATAGAAAAAAAATCAAATTGTGCTAAAATACGCTTATTAAATTTCCACAAGGTTAATAACTCCAAATTTTTTTAAAATTGTAACACAAAAGGGACATAATGAGTGATATAAAAAATTATATCTGTGATAATGAACAAAGATTAGACGCATTTTTAACATTAAAAATAGAGCAAACACGTTCTCAGGTAGCGATGCTTATAAAGAATAAGTATGTATTCGTAGAAGATAAATTAGTAACTCGTCCAGGAGTAAAACTAAAGCTTGAGCAGAAGATAAGAGTAGAATTTCCTAAAGTAAAAGAAACGCCTGCTTTAGAAATTGATTTTGATGTCGAGATTCTTTATGAAGATGAAGATGTTTTAGTGATAAATAAACCAAGTGGTCTAACAGTACATCCTGCACCGAGTGTTAAAGAAGCAACTTTGGTAGATTGGCTTAAGCACAAGGGCATCAGACTCTCTACAATAAGTGGTGAAGAGAGACATGGAATAGTTCATCGTTTAGATAAAGGAACAAGTGGAACTATGGTTGTTGCAAAGAATAATAAGGCTCATGAGTTCTTATCGAATCAGCTTCAAGATAAAAGCATGGGAAGATACTATTTAGCAGTAGTAAATCCTCCATTAAAAGACGATTTAACTACGATTGAACAAAATATAGGTAGAAGTTCTCATAATAGACTTAAGATGGCATGCACTCAAGATTCAAAATCAAAATATGCAAAAACAACATTTAAAATTTTAGCAATGTCAAATGATGAAAAACATCAGTTTATTGCTTGTAAACTTTTTACTGGTCGTACGCATCAGATTAGAGTTCATTTAGAGAGTTTAAATCGTCATATTATTGGTGACCATATTTATGCTTTAAGCCCTAAAATAGAGAAGTCGGAACGAATTATGCTTCATGCATATATGATATATTTTATTCATCCAACGAGTAAAGAAAAAGTATCTTTTGTTGCAGCATTTGATGATACAATGAAAACTTATATAGATAAAAAATTTGATATGGAGCAAATAAATGAAGTTATGGACACTAATAGCATCATCAGCAGTTTTTCTGCTAATTCTTAGTGGTTGTGGTTTATCACCAAAACCATCTGCTGAGATTAAAATAGACGCAACACTTCCTGTTATTGAATTAACACCAAGAGGAACATTTGTAGATATGAATGCAATTGCATTTGAATGGAAGTCGATTCAAGATGAGAGAGTTAAGGGTATATATATTTATAAACAGGTTGAGGGTGAAAATAGTGGTGAGCGAGAGCATTATAAAACTATAGATAATCGTTTTACAACACACTACTTAGATGAAAATATAAAACCAGACAGTGCTTATACTTATAGTTTTAAAACATTCTCTAAAGATGCTGAGTCAAGAATGAGTAAATCAAAAACTCTTAACTCTTTGCCTATTTTACAGTCTGTTTCATGGATACAAAGTATTCAAAATATGCCCAGAACTGCAAAAATTATTTGGAGACCACATACAAATCAAAAGGTTAAATCTTATATCATTGAAAGAAGAACTTTGGAAGATGATAAATGGAATGCTATTGCCACAGTAGATGGAAGACTAAATGCTGAATATATAGATAAAAAACTTAAAGATGATTTTGTATACAAATATAGAGTTCGTGTAGTTACTTATGATAATATTACTTCAAGTCCTAGTGAAATAGTTCAAGTTGTAACAAAGGCACTACCAATAAGTATAGAAAATATCACAGCTTCAACTAACTTACCAAAAAAGATTGAAATTAATTGGGATAAATCAATAGAAGAAGACTTTGCTCGCTACTATCTTTACAAATCTGAGGAATCAGATGGTTCTTATGATCTTATAGCAAAACTTTATAATAATACTTTTATAGATGCAGTAGAAGAAGATGGAAAAGAGTACTTTTATAGAGTAAGTGCAGTTGAGAAGAATGGACTTGAGAGTATTTACGATAAACTCTCTATTCAAGGGCTAACATTAGTTAAACCATTAACTCCATCATTATTAGAAGCAAAATTAGTAAATAATAGTATTCAAATAAAATGGAAGTCTAAGGATTTAAGAGTAAAAAGCTTTATAGTTGTTAAAAAAGCAAAATCTGGTTGGTTTGATGCCAAGGAAGAAGAGTTTGTTGATATTAGTGGAAGTAAATTTATAGATTCTGAAATTGCTCCAAATATAACTTATTATTACAAAGTTTTTTCTGTTGATAAGTTTGAAATAAAATCTGAGCCAAGTATTGAAATAACTGTTAGAACACCAAATACAATAAAAGATAATGTGAAAAAAAAAGAATCAACAAAGAAAGAAGATAATTTACAAAAGAAAGAAGTAGAAGAAGTGTTAATCGTGCCTAATAAAGATTTTAGTTAAACGGGGATAAATGCCACATTTACATATTGAAGAGTTCAAAGAGATAGATTTTCCTAAAAGCTATGATGATGTTTTATTTAATTTCATGGCAAAAAATGCAAAACATGAAGATGAAATTCTTATAAGTGTCAGTATTGATGGGGATGATTTCTTTTTACTCGTAAAACAAGAAGAAAATAAAAAACTTTTAAAATCAGATAAATTAACAAGACCAGCAACTGTACATAGTGTGCATAAAGCACTTTTAGCTTATGCAAGTCTTGCAAACTTAAATATTTTATCTTCAAATGTTCCAAATAAAGAAAAAAACACTCACCTAGAAGAGTCAACGGCTTTAAAATCAATAGATTATTTTGTTGATAATTTTCCTGATGTGTCCAAAATGAGAATAGAAGTTGGTTTTGGTTCAGGTCGTCATTTACTCCATCAAGCAAAAGAAAATCCAGATATTTTATTTATAGGTATAGAGATTCATAGAGCATCAATTGAGCAGGTTTTAAAGCAAATTAGTATTCAAAAGCTAGATAATTTACTTTTACTTGATTATGATGCAAGACTATTTATGGAGCTAGTGCCATCTAATCTCATTGGAAAAATTTATGTACATTTCCCTGTTCCTTGGGATAAAAAACCACATCGAAGAGTTATATCAACTTCTTTTATTGAGGAGTCCAAAAGAGTTTTAAAAGTTGATGGACGCTTAGAACTTAGAACAGATAGTGAAAATTATTATGCTTACTCTTATGAAACTTTTATTAATTTCAATAAAACTATACTTCAAATAAATAAAAATAAAGATATAGCAATAAGCTCCAAATATGAAGATAGATGGAAAAAAATGGAAAAAAATATCTATGATGTAACTATGATAAATGAAGAATCTTCTTCTCCTTTGAGCATAGATGGAAATTTTGAATTTTCTAAATTAAAACTATCAATATCTGAATTAATAGATTTACATGGAGTAACAAAAAGGTTTGAAGGTGGATTTATTCACTTTGAGAGAGTCTATACTCTTGAAAATGGAGTAATGATGCGTATATCTATGGGAAGTTTTGATAGACCTGAACACTTATATGTAATTGTAGATGCTTCGTCGATCTGTTATCATCCAAGTCTACCTCTTAAGTCTAAAAGTAATCTAAGTGCACATAAATTTTTAGATGGAGTTTTTAATGGATAAAGTTATAATCGCTCAAGATATGTCACTATCATATTCAAATAGCGAGACAATTATAAATAAAGCAAATTTTTCTATTAATTCTAGTGATTTTATTTTTATAACAGGTGCTAGTGGTAGTGGAAAATCAACTCTTTTAAAATCTCTTTATGGTGCGTTAAAACCAATGCAGGGAAGCTTGATTGTTGGAGGAGTTGAACTTAATGGAGTTAGTATTTCTAAACTTAATTTTTTAAGAAGACATATTGGGATAGTGTTTCAAGATTATAAGCTTGTAAAGGAGTGGACGATTGAGAAAAATATAATGTTACCTCTACTCATAAATGGTTATGAAAAAGATGTTACACAAAATCAAGTAAACTCTCTTTTAAAGCATGTTAGGCTTAAGCACCAAGCTGGAAAATATCCACTAGAACTAAGTGGAGGGGAACAACAAAGAGTTGCAATGGCGAGAGCTTTAGCGCATAATCCAATTTTAATTCTTGCGGATGAGCCAACAGGTAATCTTGATGATTATTCATCACAACTTATTTGGAATCTTTTAGAAGGTGCGAATGAGCAACTAAAGACTACGGTAATTGTTGTTACTCATAATATTCCTCAAACTATGAATGTTGAATACAAGCACTATCATATTGAATATGGGAGTATAAATGAAGTCATTTAAAAATCACTTATCTTTAGTTGTGGCACTCCTTAGCATACTTTTTTCTATGCAAATTTTTATAGTTGCCGATAGATCAATAGAAGCATATAAAGTAAATTTGACAAATAATTACTCGATTATAATAGTTAGTCAAAAAAAGTTAGATACAAAAATAATATTAAACATTAATAGCCTGATTTCTAGTGTAAGTAAAATATCTGCCGATAATGTAATAAAAAGATTAAACACGGGTATAAATGCTAAAAATATAAAATTGTTAAAACTAACTCTTCCAAAATTTTATAAATTAAATTTATCTCAATATCCAAATCCAAAACAGATTAAAAAATTAAAAAAAGATTTATTAAAAAATAAATATATTACAAAGGTAGAAGATTTTTCACGTAGTCATGATAAAACATATAAACTTTTACAATTATTTAAGAATGTTGTATTCTTATTTTCAGTAGTAGTTTTTATAGTAACATCACTTCTCATATTTAAAGAGCTGCGTATTTGGCAGTTTAAGCATAGTGAACGAATGAGTATTATGAGACTGTTTGGTGCTCCTGTATGGTTACGGTCGGCAGTTTTATTTAGGTTAGCCATAGTAGATGCTATTATAGCTAGTATATTAGCAATTGGACTGTTTTCTTATACAGCATCTCTTTCGTTGGTTAAAGAACATTTTTTAAATATAGGTATAGAGGTTAATATATTCGATATAGTCAATGACAGTTCACTGTTATTTGCTTCCGCTCTTACTTTATCAATTATGTTAGCTTTTCTGATAGTTCTAGGGCATAAAGAAGAGGTATGATTCGTTTAATAATAATTTGTATTTTAATACCATTAATATTATTTGCAAAGACAAGTGTAGATGCCAATATAAAAAAAACAAGTACTAAGTTAAACTCTTTTTCTAAAAACTACACTACAGTAAATAGGAAAATGGCTAAAACAGCAACTGCTATCTTAAGGCAAAAAAGAGAAATAATAAAACAGCAAAGAGATTTAAATTCACTTAAAAAAGAGTTAAAAGAAAAAGAAAAAAGTTATAAAATAAATAAGAAAGAGCTAAAAATAATGAAGAAAACTCAATTAAACTTAAAAATCTCTCAAGATAAGTTAGAAGAAGAGTTGTTATTTACAATTGCTCAAAGTGTCTCTTTATCTGTAATATTGGAAGAAGAGGTTAGTGGAAGTGAAGAATCTTTGATAGAGTTTGAAGTTTTAAAAATTATGTTAAAAAGTTCGAAGAAAAAAGTAAAATTATTAAATAGGAAATTTTATATAAATTCAAAAAATATAGATACTTTAAATATTTATGCTAGTTCATTAGAAGTTGCAATAGCAAGTATAGATACAAAAAGAAAAAAAATATTATCAATTCAGAAAAAAAATAAAAAAGCATTAAAAAAGCTAAAGTTCGCAAAATCTTCATATAAAAAAGAGTTAAAAAAATTATTAAATAAACAAGATTTACTCAAAAAAACATTAGCAAAATTAAATATTATAAAAGTAGATGAAATTAAAAAAGCTAAAGAAGAAGAGTTTAGAAAAAAGGCCTTTAAATCTAAAACAATATTGTCAAATAATAACCTTCCTGTTGTCAAAAAACATGGAAGTAGTTATCAAAAAGTAAAAACAAAAAAATATTATGGACGCAAAACAATAGCACCATTTTCTCCATATAAAATAACTAAAAGATATGGAACCTACATCGATCCTATATATGGAATTAAAGTTTTTAATGAGTCTATATCATTAAAGCCTAGTAGAAAAAATACAAAAGTTAAAACAGTATTTAATGGAAAAATTATATACGCTGATAAAACATCAGTTTTAAATAATATTGTAATTATAGAGCATAAGAATGGCTTACATACTATTTATGCAAATCTCTCACAAATCTCACCAAATATTAAAAAAGGTAAAAAAATTAAAAAAGGTTACACCATTGGTCGCGTAAGTGAAGAGTTGATTTTTGAAGTTACTCAAAAGTCTTTTCATATCAATCCAATAAGATTATTTCAATAAAAATATAAAATATTTTAGAAGGAGTAAGTTTATGGAATTTGACAAAGACGAACATAATATGGCTTATTATAATCAAATACTTCTATTCAGATACAAAAAAGAAAAGAAAAAAAACTCAAAGTTTTGCTAAGCAAGAAGTGAATTTTAAAGATTATCTTTATATTCCAAATGGTTGGGAACCAGTTTTATATGTTGTTTATTTTCTACTTATTTTATATGTTATAGGAGCAATCTTTCTATTTTTTAGTATTGCTGGTGCTGATTTTGCAAACTTCAAATTACTTAACATGGCATCATTTTTTATAGTTTGGATTATTGGATATGAGATTGTAGCCACTATTTTACTTATAAGAATACTTGTAATGTTTCTTAAGTATGATGAGGATGACGATTAGGTATACTTTTATAAAATAATTAAATAGAGAGAAAAATGGAATTTATTCAAACTCGCGGATGCGATGAAAACAGACCTCAAAGTGTAACCTTTTCCCAAGCTATTTTAAGCCCAATAGCTTCATTTGGTGGGTTATATGTACCAGAAACTTTACCTAAACTTGGATTAGAGTTTTTAAATAAGCATCTAGACTCATCATACAAAGAATTAGCAGCTGATATGCTAAGTAGTTTTGAAATAGATATTGAACAAAGTGTTATAGATGAAGCTTTATCTCTTTATGATAATTTTGATGATTCTAAAAATCCTGTGCCTGTGATAAAATTAAAAGAAAATTTATTTGTAAGTGAGTTATATCACGGTCCAACTCGTGCTTTTAAAGATATGGCACTTCAACCTTTCGGACATATACTCTCTAGTGTAGCTCAAAAAAGAAATGAAAATTACTTAATATTAGCAGCTACTAGTGGTGACACAGGACCAGCAGCCTTAGAGACTTTTAAAAATAAAAAAAATATTCAAGTTGTTTGCATGTATCCTGCAAATGGAACTTCTGATGTTCAAAGACTTCAAATGGTTACAGAAGAAGCGAGTAACTTAAAAGTTATAGGAATAAAGGGAAATTTTGATGATGCTCAATCAGCATTAAAAAATCTTTTATCATCGAAAAGTTTTGAGAAAACTTTAAAAGAAAAAAATATTTTACTTTCTGCCGCAAATTCTGTTAACTTTGGACGAATTATTTTTCAGATTGTTTACCATCTACATAATTATCTTGAACTTGTTAGACAGGGTTCTACAAAAATGGGAGATAAGGCTTACATAAATGTTCCAAGCGGAAATTTTGGAAATGTATTAGGTGCTTACTATGCAATGCTTATGGGACTTCCTGTAGAGAAGTTAATAATTGCATCAAATGAAAACAATATTTTAACTAGACTCATTAAAACAGGCATTTATGATATGCGTAATCAAGAGTTGATATTAACTACTTCCCCTGCAATGGATATTTTAAAATCATCAAATGTTGAGAGAATACTTTTTGACTTATATGGCTCAGAAAGAACGAAAGAATTGATGCATGATCTAGATACAAAGAAAGTATATACCCTAACATCAGGGGAGCTTTTAAAACTTCAAAAAATATTTGTTGCTGATTTCTCTAATGATAATGAAGGTAAAGAATATATAAAAAATAGTTTTAAAGATGGTTATCTTATGGATCCACATACTGCAACTTGTTTTAAAGCCTATGAGTCATGCGCTATTAAAGATATAGATACTATTATTTACTCAACGGCAGAGTGGACAAAATTTTCTCCTGTTATTGCCAATGCTCTCACTGGAGAAGAAAATGCTCAAGATATAGTAGCATTAGAATCAATATCAAAAGAGGCTAATGTTAAGATTCCTTCAATGATTAAAAAGTTGTTTAATAAAACAATAATTCATAAAAATATTATAGAAAAAGATACAATTGAGAAGGAAATACTAGACTTCTTGTAAAAAGTATATTCTCCATTGCAAGTTTACAAAATCAAGATATAATAACAGCAATTAGGAGAATATATGAAAAATGTACTAATCCCATTTTATGTCAAGGCTATTGTAGGTCCAACTGTTATAATGTCTGCTCTGGCATATATTATCATTCTCTTTTCTGAATTTAGTCTTGGATTACCTTTTATTTTAATATTTTCATTTCTTGGGTCATCCATTACTGTTCTTGGTTTTCACATACTAATGTTTAAGCCAATTATAGAAAGTGCAGATGTATTAGATAAATTCTCTACTAGAAATTTTAAAAAACAAAGAGAATATAAGAAAAAATTTGTGCAACTGGAGTCAAAAACAGTTTTCGTTCGTGCCTTTTACAATAAAATATATCAAACTTTAGACTTACTTATGAATATGGCAGAAATATTATCAATTGATGCTGGAAAAAACTCGATATATACAGCAGACTTATCGGGCTCAATCGATAAATTATCAAATAAATTAGATCAACAAGCACAAACTGTTGAAGTAATCTCTGGTACAACTAGTAAAGTTATGCAAAATATTACAAGTGTTACTCAAAATGCTGAAGAAGCTGCCACTTTTACAACTAAAACTATGAAGGGAAGTATTCAGAGTCAAAAAGACTTACAAGATATCATAAGCAGTATGCAAAATATAAATGAAGTTGTTTTAAGTGCATCTCAAAAAGTTTCAGAGTTAAGTAAAAAATCTGTTGATATTAAAAGAGTGACTGATGTTATTGATGATATCGCAGAAGGAACAAACTTATTAGCATTAAATGCTGCTATAGAAGCAGCTCGTGCAGGTGAACATGGTCGTGGTTTTGCAGTTGTTGCAGAAGAAGTTAGAAACTTAGCAGAAAAGACTGTAGATGCAACTCGTGAAGTAGATATGTCTATAAGTCAAATGCAAGAAGATACAGAAGAAGTTACAAAAGAGATAAAAACACTCTCAGTTCAGATTGGTGATGGTGTAAGTAGAATAGAAGAAGTGGCATCACAAATTAATGATTTCTTAGAGCAATCAAAATATATAGAAGAGAAAATAAGTCAAATTGCTAGTAATGCTTCAACTAACAATAGTGATGTAAATGAGATAGCCACTTCAATTAAAGAATTTAGTATTGGGTTGCAAGAAGGTACTGTGGAGATGAAGAAAATATCTGAATCAACACATGAGCTTATATATGCAGCTGAAAGCTCTTATGAGTCTGTTAGTGAATTTGCTCTAGATGAATATCATGAAAATATTTATAATCTTGGAACAAATGCTGCCTCTAAGATAGAAAAATTATTTGAAGATGCTATTAAAAAAGGGCAGTTAAGCGAAAGTAATTTATTTGATAGAAACTATAAACAAATAGAAAATACAAGCCCTCAGAAATTCTCAACAGCTTATGATAAATTTTGTGATACAAATTTGCCTGCTATCCAAGAAAAAGTTCTCTTGGATAAAACTGTAGGTTATGCGATTGTAACAGATAACAAGGGTTATGTTCCTACTCATAACAATAAATTTGCTCAGCCTCTAACTGGAGACTATGA
Organism: Sulfurimonas sp.; assembly: GCF_029027405.1. NCBI lineage: Bacteria > Pseudomonadati > Campylobacterota > Epsilonproteobacteria > Campylobacterales > Sulfurimonadaceae > Sulfurimonas > Sulfurimonas sp. Next base: position 1,140,858 of record NZ_CP093396.1, read on the forward strand.
TAAGGATTTAGTTGGGAATAGAAGTAAAAGAATTTATGATGATAGAACAGGTTCTAGATGTGGTAGTCACACTAAAAGACTTCTTTTGCAAACTTATTTAAGAGATACTGGTGAAACAATGCATGATTTATCTGTTCCAATATATATCAATGGAAAACATTGGGGTGGATTTAGAATAGGCTACTTGCCAAATAAGGCCTAAAGAGTTTTACAACTCTGTGGCTCTTTTATACGCCTTACTTATAGCATCTATACAAGCCCCTCTGACTTTACCATTTTCTAGAGCAACATAACCAGCAGCAGTTGTGCCACCTGGACTCATTACTCCATCTTTTAGTATAGCTGGATGAATGTCTTGTATTAAACCACCAAAGCCATTAAATAAACCTCTCATAATAGCCATTGCGTCATCTCTTTTTAGTCCTTGTTGGACTGCTCCATCTGCTAAAGCTTCAGCAATTAAAGCAAGATATGCTGGACCACTACCAGCTAAAGCAGTTGCTATGTCTATCTCTTTTTCACTACTTAGCCACCTTGTAGTTCCAATTGTTCCTAGTAGTTCTAAAGCTTCTTCTTTAAACCCTTCATCCCCAGTAAGTGTTGTCATAGATTTATTTACACTTGCTGCTAAATTTGGCATCGTTCTTACAACAGCTAATGGATCTAGGTTTTCTCTTATTTTGCTTAATGATGTTCCTGCTAAAACAGAAAATATAACTCTAGCTTTACCTTTTAACCTTCTAGAAATTTCTTCAACATTTGCAGGTTTTACGCATAAAAGTATAGTCTTATCACTCATGTCAAAATCATCTAGTAGAGCTTTTTGTATATTAACGCCAAGTTTCTTCTCAAACATATCAATTTTTTCAAAACTTCTTCCAACGACTTGGATATGGTAGTTGTTTTTTAAGCCTTTTGCAATACTTAATGCCATATTTCCATTCCCTATAAAAGTGATAGTTTTCATTATATTCCTTGAGTTTTTATGATATTATAGCATTATAAAATTCAAGGCAAAAATATGGAACAGTTTTTACAAGAAGCAAAAAATGCAAGTAGAATATTATCTTCAATAAGTGGAGCTAAAAAAAAGATACTTTTAAATGAGATGGCAACAGCAATAAGAGAAAATACAAAAGATTTACTTGTTGCAAATGCACTTGATATGGCAGATGGAGAAAAAAATAATCTTTCAGAAGCATTGATGGATAGACTTTTTTTAGATGAAGAACGCATAGATGGCATGGCAGTAGCAATAGAAGAAATTGCTGCACTAAAAGAGCCTGTTGGTAAAGTTTTAGATGGTTGGGTTACAGATGATGGACTTAATATTCAAAAAGTAACTATTCCAATAGGTGTAATTGGTATCATCTACGAATCGCGACCTAATGTTACAAGTGATACAGCAGCTTTATGTTTTAAAAGTTCTAATGTTTGTGTTCTAAAAGGTGGAAAAGAAGCCGAAAATTCAAATAGAGCGATAGCTAGAGTTCTTCAAAGTGTTTTAGCTAAAAATGATTTACCAACTGCTTTAATCTCACTATTAGAAGATTCTTCAAGAGAAGGGGTTGCTAAATTAATTAAGATGGATAAATATGTTGATTTGATTATTCCTCGTGGTGGAGCAGGGCTTATCAAATATGTTGGAGATAATGCAACAGTAAGTGTAGTTAAACATGATAAAGGGCAGTGTCATACTTACATAGATAAGGATGCAAAACTTGATGATGCTATTGCTATATCTATAAATGCAAAGGTTCAACGACCTGGAGTTTGTAACGCGATGGAAACACTTTTGGTTGATAAAGAGATAGCTAAAATAGCTTTAGTTGAGTTAAAAAAAGAGTTTGATAAAGAGGGTACACTGTTAAAAGGTTGCGTTAATACTCAGGCAATTATTAAAGTTGAGAATGCTACTGATGAAGATTATGATACGGAATATTTAGACAATATATTAAATATAAAAGTTGTTGATGGAGTCCAAGGTGCTATTGAGCATATTGTTAAGTTTGGATCAGGTCATTCTGAAGCTATTATAACGGAAGATATTACAACAGCTGAGAAGTTTTTAAATGCGATAGATGCTGCTGCTGTATATGTTAATGCTTCAACTCGTTTTACAGATGGTGGAGCTTTTGGTTTTGGAGCAGAAGTAGGTATAAGTACAAATAAACTTCATGCACGTGGACCTATGGGGATAGAAGGACTAACTACTTATAAATTTAAAATTTATGGAAGTGGACAAATTAGGTAAAGTTGATACAAATCAATGCTAAATCAACAAATATTTACTAGAATATGCTTAACAAAAAAAAGGATAATATCATGTCATTAATTCCAAGTGAAGCTGTTAAAATTGAAGTAAATGGAGCAACTGTTGATTTTTTTGAATTAGTAAAAAATACTTCAAGTACATACTACTTCGATACATCAAAATGTGGACCACCAGATCCAATGGTAAACGCAATGAGCGGTTTAAAACTTATTAAAAATACTAATAACACTTTAGTTATGATCAATCATAAAGCACCTGGTGGATTATTTGCAAAGCTTGAAGCAGATATAGCTCATAGTGCAGAGAATGTAGATGGTGGTTTAGTTAAAATAACTTTTTCAAATGTAAACGCAGGTATTGATTCTGATTTAACTCAAACAGCTTGTCACTAAAAGAATAAAATGTTTTCTATCTCGCAAGATTTTGCACCTCCATTTAAACTTATCTCTCCATTCTTTATTTTGGGGAGTCTGTTTTACTTATTAGCTTCTTTTTCAATATTTTCTTTTTCATCTGAAAATCTTTTCATGTTAGATACAAAAGTTTTAAGCTTGGTACATTTATATCTACTAGGTTTTGTTATGATGGTTGTTTTTGGGGCTATGGCACAGTTAGTACCAGTTGTACTAGAAGTAGGTCATGCTGCAGTTGAACTCTTTTATATTATTTGGCCACTTCTTGGTATTGGTGTTATTTTAATGGTTCTTGGATTTATTGCATATCCTTCATTTTTACCATATGGTGGAACAGTAGTTTTAATTTCTATGATGCTATTTGTTATGGAAATTTTTGCAACCATGAGAAAAGTAAAAAAATTAAATGTAGTAATAAGTAGTGTTCTAATCTCAAATACATTTTTGTTTTTTGGTATTATTTTCGGTCTTGTGATGGCTCTAGGCTATTCAGGAACTATTGACATAGATATTATTACTCTTCTTCGATCACATGTTTATTTAGTAATAGGGGGTTATATAACTATAACACTTATGGGCTTATCTGTTGTTCTACTGCCAATGTTTGGACTCTCTCATGGATTTTCAATGAAACCACTTCACATATCTATTACTTTGATGAGTATTTCAATCATATTAGTAGTAGTTTCATCATTTGTTGAATACTTATTTATAGAATATCTAGCTTATGCATTAGCTGTAGCATCTATGCTGTTATATTTTTATCTTACATATACAATTTTTAAAACAAGAGCAAGAAAAGAAATAGATATATATGTTATGTCACTTATGTATGCTTACTTTTCAATGATAATTTCTTTGGTTTTTGGAGTAGCATATCTAATATTGTCTAATGAGATTCTACTACTTACTAGTGCTTGGCTTTTATTTTTTGGATTTTTTGGTTTTGCAATAACAGGACATATTTATAAAATAGTTCCATTCCTTGTCTGGTTTGAGCGTTTTTCTCCACTTGTTGGAAAAGAAAAAGTACCGATGTTAGCAGATATGTTACCAAAGAAAAGCTCTCATGCACAATTTGTTTTTTGTGCTATTGGAGTTAGTACAGTAGCTATTGCAATTTTGATGCAGAATGAAACACTAATAAAAGCAGGTGCTTCATTTTTAGTTGTGGGTGCAATGGCGCTTGTTAGAAATGTTTTATATATGATAAACTATAAAGTAAAACACTAGTGTTTTGGGCTTTCTGCCGAAGAAAATAAAGCGTTAGCGTAGGTATCGGAATTACTTCCGATACCGTAATAAAAAGATGAAGGGTTTCCTTCATTTTACAAGGTGCCCCTTGAGGGTATAAAATAAAATTAAGGAATTTTAATTATGATGTACTCAAAAGAAGAATTATTTTTAGCTATCTCTACTGTTATAGACCCAGAAGTTGGTTTTAATCTTGTTGAAATGGGACTTATATACGATGCTGAGTGTGATGATGAAGGAAATGCAAATGTAACTATGACTCTTTCTACAAAGGCTTGTCCTATGCATCAAATGATACAACAATGGGTAAAAGAGTCAGTAGAAAAAATGGCTAATATAAGAGAAGTTGAAGTAGAAGTTGTTTGGGAACCAGTATGGAATATTACAATGGCTGATGATAATGTTAAAAAAGCTCTTGGAGGGGCTTAAGACTTATATGTCTTAATCTCTTTTAGTAGAATATGAAGAGAGTGAACATAATTTTTAAATAGTTCAACATACCTTCTATCTTTTGGAGTAGTTATAGCCATTTTTAAATCTAAAACTATTTTGCTTATGTTATTTGCTCCAATATTTGCACTTATGCCACTTAAATCCAGTAGATATTTATCTGCCTCAATCATTTTTTTGTTGTTTAAAAAAGTTTTTATTGCATTCGGAGATTTGGTGTATGTATTGACAAACTCATTGAGTATTTCAAAGTAAAATTCTTCATCGTCACCACATATATTTAAACCACTTTGAATTTCAAGCTCTTTTGTATTATTTTGTTTAGAAGTATCTTTAGAATACGCATATAATATTTTATAAAGTGCTTCCATTCTTAATGGTTTTTCTAGGTGCTCCTCCATTCCAGCTTCTGTCATTTTTCTAACATCATCAGTTGCAACATCACCACTTAGTGAAATAATAACTATATGATTATATTTAGAGTTTTTTCTTATTCTCTTGCTTGCTTCAAATCCACTTATTCGTGGCATGTGTACATCCATTAGAATAAAGTCATAATTTAAATCTTTTTCTAATATATCAAGTGCAAATTGTCCATCATCAGCCAAAGTAATATCTATACCTGAACCAGTAAAGAGTCCTGTAATTACTTTTTGATTAATTATATTGTCTTCCGCAACTAAAATTCTTTGTCCTGCAAATAGTTTAAAGTTTTCTTTAGTTATTTTGCCAATATTTGGAACAGGCCTTTTTACTCTTTTTATTGTTTGTTCTATTTTTTCTTCATGTAAAGTTTCTTTTTCTTGAATATTTTCAAAGCTTTTTTTTTCATCGCTATCAAGTACAATTTCTTTAACAATCTTTGTTACTTTTTCTTTTTTTATGTCAAATCTATCATTAATTGAGTCTTTGTTTTCTATAAGTTCTTCTAGTTGAAAATTATTTTTTTTTTGTAATTTTTTAATAATTATATAAATAATTGTTATTATTAATATTGCGATAGTTGCTATTATTTCATTAAAGTATATTTCAAACATCATTTATTCCCTTGATACTTTTTTATATACTATATCTTTTTTTACCTTTAAATATATAGTGAATTAATAAAAATGCTGTATAATTACTTAAAAATTGATTAGAGGTCTTTTTGCAAAATATTCCGCATATTCCCGTTTTATACAGAGAAACAATATCTGCATTCCAAACAATCCAAGAGGGTGTAATTATAGATTGTACTATGGGGTATGGTGGGCACTCGTCCATGATACTAGAATCAAATTCAAAAATAAAATTAATGGCAATAGACCAAGATCAAACAGCCATAGATTTTTCAACAAAACGATTAAAACATTTTGGGGATAGAGTAAGTATACGAAAAGGTCGTTTTTCATCTGTAGTAAAAGAGATTATACAAGAAGTTGGAGTTGATAATATTAAGGGGATTTTGGCTGATATAGGAGTTTCATCACTTCAGCTAGATCAAAAAGAGAGAGGGTTTTCTTACGAGAGTAATACCTTAGATATGAGAATGGACTTAGATGCACCTTTGAATGCTTCTACTGTTGTTAATGAGTATTCACTCAAAGAGTTAGAAAAAATATTATTTGAGTATGGTGAACTTAGAAATTATAAAAAAATAGCTTCTGCCATCGTAGATGCTAGACCTTTTTCTTGTGCGAAAGAATTAAGTGACGCCCTTATGCATCTCTTGCCAAAAGGAAAAAAAATTCATCCTGCAACACTTTTGATGCAAGCTATACGCATAGAAGTAAATGATGAACTTGGTGAACTAAAGTCACTTTTACAAAGCATAGAAGAAGCAAAGTTTAGCGATACAGTTGTAGCTATCATATCTTTTCATTCACTTGAAGACAGAATTGTAAAACAAACATATAGTAGATGGTCAAAAAACTGCATATGTCCTGCTGAAGCGATGAGATGTAGTTGCTCAAGAGATAATACACTTGGAAAAATTTTAACAAAAAAACCACTTATGGCACAAAAAGATGAACTTAAAAGCAATATAAGAAGTAGAAGTGCCAAGATGCGAGTTTTTGAGATTGGCGAACAATGAGTGATAAACATGAGTTATTGGAAGAAGTTGATCTAATTTTAAATGTTAAGAAAAAAGTTGATTTTCAATATCTTGTTTTTGTTTTGCTAATTATGAGTTTTGTAACTATTACACTTTTCCCAAAAATATATATTCAACAAAGAATTTATTTTAAAAGTAGAGAAATATATAAGTTAAAAGGTGAGTATGATATATTGATAGAAGAAAATAAACTTATTAAGGCTTCCGTTGAGTCAATAAGATATAAAAATCAAATATTAGACACACTTTTTTAAAGGTTAAAAATGATTCGTCGCTTTTTAGAATTTGCAATTGATAAACCACTACTAAATCACATACTTCTAACATTTATAATGTTGCTTTCTATTTTTGCATACATTAATATACCAAAAGAGATATTCCCTCCAATGAATATGGATAAAATAACTATCTCAGGTGGGTATGTTGGAACATCAGCAGATGTACTTGATAAAATGGTTGTTAAAAGTATAGAAGATGATTTACAAAATATTGATGAGTTAGATAGTATAAAAACAACTATAAAAAATGGCTTTTTTTCAATAATTAGTGATATAAAAGCAGGTTCACAAAATGCAACTGTACTTAGTGATGTAAAAGATATATTAAATGGAGTTAGAAAAGATTTACCAGCAGATATGGCTGAACCGATAGCAAAAATACAGCTACACAGTTTCCCATTGGTTTTAATAGCCTTAGCCGGAGATAGAAGTAAAAAAGAGTTACTTCTTTTGGCTGAAGAACTAAAGAGTGATTTAAGTAGGTTTAAAGACCTGAGTGATATAACAATTCGTGGAGATGCTGATGATGAAGTTGTTATAACTTTAAATGAGCAAAAACTTATGGCATTTGGTTTGAACCCAGCTCAAGCTGTTTTATCACTAAAAAATATTAGTTCAATATTTCCTATTGGTACTATAAAAGAAAAAGGTAAGCATCTATACATATCCACTTTTAATGGAGAAAAGTCTAAAGAATCAATTGAAAATACCATTATAAGTGTAGGAGAAGTTAGAGTTCGTATTGGCGATATCGCAGATGTTGAATTTAAACTAAGTGATGAGTCTGAACTCTCTCACTATAATGGCATTAGAAATGTTTCCATAAATGTTACTAAGTCTAAAGATGGAAACGCTATTGCTCTTGTTAAGCAGATAAGAGAATTGTTGAAGAAATACTCTACTAAAGATGAAATAGTAAAGTATGAAATCTATACAGATACTTCTGTTTGGATTAAAAATCGTTTAAATACTGTCTTTGCCAATATTGCTTTTGGACTTATGTTAGTGTTTATAGCGATGCTTATTTTTATTAACCGTGGAATTGCTATGGTTGTTGCTATTGGAATTCCTGTGAGTTTTATGACAGGTTTGATAGTGACAGAACTTATGGGAGATAGTTTAAATATGCTATCTTTATTGGGTGCTTTAATCGCTCTTGGTATGTTAGTTGATGAAGCTATTGTTGTTGCTGAAAATATATATAGACATTTAGAAGAAGGTATGGAGAAAAGAGAAGCAGCTATTGTTGGTGCATCTGAGATGTTTCCAGCTGTTCTTACTGCTACACTGACAACCATCTTTGCTTTTTTACCGATGCTATTACTTACTGGTGAAATGGGAATGTTTATTAAAATTATTCCTATTATGATAACTGTTCTCTTACTTTCGTCTTTATTTGAAGCATTTTATTTTTTACCACTTCATGCACATGACTTTTTAAAAGTTTCTCATGATGAAAGTTTTACCAAAAAAATATGGAAAAAGTTAGGTTCCCTTCATAGTAAAACTTTGCATTTTGTTTTTAAGCGTAAATGGTTGTCGTTAATAGTAATGGTAACAACTATATTATTTTTGACATTTGCTCTTATTAAAAATTCAAAGTTTCAACTTTTCCCAGATTTTGATAATACTCAAATATATGTATATGGAAAAGTAAATATTAATAACGAGCTAGAAGATACAGAAAATATTGTTACAGACCTAGAAAAAGTACTTTTAGCAAATACAAATGAAAATGATTTTTCTTCCATAACTTCAGTAATCGGTTTTAAAATGGATGCTAAAAATATGGTGGAAACTGGAGATAATCTTTTTCATATATTTATAGATTTAAAAGAGAGAGCACCAACAAATTTATTTGATAAATATATTAGCCCTTATTTGTCAATTGAGTATGATTCAACAGTATTAACCAGACAAAATGATGCAGAAAAAATTGCTTCAAATATTGAAAAATTAATAGCAAAGTTTAAAACTTTAAAAGAAGATAACAATTTAGTTTATGAAGAACTTGTTGTAAAGGTACCAGGAGCAGGTATTGTGGCATCTGATATAGAGTTGAGTCTTAGTGGAAAGAGTGAAGAAGATATTTTACAGGGAGTGAAATATTTAAGAAATGCCTTAGAAAATATAGATGGAGTAAGCAATGTTTCAGATGATGCAAATCCAGGGGAAAAAGAGTTAAAGCTTCGGGTAAATGAGTATGGACAACAGTTGGGCTTTAATGAAGAGGGAATATCTAGTGAATTAAGATCATACTACTTAAAAGGTGAATACGCAAAAATGTTCAACTCGGAAGGTTTAGTTCGTATAAGAATTGAGAGTGGTATAAATAAAAAAATTGACTCAATTGATAGAATTGAGGTTCAAGTACCATCAAGTAATCAGTTTGTTCTTTTAAGAGAGGTATGTGATTTTATAATGATTCAAGGTTTTGTGGCTCTTAAAAAAGAAGATGGAGTTAGAATAAGAACAGTACTAGCAACTTTAGATAAAAAAATAATAACTTCAGCAGAGGCTATTAAAGAACTTAGCACTACATTTGAAAAACTTAAAAGTGAAGGTTTTAAAGTAGATGTAAAAGGCGAAGAACAAGAGAATGCCAAAAACAAAAGAGAGATGATGCAATCTGCTGTAATAGCAATATTTTTGATTTTCATAACACTTGTTTGGCTTTTTGATTCTATAAAAAAATCTTTGATTGTTATAAGTACAATTCCTTTGGTTTTACTTGGTGTTTATTTTGGGCATATGGTAATGGGTATAAATATGACGATGCCAGGAATGATAGGAATAGTCGGTCTTGCAGGAGTTGTTGTTAACGATGGTCTTATAGTAGTAAACTTTATAAAAAATGCATCTGATACTGAAGAGTTGATGAAAAAAGCAGGAACTAGGTTAAGACCTATTCTGCTGACTTCTTTAACAACCGTGCTAGGACTATCAACACTCATTTTCTTTGCTTCAGGGCAAGCTATGATACTCCAGCCAATGGCAATATCATTAGGTTTTGGAATAGCATGGGCAACAGTTTTAAACTTGATTTATGTGCCATTACTTTATGCCGTAGTTTTTAAAATCAAAGAATAGAAGCATATAAAAGAAAAATATAAGGAAAATTTGACTATAATTTCGCCCTACAAAGCGAAAGCTTAGTCTAGAAAGTGGGTCTTTAGCTCAGTTGGTTAGAGCCCTCCGCTCATAACGGAGTGGTCATGTGTTCGAGTCACATAGGACCCACCATCCTTTATTCAAATAAATTCGCCAATTAATTTTTTATGTATACAATGTTTATAAAAAATAGGTGGTCTTTTAGTGGACTTAGTTTTTTTTACTAATATAGAAAACACTCAAAACTATGTATGACAAGGCAAAGGAGCAAGTTTATGTTAACAAAATACTCAGAATTTGTTATTCAGTAAATGATTGGTATAGACCTTATAAAAATCTCTCGAATGAGTCACTTAATTGAGCGATTTGGAGACAAAGCATTACTTAGATTTTTATCCAAAGAAGAGATAAAACTAGTTAAAAATCACAAAACAGCATCTGGCTTTTGGGCTTCTAAAGAAGCTACCGCAAAAGCACTTGGAGTTGGAATAGGAAAAGAGTGTTCATTTGAAGATATTACAATATCTAAAACTATCAAAGGTGCTCCTATACTAAAGTTATCTCAAAGAATAAATAAAAACTTTAATATTAAAAGCACATCTTTATCTATCACTCACGATGGTGACTATGCAGTTGCCGTTGTTGCTCTAGAGGAGAACAAATCTTAAAATCAACCACCACCAACAAAATCTAGTAATTCTAACTTATCGGACTCTTTCATTATATATGAACCCCATTCATTTTGCTTTACTATATTCATATTTACAGCTGCAGCCATAACCTTACCTTCTAATGATAACTCTTGAAGTACTTTGTTTAAAGTAATGCTATCTTTAAATTTTTTTAATTCACCGTTTATAACTATGTTCATTTTAGCTCTTTATTAATATTTTGTAACATATCTTTATGTATTTGAAGTAATTTTTGCATATTGTACCTATTTTTATTGAAATTATTATAAATAATTGATATACTATTTAGTTATAAATAAACTTTAAAAAGAATAATAAATGTTAACTTCTAAAGAAATATTACAATATACAAAAAAATTTTCAATTCTATTTGTTGAAGATCACACTGAACTAAGAGAAAATACGTCAGAAATCTTAAAAAGTTTTTTTGATACAGTTGACTCGGCTGAAGATGGAAAAGTTGCACTTCAAAAATATAAAGATTATTATAAAAATACTTCAAAGTATTATGACATAGTTCTAAGTGATATTCAGATGCCTAATATAAATGGTGTTGAATTAACATCAAATTTATACAACATTAATCCAGCTCAACTTTTAATTATACTATCTGCTCACGATGATTCTAGATACCTTATGCCACTTATTAATTTAGGTATTGAACAATTCATAAAAAAACCTATTGACTATCAAGAACTTCTTAGAGCTTTACTAAATAGTTCTAAAAAAATTATCTCTAAATCAATGGAACCAGTTACTACACAATCAAATAAAATTTACTTCAGTGAGAATGTTTTTTTTGATAAGTCAAATAGTTCATTATCAAATAATTCTCAAATTGTTTATTTAACCAAATATGAAATAATTTTCATACAATTATTAAGTGATGACATTGGAAAGATATACTCAAATGAAGCTATATCAGAACATTTTAGGTCATTAAGTGAAAATCTAGATACTCAAAATATTAGAAAATTGGTTTCAAAATTCAGAAAAAAACTGCCAGAAAGCGCTCTAGAAAGCATTTACGGCATCGGTTATAGAATAATTCCTTCTATATACATCTAAGAAAAGAACTTTTAAGTTTATAATTAGCGTATTTTAACTCCCTAGATGATGTTATATCAGTCGGTGTTTATAATGGAGATAGTTTGGATTTAGGTATAAAGAGAAAATCATACAGTTTAAAAAGTTAGGTATTATTCAATAGTTAAACTTAACATATATCGCAGGTGGATTGTTGAATAGAGAACAAAAAAGTTCACCTATAGCCCACTTTTAGTAGTTAATTTTGCTTTTTTTTACTTAAGTGTGAAGATAGTATTTCATAAGAAACCCCCTACGTAAAGGGGCTTTGATAGGTTTAATGGAATTTGTTTAAATTAGCCTACTGAATAACAAATTCTGTAAAATATATACCTTGTATTGTCCCATCTGAAACCATTGCATTTAAAGTATCCATAATTTGGTCACTAACTTTTTGTTTACCCTTTTTTGAAGAAATTTCTTCTAATGATTTAGATGTTAAAATTCTAATAATTCTATCTCTTAAAACAGGAGCTTTACTATCTAGTTCTAAACTTAACTCTTCTCCTTGTAATTCTAAAGACAAAGTTACTTTTAGATAACGACGACCAGCATCACTTTTTAAGTTTACCGTGAATGTATCTACTGGATACAAGATACCAATATCACTCAATTTTCTTGAGTTACTATAATCTCCAGAACTTTTTCTAGGTTTTGTTATACTTTTTTCATTAGCCCGTGATGCTGATCTTTGTACCATCGCTTCATCATCATCACCCATTAATAAAAGAGCGACTACACTACCACCAATAATTATAAGCACTAACACAACAATGATGATAATCATAAGCATTTTGCTAGATGCTTTTTCTTTTGAAGCGCCTTCTGACGCTATCTCTTCTTTATTTTCTTCTTCAGCCATTTTAGATTTCCTTAGTTATTGTATTTATTATATCGGAATTTATAAATTTTTTATAAATCATCTTGTCTTTGTTAAGTCTGTTAAAGGTAAAAACTCATAACTTTGTGCATCATAGTAGTCGATATTACCAGTTGCAATATCGTAATACCAACCATGTATAGATAAATCACCATCTTCAAAGCGTTTTTTTACAACAGGGTAAGTTAAGATATTTTCGATTTGTTTCATTACAGATAATTTTTCTGTTAATCTTAGTAAACTCTCTTTTGGAGCATTGGCACCTAAGCTAAGAATGGCCGTTGTTTTTGCACTTTCACCAAGTTCTAACCACTTTTTTGTATGTATAAGGGATGGATCAGTTATATCTTCATAAAGAGATTTACAAGCACCACAGTGCGTATGCCCACAAATTATGATCTCTTTAATTTTTAAGATGCTAACTGCATACTCAATTCCAGATGCTGTTGCGTGAAAATCTTCATCAGGCTTATAAGGAGGAACAAAATTTCCTACATTTCTTATAACAAATAAATCACCTGGATCAGACTGAATCATTAAATCTGGGATGACTCTAGAGTCAGAGCATCCAATAAAGAGTGATTTTGGACTTTGTCCACTGCTAACAAGAGCTAAAAGAGCTTCTTTATTCTCTTTAAAATAGCTTCTAAATAGTTTATTGCCTTTGGCATATGCTTTCAAGTTCAAAATATGGCCTTTTAACAACACTCTTTTATTTCTAAAACTTTTAAAATTTTTTCAAAAATATCACCAGCTTTTCTATCCATGTCATCATGGTACTCAATAACAAGCACTTCTCTACCTTTTGATATACTTGTTGTATATGTTTCAGGTTTGATTGAGTATTTTGATATTATTGTTTCTATGCAAGTTACTACTTTTTGTTTTTCTTCTTCACCTTTATAAGCTAATGATAATCTTGAAAATCTCTCTTCACTTCTAAACTCAGCATCTATCAATTTGATATCCTTCATTTGTTATATTTGAAGATTATACATTTTTTATAGTAAATTTTATATTAAAAGTTCTTTAATACCATTCTAGTAGCTTTGATACTTCATCTACAATAAATATTTTTAGTGGCGTTTTTTCTAATGGTTTTTTAGATAAAAGTACTTTTGTGATATTTTGCATCTTTGCCTCTTTTAATCTAGCATCAAGTCCAAAAACTTCTCTAACATCCCCAACAAGAGAAACTTCTCCTATGAAAATAGTTTCTTTTGATATAGCACGGTTTCTGAAGCTGCTTAAAATTGCTGCTAGAACAGCTAAGTCTGCACTTGTCTCTGTAATTTTAATTCCACCTGTAATATTTATAAATACATCATATCCAGATAGTGGAATTTCAAGTTTTCTCTCTAGTAAAGCTAAGAGCATATTTAATCTATTATTATCAAACCCAGTAGCTTGTCTTTTAGAATTGGGAGTATGTGATTCTGAAACAAGTGCTTGAACTTCTAGAATTATAGGGCGAGAGCCTTCCATAACAACTGTAAGTGCTGAACCAGCTTGTTTAGAGTTTCTGTTAAAAAAACGAGAAGATATATTTGTAGCAGATACTAAACCTTCACTTCTCATTTCAAAAACACCTATCTCACTAGTCGGTCCAAAACGATTTTTAAAACCTCGAAGTATTCGTAACTCTTGAGAACTATCACCTTCGAAATACAAAACAGTATCTACCATATGTTCGAGTACTCTTGGACCAGCTATAGAACCTTCTTTTGTGATATGACCTATGATAAATATTGCAATGTTTCTTTCTTTTGCAATCCTCATTAACTCAAAAGTGATTTGTCTTACTTGTGTTACTGAACCAGGTGCAGATGAAATATTCTCAGAATACATAGTTTGAATAGAGTCAATAATTAAGAATTCATATTCTTTATGTTCCAATTCAACTATAACTTGTTCTAATCTAATCTCATTCAAAAGATATAAATTTTCAACATTTGAGTTAAGGCGATTTGCTCTAAGTTTAATCTGTCCGCTTGATTCTTCTCCTGTTACATAGAGAACATTTTTACCTGTAGAAGCTATATTAGAGGCAACTTTTAGAAGTAATGTTGATTTTCCAACTCCTGGACTACCACCAATTAAAGTTAATGACCCTGGAACAACTCCACCTCCAAGAACACCATCTAGTTCTTGATCAAGTGAACTAAACCTATAAACTTCAGTTTCTACAATAGCTTTTATGCTTACAGCTTTTGAAGATCTACTTGATGAGGACTTTGTTTGTTTTACTACTTCTTGTTGATGTTCATTGAGTTCTATAAAAGAGTCCCAACCACCACAATTTGTACATTTTCCCATCCATTTAGGAGTTGTAAATCCACAATGTTGACATTCAAAAAGAATTTTTTTCTTAGCCATAATTAACCTCTATCTTTAGAATTTATAAATTATATGATTTTAAAAATAAAAATTGTAAAAGTATGACATTTTGTCATGTAATGAGTGTTAATAAAAAATATGGGGGTCTAAATAATCATCAACTATTTTCAACTTCAGGTTTTTAGTAAATCCATTATGTACTTTTAGCAGTTTTTTCATTGGAGAAAATACTCCACTAGATATTAAATTTGTAGTGTTATGGATTTAAATATTTTTCTAATTTTTGTATGTAAAAAGAGCACGAAGCTTGCCCTTGGGGTACAGCCATTTATAAATTAACCTTTGTTTACTCCTGATATACCATACTTTCAAGCACTTTTTAGACCCCCGTATCTTTCATTAAGCCTATAAATATTATTATGGATTATCTCTACTCTTAAAGTAGAACTAGGTACTTTTAACTTTTCTATTTCTTTCAACACAAGACTATTATAACAAAAAAAAAGTATTTTTCTCTAAGATACTTCTTCAAAGATAGCATCAAGTAAGCTATCAACAAATTCATACTTGTCAAATGGAACTAGGTCTTCAGGTTGTTCTCCTGTCCCTACATAAAGGATAGGAAGTTCAAGTGCATAAGCAATTGAAAAAACTGAACCACCTTTAGCAGTTCCATCTAACTTTGTTATGATGATTCCATCTATGCCTATCATCTCATTAAAAGCTTTAGCTTGAGCAATAGTTGAGTTTCCTTGAGTTCCATCTATGACTAAAACTGTTCTATGTGGGGAAGCAATATGAGCTTTATTACAGATACGCTTTATTTTTTTGAGTTCATTTGAAAGGTTTGCTTGAGTATGAAGTCTTCCCGCTGTATCTATTATGACATTGTCAAAACCTTTTGATTTTGCAGAGTCAATAGTATCATAGGCAACGGCTGATGAATCATGTCCTTGAGAGGATGATACTATAGGAATATCTAATTTTTTTGACCAAAGTGTTAGTTGTTCTATGGCCGCAGCACGAAAAGTATCCCCTGCACCTAAGATAACTTTTTTGCCTTCATTTTTATATCTTTGAGCTAACTTGGAAATAGTTGTTGTTTTTCCTGCTCCATTTACTCCAACTATAAGTTCTACAAAAGGTGATGTATATTCTGGCTCCTTGTAAGTTGTGTATGCCAAGGTTGCTAAAAGTTTTGAGCGTAAAACATCTCTAGTTATTTTACTCTGATATGTTTGCTCAATAATTATTTCAACTAAGTCATACTCAACATCAGCTTCTAGTAAAATATCTTCAAGTTCATCTTTTGTAAAAAAAACTTTCTTTTTAGGAGCAACACTTTTTATAGCCTCAGCTGTTTTAGATAATGACTCTTTTATAAAACCAAACATAATTTTACCTACTTTTCTAAGGCTAGTTTTATATCATTTTCTATAAGTTCTTCTTCTATTGTACCAATGTAATGATTTATATATTTTCCATCTTTATAAAGTGCCATAATAGGTATAGGATATCTCTCTCCAAGTTTTAACTCATTTACAATAGTATCAGCTAAACGGCGATTTTGATCAGAATTTACAAGAGTATAAGTTGCATCATATTTTTGTCTGAAATCCTGAAGTTTAGAATCAATAATTTTATCTTCAATGCTTATACCAATGATAATTAAATCATCTTTGTATTTTTTTTGTAATGAGCTAAGATGAGTTGCTGCTCCACGACATGGAGGACACCAAGTTGCAAAAATATCAAAAATAATAACTTTTCCTTGGGCTCCTTTTAATACGAATCCAGAACCCTCTTTTTTTACAATATATTGTTTTTTATCCAGAGATGTAAGTATATATTCATTTGCTGAAACCATGCTATTTGCATCTTTAGTAGTATCATTATCACTGCAACCTAAAAAGAGTAGTGTAGATGCTAAGATAAGCGAAAGTGTTAGTTTTTTAAACATAAAAGACCTTTGTTTTATTTTTTATAGTAGAATATATGAAATTATAACGGAAAGTTTTTATATGCCTCTTACAAAATCGATATTTAGAAAAAATTGTATAAAAAAAATAAAAAATACTCCCAAAGAGAGTAGATATTATCGTAATGCAATGATAAATAGACGATTGATGTTTGAACTTAAAAATGTTAAAAATGCAAAAATACTATTTTATTACCCTTTAGAATTTGAAGCAGATATAAGAAAAGCACTTAACAAAATGCGTAAAAATTGTGAAATATTGATACCATTTATGCAAGATTCAAGTTTTAAGATAGTACCATTTAGATTACCGCTCAAAAGAAAGAATTTTGGAATTTATGAAGCGGGAAATACGATAAAAAATATAAATAAAATTGATATAGCCATAGTACCTGCGGTTGGTGTTGCGACTAGCAAAGATGGTAGATTACAAAGAGTAGGATTTGGAAAAGGAATGTATGATCGTTTCTTTGCAAAGTTAAAAAAAAGACCATACACAATTTTTATACAACCAGAAATTTGTTTTACTAAAGAAGATATTTGCGATTCATATGATATCGCGTGTGATTTACTATTGACACCCAAAATTGCTATAAGACCCAAACGGTATGTTGGTTAGAGAATAGGAAATAAAATGATAAATGAAGTTCTGCTAGGTGGCTCAATAGCCACTGTGAGTGGGCTTATTGGATTTTTCATCTCTAAAAAAATTACTAATGCTAATTTTGATATTTACGTAGATAAGGCAAAGGCAAAAGCAAGTGCTATCGAAAATGAAGCACAACATCTTTTACATAAGTCAAACCTCAAATCAAAAGAGATTGAGTTAGAAGCTACAAAACATTATGAGAATGCAAAAGACAGAGCAAAGGCAGATTTACATCAAAGAGAAGATGATGTAATTAGAAAAGAAAATAGTTTTAAGCGTTATAAACAGAGTGAAGATAAGAGAATAAATACCGAAGCTAAAACTATCCAAGCAAAAAAAATAGATTTGCAAAGAAATGAGAAATTACTAAAATCTTTAAAAGATAAATATGAAAGAAAAATAGATGAAGCCTTACATGCGATAGAGCATAGTGCTGGCATGACACAAGATGAAGCAAAAGATGTTTTACTTAAAAAAATAGAAGAAAAATCTCGTGGTGATATTGCTCATATAGTTAGGCGTTATGAAATACAAGCAAAAGAAGAGGCTAAGAAAAAAGCAAATTATATACTTGCAGTTGCGACAAGTCGTTTTGCAGGAGATTTTGCATCTGAGAGATTAACTTCTCTTGTGCATCTAGATAATGATGAGTTAAAAGGTAGAATCATTGGGAAGGAGGGTCGAAATATTAAAGCCCTTGAAACCTTAATGGGCGTTGATATTATTATTGATGATACACCAAATGCAATACTTGTAAGCAGTTTTAACCTTTATCGTCGTGCTATAGCAACTAAAACTTTAAAACTTTTAATAGAAGATGGACGAATTCAACCTGCTAGGATAGAGGATATTTTCTCTAAAGTAAATGAGGAGTTTGAAGCTGGAATCCTTAGTGAAGGTGAAGAAATAGTTGCCAATATGGATATCGGTGTTATGCATCCTGAGTTAATGAAGCTTATTGGAAAACTCAGGTATCGTGCAAGTTATGGACAAAATGCATTAGCTCATACGCTAGAAGTTTCACATCTGTCTGGTTTGATGGTTGGAGAAATGGGTGGAGATGTTAGACTGGCAAAAAGAGCAGGATTACTGCATGATATAGGAAAGTCTTTAACACATGAACATGATGGAAATCATGTCGATTTAGGTGCTAATTTATGCAGCCGTTATGATGAGCATAGTGTTGTTATAAATGCTATTTATGCTCATCATGGACATGAAGATATAAACTCCATAGAGTGTGCTGCAGTTTGTGCTGCAGATGCACTCTCAGCAGCTAGACCAGGAGCAAGACGAGAGGTATTAGAGAGTTTCTTAAAAAGAGTAACTCAAATAGAAGAGATAGCATCTGAGCATAGTGGAGTAAAACAAGCTTACGCAATAAATGCAGGTAGAGAAGTTCGTGTTATAGTAAATGCTACTCTTGTAAATGATGATGAGTCTGTACTACTTTCTGGTGAAATTGCAAAAGAGATAGAAGAAAAAGTTCAATATCCAGGTGAGATAAAAGTAAATGTTATACGAGAGAGTAGAGCAGTTCAATATGCTAAATAGTTGAAAATCTTTGCTATAATGCCAAAAACAAGGAAATAATTTGTCAAAAAGAAAACCAGCTAATAATATCGAAAAACCAAAAAAAAGTACAAAAGTTGTAGATACTATGGTAGATTTTTTAATCATAGTTGGTGTTAGTTTAACTCTTTATTTCGGTGCAAATCTTCTAGGTGCTCCAATATGGTTAAGCTTAGGTATAGTTGCCATTTGGGGTGGTTTTACTGGTTATAAACCTGAAATCGTTCGAATTCCTTTTGGTTTTATGTATAAAAAAGATGAAGATTCAAAGTAGAGTGTAATCCACTTTGAATTTTTTAAGTTCATTTATAAATAGTTCAAAATACTTTTTAACTTCTTTTTCTTTATAACCACAAAGTGAAAGTTCAACTTGAGGTTTTTTATTTATAAAAACAGGTAGAGATGATAACTCAACACTTGGTGGTAAAAGTTTCATTTGCCCTATGAGTGTATCTTCACTTGTCTTAGCAAGTAGAGTAAACCTAAACTTCTTTTTACTTTTAGCACATATATTTTTTATAACATTCTTTATCATTGGGTGTGCCATTTCTGGAAATCCAGGAGTGAAGAAAAATCTATCATTTAAAGAAAAGCCAGACATATTGTTTATTTCATTGAAAAGTAGCTTAGCATCTGTAGGTAAATCTGACATGTGAATTCTATTTGGATAGGCTTTTTCTTTAAACCTATCTATAATATCTTTCTCAAACTTTTTATGACGTACTAAAGGTAAGCGTGTAAAAACTTCAGATGCTACTTCTCTTGTTAAATCATCAGGAGTAGAGCCTATACCACCAAAAGAAAAAAGTACAGAGTTTTTATCGGATTTAATAAGCTCAAAACTTTTTTTCATAAGTTCTTTATCATCTTTTACAATAAAAGAGGCAAAAAGTTCTTCATTATATTTTTTTAATTCATCACGAACAAATTTAAAATGCTTATCTTCTCGTCGTGCATTTAAGATTTCAGTTCCTATGATTAGAGCATAAAAATTAATACTCATTTTTTATCTCATTTATTTCTGAATCATCATAAGGGTCCATATGAATTATAGTATGAACTATTTTATCTTCAAAAATATTTTTTATTTTTAGCTCTATTTTATCCGTAATAGTGTGTGCATCATATAGAGATATACTTACATTAAAAACTGCATGAACAGAAATAAAAATATGTGAACCAGACTCCCTTGTTTGAAGAAAATGATAATCAGTAATATCTGCTTGATTTGTTAAAATATTTTCTATGTTTTCTATGTCTTCTTGAGATAGAGCAGCATCTAAGAGCATTAAAACACCTTCTTTAATTATGGGAATAGAAGAGTAAATCATAAAAATAGCTATCCCAATACCTATAACAGGGTCTATTAATTGTTCTCCTGTCATTGAGATAAGAGCTAGTGCAATTAGAACTGCGCTATTTGAGAAAAGGTCAGTTTTGTAATGAAGTGCATCTGCTTTTATGACCATATTTTTTGTTTTTTTAGCAACATAGTTTAAGAACATTACTAAAAAAAAAGTAATAAAAATAGAAACCAACATTACCCAGATGCTACTTTGCATAAATGCCACCTCTCTT
This sequence comes from Sulfurimonas sp., assembly GCF_029027405.1. NCBI lineage: Bacteria > Pseudomonadati > Campylobacterota > Epsilonproteobacteria > Campylobacterales > Sulfurimonadaceae > Sulfurimonas > Sulfurimonas sp. Next base: position 1,161,506 of record NZ_CP093396.1, read on the forward strand.
GGGTGAAATATTTTAACGAGAGCTTCATAAAGTATGAAAATAGCAGATAGAGAGATAACTGTTCCTTCTATTACAGCAGCAAGTGGTTCAATCTTGTTTCTTCCAAAGTTAAATTGCTCATCAGCATTTTTTTCTGCAGTATTTAGAGCAAAATAATTAAATAATGAAACAGTAAGGTCAAGTAAACTATCGATTGCAGATGCTAAAACAGCAATAGAACCACTTAAGATGCCAACTGTCATTTTCATTAAAACAAGTGCGCCTGCAACCGAGGTGGATACAACAGTAGCTTTTTTTTCTAATCGCATTAAAGTTCCTATGAGTATTTGGATACAATTATACAAAAATTTAAATATATAAAGAATAAAATGAACTTAAAAGATTTAAAAGAAGATAGACAAAAATGGATGACTTGGAAAAATATAAAACCTCTTCAAGAAGCACTGAGTTTACTTAAGGAAGGCTCATTTGATGTTGAACTTGGTGATGTGGTTAAAGTAAGTGGAAAAACAGAAGACAATATAACAAATATTGCAAAAATGATGATGCCTTGGAGAAAAGGTCCATTTGAACTTTTTGACACACATATAGATGCTGAGTGGAAAAGCAATATAAAATACAATCTTTTGAGAAAGCATTTTAATTTAAAAGATAAGAAAGTTGCCGATATAGGATGTAATAATGGTTACTACCTCTTTCGTATGCAAGAAGATAAACCGAAACTTTTAGTTGGTTTTGACCCATCTCCTTTATATAAAACGCAGTTTGATTTTATAAATCATTTTGTAAAGAGTAAGATAGTTTATGAGTTGCTTGGTGTTGAGCATCTAGAGATTTACGATGAGAAGTTTGATACTATTTTTTGTTTAGGCGTTCTTTATCACAGAAGTGATCCAGTAGCGATGCTAAAGTCACTATTTAAAGGTTTAGAAAATAAAGGTGAAGTAATATTAGATACTTTTTATATTAATGGAGAAGAGGAGATGTGTTTATGCCCAGAGTCATCTTATTCTAAAATACCAAATATATATTTTGTACCTACCATACCTGCGCTTAAAAACTGGTGTTTAAGAGCAGGATTTAGTAGTTTTGAAGTTTTAGAAACCTCAACTACAGATGCCCAAGAGCAGAGAAGAACACCTTGGATAGAAGGACAATCATTGGAAGACTTTTTAGATAAAGATGATAAAACAAAAACGATAGAAGGCTATTCTGCTCCACAAAGAGTATATGTTAAATTGATTAAGGAGAAAAAATGAGTGAAAATAAAAATAAGCTCCAAAAAGAAGAGCTAAATGATGAAGATTTAGAACTTGATGATTATAGAGAAAGAGAGGAACATCTTGTTGAAATAAATACACATGAATCAATAAATAGAGATTTAGTTGGTGAGGTTATTAAACTAGAAAAAGGCTATGTTCAAACGAAATTAATTACTACTTCTGAAATGGTTGCTGATGATGAAGGTTTAGTGCATGGAGGTTTTGTTTTTAGTGCTGCAGATTATGCTGCGATGCTTGCTGTAAATGAAAAAAATGTAGTTCTTGTTGGAAGCGATTGTCAATTTTTATCTCCTGTTAAATTTTCTGATGAAGTGAGTTTTATAGCAAAGGTAAGACATAAAGAAGGAAGAAAAAGAAATGTTCATGTAGAAGGATATGTTTTAGATATAAAAGTTTTTGAAGGAGAATTCAAAACTGTTATAACTGAAAGGCATGTTCTAAAATTAAAACTTCTTGATGAAGAAGCTTAATCTTAGCTTGTTTTTTTAGCTGTTAGTAAAAAAATTCCAAATTTTTTATGTGGTTTACTTATGTTATTTATATTTTCAAATTTAACATGAGTAAAACCAGCATTTGTTACAATCTCAGATAATTTTTTTTCATCAAAACCAAAGTGAAATACACCTACATTATCCGAGTGAAAACTTCCATCTTCTTTTTCTAAATCTGCAATAGCTATAAAACCCTCATCATTTAAATTTTTATATATTATGCTAAAAAATAGTTTTAGATTTTGGACATGATGAAGAGTCATGGAACTAACTAAACCATCAAATTTTCTTTTAAGAGGTTCTTTCACAATATCTTGACAATAAGTTTGGATGTTAAGCTCAGGAGTGTTTTTAGCTTTTAGTTTTTCAAGCATATTTTGGGAAGTATCAACACCGTAAACTTGTTGTACTTTTTTTGCTATTTCAAAGCCAAGGAGTCCTGTACCAACACCAAAGTCTAAAACTTCCATTTTTGATGTTAATTTTATTTTCTCAAAAATAGCATCTGCTATTTTTTTAGCACCATTAGTTCTTCTTGTTTCTTGATCCCAGCCATTTGCTCTTTTTTCAAAATGGTCTTTCATATTAAAGTTGTCCTATCCAATAATCAGCATATTGCTGTTCTTGTTTTATGGTTGTAGTTCCACCATGTCCAGGGTAAAGAGTTTTATCAAAATCAAATTTTTTAAACCTCTCTAAACTATCTTTCATATCAGATGGAGATGAGTATGGAAAATCAGTTCGCCCGATTGAACGCTCAAAAAGAAAATCACCACTAAACATAGCGTCCCCTATTTCTATCATAGAACAGCCTGGACAATGTCCAGGAAAGTGGTGAAATTTAATCTTAACTCCTTGTAAGTCTAACTCTTCATTTGGCTCTACTTCAACATCTGGAGTAGAGGGAGGAAGGTCTGGCATCCAACTACTTTCTTTTAGTAGCATAACATCACCTTTTGGAGTGTAGAGCTTTATGTTTAGTTTTTTTTGAAGCTCATTATTTGACCAAACATGATCAAAATGTCCATGCGTGTTTAAAATAGCAACGGGGTTTGTTACATTTTTCATAACCCAGTCAGTCGCATTTACGCCTGGGTCTATTATAAAATCTTTATCATTAACAGTGATAATGTAGCAATTTGTTTGGTAAACACCCATAGCTTGAACTTTAATCTGCATAAGTTTTCCTGATTTTTTTTTTGATTGTAACAAAATTATATAAATAGTGGAACTAATTAGTTACTAAATTTAGTTATAATGTCTTTTCTTAAAGAAATTTAAAGGTTTAATAAAAGCATGAATAAATATTCACAAATATCAGATTATTTAGAGCGATTTTTAGACAATGAAGTTCGTAAAACTGGTATTAAAAAAGTTGTTTTAGGTCTTAGTGGTGGACTTGATTCTGCTGTTGTAGCAGTTTTAGCACACAAAGCTTTTCAAGATGATTTACTTTGTGTTAAAATGCCTTCTCATTACTCATCTCAAAGCTCTTTAGATGATGCAGATGCGCTTTGTAATGATTTTGGTATGAGATGTGAAGAAGCTTCTATTGCAACTTTATTAAAAGCATATGAAAAGTTAAACCCAAATATGGAAAATTTAAGAAAAGGAAACTTTTCATCTCGCATGAGAATGTCAACAATTTTTGATATCTCTGCAAGAGAAAATGCTTTAGTTTTAGGAACAAGTAACAAAAGTGAGTTGATGTTGGGTTACGGGACGCTCTTTGGTGACTTGTCAAGTGCCATAAACCCCATAGGCGACCTTTATAAAAGTGAAGTTTATGAACTAGCAAGATATTTAGGTGTAACACAAAGCATCATTGATAAAGCACCATCTGCTGACTTATGGGATGGACAAAGTGATGAAGTAGATTTGGGGTACACTTATGCACAACTTGACGCGGCAATGAAGCTTTATGTTGAAGATAGGTTAACAAAAGAAGAGATAGTTGAAAAAGGTATAAATGCTAAGATGTTAGACATGATAATAGGGCGAATTTTTCGTAATCATTTTAAGAGAAAGATGCCTGTTATTGCAAAGCTAACTTCAAGAACTATAAATCATGATTTTAACTATCCTAGAGATATAACCTTGTAAAAATCGCACTTGTGCGATGAGCTTACCGCTGAGGTAAACTAAGCGTTAGCGTAGGTGTTGGGACTAGTTCCGATACCGTGTAAATAGATGAAGGGTTTCCTTCATTTTATGAAATAAAATCAAGGAATATGATTATGAAAATACCATTTAATAAATATAATAGCGGACGAGAAGAACATAGTAATGTAGCAGATGTATTAGATGCTGAAGATTTAAATCAAGTTTCTAAATTAGAAGATGAATTTGTTTCATATATTGGAGCGGGATATGCACTAGCAACTTCTCATGGAACTTCTGCACTTCACTTGGCAATGTTAGCGCTTGATTTAAAACGAGGGGACAAAGTTGTTTGTAGTGTAAATGCGCATCCAAGTTTGCCAGAAGTTGTTCGCCACTTTGATGCTGAACCTATTTTTATAGATATAGAGCCTCTAAATTATAATATTAACTTAGATTTACTAGAAACTTACCTTGAAGACAATCAATCTAAAAAATTAAAGGCAGTTATAGTTACGCATATTGGTGGATTAAGTGTAGACTTAGACAGACTTTACTCAATTGCTAAGATTTATAATGTAAAAATAGTCGAAGATGCAAGTGAAGCCTTAGGTGCAACTTTTAATGGTGTAAAAATAGGATCTACTGGTGCAGACATTACCTGTTTTAACTTCTCTTCTCACTTAAAGAAGAACGTTTGTAATGGTGGGATGCTTGTAACTGATGATGATGAAATCATGGAGAGAGCAAGACTTTTAAGTAACCATGCAATCGAGCGTGATGAAGATGCTTTAGAGTATATTTATGATGTTGTAGATATTGGCAATAATTATTCTATGAGTGAGTTAGATGCTGCCTATATTAGAGCTCAAATAAAAAAACAAGATAAAAATTTAGCAAGACAGAAAGAGATAGCAAGTATGTACAGTGGAAGTCTTGAAGGTACGGCGCATATAACCTTACCAGATATGTCAAATAAAGAGCATCCTTTTTCTTTGTTTATTGTAAAAGTAGATAAAAATCGTGACTCTTTTGCACTAGAGCTTAAAAAAGTAGGTGTGGAGTGTGGGCTTCACTACATTCCACTTCATCTTTTAACTTACTACAAAGCAAAGTACTCTTTAAAAATTAACAATTTTCCAAAAGCCCTACAAAGCTATCAGCAAATATTATCTATCCCTATCTATTCAAGTATGGATGATAAAGATGTTAAATTTGTTTGCGATAAAATAAAACAAATAGCAAAAACTAGAGTTTAATAACTTTGAAGAAAAGTTTAGTTTTTTTGGTTGAGCAGTATTTTTATAGTCCTACTTTACTTCAAAAATTACTCTCTACTTTACTACTTCCACTAAGTTGGATTTACTGCTTTGGTATGTTTATCCGATTTAAAACTTCAAAACAAATAGATTTTGGTATAGATATTGTTAGTATTGGAAACTTAAGTGTTGGTGGAAGTGGAAAAACACCACTCGTAACTGCTCTTGCTTTAAAATATGAAAATGTTTGCGTAATCCTTCGTGGATATGGAAGAGGTAGTGAAGGTCTACAAGTTGTTAAAGATAGGGATAAAATCTTGTGCGATGTCGGTGTTAGTGGCGATGAAGCTATGATATACGCACATAAACTCCCAAGCGCAATGGTTATAGTTAGTGAAGATAGAAAAAAAGCGATACTAAAGGCTAAGAAAATGGGAGCAAAGATAGTTTTTTTAGATGATGCCTACTCAAAGCATGATATAAAAAAATTAGACTTTATTATTGATGTAAAAATAGATAACAAAAGTTGTCTTCCTTCAGGTGCTTTTAGAGAGAAACTTTGGAACGCTAAAGAGGCTTTTGTACTAAAAGAAAACAAAGATTTTACAAGGCTAGTAGAACTTAAAAATAAAAGTGCTAAAATGTCATTAGTAACAGCCATAGCAAGACCATCACGATTGGATGAGTTTTTACCTGAAGTTGTAAGTAAGAACTATTTTGAAGACCATTACAGTTACAAAAAAAAAGAGTTAGAAGAGATTTTAATAAAAGATAAATCAGACACTCTTTTAGTAACTTACAAAGATTATGTAAAGATTAAAGCTTTTGAATTACCAATATCTTTACTTGATTTGGAAGTAAAAGCCGAACAAAAAATATTTGATAAAATAGACCAATATAGGAATAAATAGTGCAAAAAAAGATAGAAACAGTAAAGACTCTACTTGAGGCATTGCCTTTTATAAAAGAGTTTAGAAATGAGATAGTAGTTATAAAATATGGTGGTTCAGCACAAACATCTGCAAAACTAAAAGAAAAATTTGCTGAAGATATTTTACTTATGTATCTTGTTGGGATTAAGCCTGTTATAGTTCATGGTGGTGGAAGTAAAATTACTGAGATGCTAGATGCACTAAATATAGAAACAAAGTTTATAGATGGACAAAGAGTTACAACTAAAGAAGTTATGAGAATAGCAGAAATGATTTTAAGTGGAGAGATAAACAAAGAGATAGTATCTTTGCTAAACTCTCATGGAGCAAAAGCCATAGGTATAAGTGGCAAAGATGCTCACTTTATAACTGCAAAAGCAAAAGATTTTGCAAAATGGGGACTAACTGGAAACATCAATGCTGTTAAACCAATAGTACTTTCAAAACTTATCGCTGATAAGTTTGTACCTGTAATCGCTCCAATAGCAGCTGGAGAAGAGATGGGACATCCTGGGTTTAACATAAATGCAGACCTCTGTGCATCTCATGTAGCAAAAGCAATAGGAGCAAATAAAATTATCTTTTTAACAGACACAGCAGGTGTTTTAAACAAAGACAAAGAACTCCTCGTAACACTTACAAAAGCTGAGGTAGAAGCACATAAAGCAGATGGAACTATAAATGGTGGAATGGTACCAAAGGTAGATGCTTGTTTAGAAGCCATAGACGGTGGAGTAAAAAAAGCTCACATAATTGATGGAAGACTAGAACACTCAATGATACTAGAACTTTTTACCTCTGAAGGCGTTGGTACTGAGATAGTTCAGTAGAATATTGCTACTCCCTCTAATTACACTTCTCCTTTTTCTATTATTATAGTTGTATATTATTCTAAATTTAAATATTTATGTAAATCTTCTTTTAAATGTTCTGCATTACTGGCTCTTAAATAAAAGGTGTTACCATTTTTCAACTTAACTTCGATTAATGGTTTCCAAAAAAAGATTGCTGAACCAATAATCTTTATAAATTTACTTATACTCCATTTTACAACATCAATTTTTTCAATCATATCTTTAGAGACGACAGTAATATTATTACCTATAAGATACATATTTTCCTTGTCAATATCTAACTGGGCATAATACTTAAATGCATACCTATAAATAATCAAGAATATTATAATCGAAAATATCCCGTCCATAACCGTCACAATATAACTATAAGGGACATTTACTGTATAAATAAAATATGGGTCTCCTAATAAAAATTTACTAAGAAGATATTTAATCCATTCCCAGATAAGTGAAGCTAATAAAAATACAAATAGGAATTTTAAAAAACCTAAAAAACGATTTGATAGCCTACGGTTTAGTATAACTTCCCTTTTTGTGTAAGTTAAACCTTTTTGATAATAATCAATACGATGCATCTTAAAATAAACGATAGCCAATAAAATCATTAGTAATAGGCTCAATATAAACATTTCAAATGGAAAGAAATAATAATCACGATAAATTATTTCATACCCATTTTCTGTTGTAAATGTATTTTGAACTACTTTACGAAATTCATCATGTGTTATAGAGTGAAATATCTGATGGGCTGTATTGTCAGTAATATTTTGCTCATCACGCAAGTATTGTGCAGTATTTACAAGTGACATTAAAGATTTACTATCATGTTCTATTGAAGTATAAAAGTCTGTCTCATATTTTCTTAAAGCATCATCAATTGTAGAATCACTCAGATGTGAGACATCATTTAAAAAAGCCTCTTTAACATATTTAATATTATTGTTAAACTCATCTCCTAAGCCATCAAAATATATACTTGCGATACCTGCTTTTCTATCAGTAAACATATTTGCTTGCACGCTGTAGGTATTACCATTTTTATTACGTAGATGTTGTTGAATACGTAGTGCAACATTATTAGTATATGCACTTAATATAAGATACTTTTTATAATTATCTTGTAAATACTTTGCACCTATATAGCCAGCATTTTTGTCTAAACCTTCATAATAACGTTTATAATTATTTTTATTTAAAGTAGGATTTTCCAGTGGTTTGATGGCTTTTTTAGTTCCACTTTTATCATACTGCCCATACTCTTTTTCAATAACTTTTTTCATCTTTTGTATATCAAAATTTCCAACTACCGTTAAACACATATTTGCAGGATAATAGTAAGTATCGTAATGCTGTAATACTCTTTTTAATGAAAAATTTTTATTATTTTGTTGTGATAGGTATAGAGGAAGCGAAGGCTTTATACTTTTTAGTCCAAACTCGTCTCTATGTATATTTTCTTTAGGTGGGGCAATCCACTTTAAAGTACTTAGAAGATTAGAAATTTTTTTCTTGTACCATTGATACTCTCCTATTTCCGTCTGAAGAGCACCTTTTTCTACTTCTAAATCTAAGTTTGTGACTTTTTTATCAAATAGCATCTTGGCAAAAGTCTTTGTAATCCAATACGAATGCTTACTATCTATGGTTGCAGTATACTCTGTTTCATAACGTCTTGTGTAGCCATTAACATAAGTACCACCCTCTTCGAGAATATAATCCATATAATCTCTATGTGGTATCCTTTCATCCCGAAATACAAGATGCTCTAGAAGATGAGTAAGTCCTAATGTTTTTTCATCCTCTACAACACTTCCAACTTTTATCTTGATACGAATCTGTGTATTCTCAGACTTTTCATCATTAAGTAAATATACTTCTAAGCCATTATTTAATTGATAGTATTGAATATCCTCATATCGATCTTGATTATTTTTATTACTGGCATTTACTACGGAAAGAAAAAGTAATATCAATATAACTGCTCTCATTTACACACCTTAACTAATAATATAATTTGTATATTATATCATTAAATTCAACATGTTAGTTTTAAAAATATACTCCATTGTGAATGAATTTCCACTTATAGAAAAAATAGTAACTAAAAAGAAGTTAAGCTGTTATTATCATTGTGATGATATAATCGCAATTAAATAATATAATTAAGGTTTAAAATGTACGGATTATTTGAAGATGAAGATGATATATTTATGGGTTCTCCTGAGAGTAAGTTGATGGACATAATATTCAATGCGAACAACGATGTCGTTAGATTTGACTTAACAAATTTTATAAGAAGAAGAGCCGCTATGGAACTTATTTTAGAAAAAGAACTTGGTGAAGATTATGATGATAAAATCTCAAGATTTATGGGAAGTGATCGTGATGAAGTTGAAAATAAAATGAAGAGTTTATGTATAGAGTTGATGGGTGAAATAGTTTCAAAAAGTGAGTAGATAAAGTGAAAATTTTTTTACAATTTTTTCTTTTTTTAGTGCTAAGCGTTAGCGTAGTTCACGCGGACGAGTTTAGAGATATAGTTAGTGTATCTTTAAAAAAAGATGAAGTAAAGAAAATTCTTGTAAAATATGGTTCAGTTTCTAAACTATTGAAATTTAGATGGACATTGTATAAAAATGATGGGTTAATTATTCATCGTTCTTACGACAGAGTAATAGCACAAAATATTCTTTATCTTAGATATAAAAATGAAAGTTTTAGAGTTGTGCTAAAACCTAAAGGTGCTGATTATTACAAGGTTCCTTATTTATTAGTACAATTTAAAAAATTTGATTTTGAAAAAGATGAAGCAATATTTGACTTACTTCTGTCTGATAAAAGTATGTCAGTTAATTTAAAATATTTGAAGAATAACTAAAGAGGTGTTGATGCAAAGAGTAGAGCATGAAATACAAAGACTGATAAAAGAGATTGATTATGACGAGGTTACTCGCCTTTTTGATATGCTTAGTGGTGGTAAAAGATTACGAGCAAAACTAATCTTAAAAATTGCACCCGAACAAAAAAGTGCTCCTCTCTTAGCTGCAATAGTTGAGCTTATTCATGGTGCAAGTTTGCTTCATGATGATGTGATAGATGAAGCACTTACAAGAAGAGGTGTAGCATCTGTAAATGCAACTGATGGAAGTAAAACTGCTGTAATGCTAGGAGATGTTCTGTATTCAAAAGCTTTTAGTGAACTTGTGCAGTTTGACAAAGAGATAGCTAAGAGTATCGCTTCTTCTGTTACTTCTCTTTCTTGTGGAGAGATGCAAGATGTGAAAATGGCGGAAGAGTTTAATGAAGATGAAGATAAATACTTAAAAATGCTTTATCTTAAAACTGCTACCCTCATAGAGTCAGCAGCTTACGCATCTGCACTTTTAGCTGGTAAAGATGCACACTCTTATGGCATCTATGGCAAAAACCTTGGTCTTTCTTTTCAGATAATAGATGATATTTTAGATATTACTTCAGACCCTGCAACACTTGGAAAACCTGCTATGAATGACTTTGTAGAAGGTAAATGTACACTTCCTTACATTCATCTTTACAAAGAATTAAACCAAGAGGACAAACAAAGACTGAAAAAGTCACATGCAAAAAGTATAGATGCCAAAGAAGCTCTTTGGATAAAAGAAAAAATGAAAGAGCATAAAAGTATTGAAAAATCATACGAATTGGCTAAGACATTATCTAATGAGGCAATGCTTGCCGTAAAAGATGAAGTTGCCTTAATAGAGATATTAAAAACAATGATAAAAAGAAGTTACTAATGCATTATTTAAATATAAGTTTTTCACATAAAAATTCTCCTCAAGAGATACGAGAAAAATTATCTTATCCAGATAAAGAACATTTAAACGGATGTTTAACAAAACTTAATGAAAGTCCATCAATCAATGAAAGTATACTTATCTCAACTTGCAACAGAATGGAAATATTTTGTAGCTGTAATGATATAGTTGGTGCGACACAACATATTTTTGAAAAGTTGACAGATAGAGTTGGTATCAGCATCGAAGAGTTGGAAGGTCGTGCTGATATTTATGATGATAGTAGTGCTATTCATCATCTGTTTATGGTTGCATCTTCACTTGACTCTATGGTTGTTGGTGAAACACAAATCGCAGGACAACTCAAAGATGCTTTTAGATTTTCATATGACAATGGTTTTTGTGGTCAAAAATTAGCTCGTGCAATGCATAATGCTTTTAAATGTGCGGCAAAAGTTAGAAATGCAACAGAGATTTCATCAAAACCTGTTTCCATTGCGAGTGTAGCAGTTGCAAAACTAAAATCTGTTTTGGATAGCGTAGAAGGAAAAAAGACTCTTATCATTGGTGTAGGTGAGATGTCACAAATCACAGCTAAACACATGGTTTCTAATGGTGCGGATGTTTACATTATGAACAGGACAAAAGAAAAAGCTGACATTTTAGCCCAGGAGTGCGGAGCTAAATTTTTAGATTTTGACCAACTTCATACTGTTATAAATGAGTTTGAAATAATTTTTACAGCTACATCTTCACCCGTTCCTATCATAACAGATGACATCATAAAACCATGTGATTTTGATAGATATTGGTTCGATTTAGCACTTCCTAGAGATATAAACTATCATAAAGGTGAACGAATTAATCTTTACCAAGTTGATGATTTAAAAACTATTGTTGATGAGAATAAAGGTCTAAGAGAAGAAGAAGCTAGAAAAGCACATACAATTATCGGAAGAAGTACAGTTGCATTTTTTGAATGGCTAGACACTCTAAATATAGAACCGATGATAAAAGAAATATATGCAAAAGCATTTGAAGCCGCAAAGTTAGAGAGTGAACGAGTTTTAAATAATGGCTATATTCCAAAAGAGTATGAAAAAGAAGTTCATAAAATGGCAAAGCAAGTTGTTAAACGCTTTTTACATAATATGACCTCAAAGATGAGAAGTGTGTCTGAAGAATCAAAGTCAGATATGATAACAGGTGCCTTGCAGTTTTTAATTAAAGCAGATGAAAATGTAGAGATGCCAGATAAATACAAATGTGAACATGCATTAAATGTAATTCAAGGATCAAGTAAATGAGAAGAAGTAAAGCCTTTATCCCTACAACAAAAGAGGTACCTTCAGATGCTTCGCTTCCATCACATCAGTTTTTAGTTCGTGGGGGTTTTATTAACCAACAAGGAGCAGGACTTTACAACTATATGCCACTGGGCAAAATTGTTTTAGACAAGATTAGAGCTATTGTAAAAGAAGAGTTAGATAAGTCTGGTTGTATAGAAGTGCAACTTAGTTTTGTTACTCCTATGGCTTTATGGGACAGAAGTGGTCGAGCAGATGATATGGGCAAAGAGATGCTTCGCATACAAGATAGACATCAAAACTCGTTTGTTCTGAGTCCTACAAATGAAGAAGCTATGGTTGAGTTGGTTAAAAATAGAGTAAATAGTTATAAAGATTTACCTCTAAACTTATACCAAATAAATACAAAATTTCGTGATGAAGCTAGACCTAGATATGGCTTGTTGAGAGGTCGTGAATTTTTGATGAAAGATGGTTATTCTTTTCATGCATCTACTGAGGACATGATTAGAGAGTTTGGCTTGATGGAGCAAACTTATAAAAATATTTTTACTAGACTTGGTCTTGATTTTAGAGTAGTTCAAGCTGATAGTGGAGCTATTGGTGGAAGTGGAAGTAAAGAGTTTCATGTTTTAGCAGATAGCGGTGAAGATACTATTGTGATTTGTGACAGTTGTGCTTATGGTGCAAATATTGAAACTATTGACAGCATAGATGATGAATATAATGAATTTACTTATGAAGAACTACAAACAAAAAACATAGAAGAAAAATGTTCTTGTGGTGGAGTTCTTAGTTTTAAAAAGGGCATAGAAGTTGGACATATCTTCCAACTTGGAACTAAATACTCTACGGCATTAGAAGCAAACTTTAATGATGAAAATGGAAAACCAAGACCATTTGAAATGGCAACTTTTGGCATAGGGGTAAGTCGCCTAATAGCATCTGTGATAGAGCAAAATCATGATGAAAATGGTTGCATCTGGACAAAATCAACAGCACCATACATGGTGAATGTAATGGTTTCAAATATTAAAGAAGCACCCCAAGTGGAGTTGGGTGAAGAGTTATACTCTAGACTCGTAGAGTCTGGAGTAGAAACTATGATTGATGATAGAAAAGAGAGATTTGGCTTTAAAATGAAAGATGCTGAACTCATTGGTTTTCCTTTCACAGTTATAATAGGAAAAGAGTTAGCTAACGGTCTCGTGCAAATTTATGATAGAAAAACAAAAGAGAAAACCTCTGTAAACAAAGATGAAGTTTTTGATAAAATAATGGAACTTATATAAGATGAAATATTTTGTAATTTATCTCTTTTTAGAAGTATTGATTTCGGTTAATGTATCATCTGCCATAGGTGGACTGGTTACATTTTTTGAAATTATACTGACGGCTACAATAGGAATATATCTTCTTATGAATTTCAGAGAAACATTACTTCAAAACATAACTGCGGTTTCTTATCATGCTATTGACTTACGAGAGTTTAAAAGGTTAAATCTGTTTACAATTATAGGAGCAATACTACTTATAATACCGGGTTTTTTAACAGATGCCATAGGTGCTTTAATGCAGTTTAGCGTTTTTACGAGCATGTTAGTAACAAGATACAATGTTAATGCTGGTAATTATGAAGCACAAAAGCAAGAAGAACATATACAAAAAAATATAAAAAAGGATTCAGATGTCATTGATGTTGAAATTATTAGCGACGACACTTCTACTAAGTAGTTTATTAAATGCGACTATATTAAATAAAGATATAGAAAATTTTCTAAAAAAATCGTTTAAAGGCAATCCAAATATTGTTGCACTAAAGGTAAAAGTTGAGCATAGAGTTCCTGTGGAAAAATTAAAAGGCTGGGAAGCTTTTGTTGTAAGTGTAGATGCTACTTTAAAAGCAAAACCTAAAAATAGAAATGTAAAGCAAAAGATGATTTGGTTTAGTAACGGTGAAATAATGACACAAGATTTTGTAGATATGAAATCAGGTATTAGTTTAAAAGAATTAGTTTCTCCATCTTTTAAGCCAGAATATTATAAAAAAGCAAATCTTATTTATGGCAATGAAAATGCAAAACACAAAGTAGCTATATTTTCAGACCCGTTGTGTCCGTTTTGTAGAAACTATGTACCAGAAGCTATAAACTATATGAAAAAGCAACCAAATAAATTTGCAATATATTATTATCATTTTCCACTTCCATCTTTGCATCCAGCAGCTGTTGAGTTAGTAAAAGCGGCAGTTGTTGCTGAACTTCAAGGTAAAAAAGATGTTGTTTTAAAACTTTATAAAGTGAATGTAGATGCAAAAGAAAGAGATGTTAAAAAAATATTAGCAGCTTTTAACTCTGTAATGAAGACAAATATTAAACCATCAGACTTAAACTCAGATGCTGTAAAAAAGCATATAGTACATGACCTATTTGTGGCTGATTCAGTTATGGTTAGTGGAACACCTACTATATTTTTTGATGGAAAGTTAGATAAAACAAAAAGAAAATTTCGAGAAATTAAGTAGATGGAAAAGTTAGTCATTGCAACAAGAGTCTCTCAGCTAGCACTTTGGCAAGCTTACCACATAAAAGAAAGAGTTGAAGCATCGTTTCCAGAGATAGAAGTTCAACTAAATGAGATTGTAAGTAATGGTGATAAAATTTTAGATAAACCTTTAGCTTTGATTGGTGGTAAGGGGCATTTTACAAAAGAACTTGAAGATGAAATGTTAGCTGGAAATGCTGATATGGCAGTTCATAGTTTAAAAGATGTTCCTACATATATTCCAGATGGATTAGAACTTGTTGCAGTAACGCAAAGACAAGACCAAAGTGATGTTTATCTTTCACATACTCACGCAACACTTGAAGATTTACCTAAAGGTGCAGTAGTTGGAACAACTAGCCTTAGAAGAAGAATGCAACTTTTACAAAAGCGTCCAGATTTAAAGGTAAAAGATTTAAGAGGAAATGTAAATACTAGACTTAGAAAGTTAGAAGAAGGTCAGTATGACGCAATCATTTTAGCATGGATAGGTCTTAAAAGATTAGACTTATTAAAAGATATTCCTTTTACACAAAAACTTTCCCTTGATATGATGATACCTCCAATGGGGCAAGCCGCTCTTGGTATAGAGATAGTTTGTGGTAATGAAAAAGTAAGAGAGATAGCCCAGAGTTTAAAAGATGAAAATACTTTTATTTGTACACAAATAGAAAGAGATTTTATATCTAAAATTGGAGCAGGGTGTTCAGCTCCTGTTGCTTGTAATGCTGTAATGAAAGATAATGTTATTACATTTAGAATAATGTTAGGTTTTTCAGATGGAACAAATATTATGCAAGAAAAAGTAGTTGTAAATGTTAGTGAGTCAGAAGATTTAGGCTCTAAACTTGCTAAAAAAATGATAGATAATGGTGCTTTAGATTTACTAAAAAATGCACAAAAAGTAGCATTTAAAGAAGAGATGCCACAAAGATTGTAAGAAAAGAGTAAAGTATGAAAAAAACAATAGAACTTCTAAAACAAAATAATGAATTAACAGTTATAGATGCTGAGTTAGATATATATCTTGAAATTCCGCATCTAGCATATGCTGAAGTAAAGAAAAAAAATGGAGGTAAGGCTCTTCTTTTTACGAATGTTGTAGATAAAAAAAGTGATACAAGATTTAGTGAAGATATATTTATGAATGTTTTTGGTTCATACAAACGATGTGAATTGCTTTTTGGTCGTACTATTGAGTCTGTTGCAGATGAGATAACAAATCTTCTTCATATGAAACCACCAGAAGGATTTATGAATAAAGTATCTATGGCAAAAGAGCTTTTTTCACTAAAAAATATTTTTCCAAAACGCTTAAAAGGTAGGGGTTCTTGTCAAGAGAAAATATATTTAAATGAAGATATAGACCTTTATAAACTTCCTGTATTAACAACTTGGGAACAAGATGGTGGTCCATTTATTACGATGGGACAAGTTTATACGCAAAGCTTAGATGGACAACTTGTGAACCTTGGAATGTACAGACTTCAAGTTTATGATAAAGAGCATCTAGGAATGCACTGGCAGATTCATAAAGATAGTTCTCACTTTTTTGATCAGTATCAAAAAGCTGGGAAGAAGATGCCTGTAACTGTTGCTATTGGAGGTGACCCGCTTTATACTTGGTGTGCAACTGCTCCTTTACCTTATGGTGTAAATGAGCTTCTTATGTATGGGTTAATTACAAAAAAATCAGCGCAACTAGTAAAATCTTTAACAACACCTCTTTATATTCCTAAAGATGTTGATTATGTGATAGAAGGATGGGTTGATACACAAGAGATGAAAATCGAAGGTCCTTTTGGTGATCATACAGGTTACTACACCTTAGAAGAACCATATCCAGTTATGCAAGTGAGTGCAATAACTACAAAAAAAGCACCAACATTTTTAGCAACAGTTGTGGGGAAACCACCTTTAGAAGATAAGTACATGGGTTGGGCTACTGGTAAGATATTTTTTCCACTTTTAAAAACTACAGTTCCGGATTTACTTGATTATCACATGCCCGAAAATGCGGGTTTTCATAATCTAATATTAGCAAAGATGCAACCACATTATAAAGGACATGCTAAACAGTTTATGCACGCTTTTTGGGGTGCAGGGCAGATGAGTTTTGTTAAACATGCAATATTTTTAGATGAAAACTCTCCAAAGCTGAATAATTATGAATCTTTAAGTACTTATATTTTAAATAGATTTACGCCTAAAACATTGTTTATTTCTGAAGGAATTTTAGACGCACTTGATCACTCTTCTCCAGAAACATTAGTTGGAGGAAAGTTAGGTATAGATGCAACAGCTGCACATAATGTAGAAGCTCCTCAGCTTTTAGGTGACGAAGAACTATTAGATAAGATTCAAGAAATTGTTCCAGATGCTACTGGCGTACATCAGTATATGAGACATACTAAAAATCCTGTAACTGTGATTAGTGTTGATAAGAGTAAAAATGCAAAAGAGTATTTTGAAGCACTTGTAAGTCTTAGTAGAAATATTAGAATTATTATTTTTGTAGATGAAAAAAATAATGATATTTTAAATCCATATATGCTTATTTGGCGTGTTACAAACAACATGGACGCATTAAGAGATGTATTTATATCAGGTCTTATGGTTGGAATTGATGGTACAAATAAAAGCAGCGTAGATGGCTTTACTCGTGAGTGGCCTGATGATGTTGATTGTACTAAAGAAGTTGTAGCTAGTTTAAAGCAAAAAGGCTTGTGGGATTTAGATGAAGAACTATACAAAGATTATCAGTTATAAAAATATGAGGAAATAATATGGATAAAATGTGGTCAGGTCGTTTTTCGGCCAGTGCATCTTCTCTTTTAGATGAGTTTAATGCATCTATAATGTATGATAGAAAGTTATATAAAGAAGATATTGAAGGTTCTCTTGCTCATGCAGCGATGCTTGCAAAACAAGAAATTTTAACAACAGAAGAACTTCGTCAAATTACAGATGGACTAAATCAAGTTATGGCTGAGATAGAGTCAGATAAATTTGAATGGAATATATCTGATGAAGATTTACATATGGCAATTGAGAAGCGATTGACAGTTTTAATAGGTGATGCTGGTAAAAAACTTCATACTGCAAGAAGTAGAAATGATCAAGTTGCTGTTGATTTTCGTAGATGGGTTTTAAAAAGAAATCTTGATGTAGTAGATGCACTTAAGCTTTTAATGAAAGAGATTTTAGTTGTAGCCCAGATACACACAACTACCCTTATCCCTGGTATGACACATCTTCAACATGCTCAACCAACTAACTTTGGTTTTCATCTTGGAGCATATCTCTCAATGTTTAAAAGAGATATAGTAAGATTTGAAGACTCGTATAAAAGAAACAATGTATCTCCTCTAGGTTGTGCAGCACTTGCTGGGACTCCTCATAATGTAGATAGAGATATGACAGCTCAGCTTTTAGGATTTGATAGTGTTAGTGTAAATTGTTTAGATACAGTAAGTGATAGAGATTTTGCACTAGAAATTTTGTTTAATATTTCTACCATGATGATGCATATTTCAAGGCTTTCTGAAGAGCTTGTAATGTGGTCAAGTTATGAGTTTGGTTTTGTTGAACTTAGTGATGAATACTCAACAGGTAGCTCAATCATGCCACAAAAGAAAAATCCAGATGTTCCTGAACTTTTAAGAGGGAAAACAGGTAGAGTTTATGGTTCTCTAATGGGACTTTTAACCGTTATGAAAGGTCTTCCTTTAGCCTACAATAAAGACACACAAGAAGATAAAGAAGGGGTCTTTGATTCAGTTGATACGGCTCTTATCTCTTTAGAAATTTTAAAAGAAGCTATAAAAACTATGGAAGTAAAAGCTCATAATATGCGAAGTGCTTGTAGTGTAGGGCATCTAGCCGCAACAGATTTAGCTGATTATTTAGTTGAGAAGTGTGATATACCATTTCGTGAAGCACACTTTATTACAGGTCATGCAGTTGCTAAGAGTGAAGAGTTAAAAATTGATTTAAGTGATATAGAATTATCATATCTTAAAGAGATAGATAACAGAATAAATGAAGATGTATTAGAATACTTAGTTTTAAAAAATTCTATGAATGCAAGAACTTCAGCAGGTGGAACAGCAACAGTTAGAACGCAAGAACAACTAGAACAATTTAAAAACTTTTTAGAAGGCTAATAAAAATGAAAGTAAGTATAACACACAAAGAAGCAATGAAATTTGAGGCAAAAACTTCAAAAAGTAGTTTTATAATTGATTGTCCTGTAATCTCTCCTATTGAGTATTTTTTATCTGGGATTATTACATGTAGTGCAACAGACATTATTTTAATACCAAAAAATCAAGGCAACAAGGTAACAGACTTAAGGGTAGATGGTGAAGTTGTTAGAAATGAAGATCATCCATGTAAATTTAATACTCTTCATCTTACTTATGACTTTAATTCAGATGCAGATGATACAACTGCTGCTCGTTGGGTAATGGCTTCTCTTGAAACTTATTGTTCAACTATAAATACTATTAGGGATACAACGGCTATCTCATACTCAATCACACACAATGGAAATCTTATCAAAGAAAATGAACAAATGATATCAGGTGGTGGTTCTAATATAGATATGGGAGATATTCAAGGTTGTCCGTCATAAATATATGAAAATTACTCAGCTTCCATAAAGTTTATAATAAGCACTCATTCTTTTAGTAACCATTTTTAAGTAGTGCTTAGGCTCTTCATATCTTAAGTCTCTCAACAGTTTATTGTAAACCTCTTTTGGTGACTTAGTATTTATATATGGAGTAGCTCTTTTCATGTTATAAGTTTTTGTAAATGCCCAAGCTATGTTACCTGCACCTGTATTATAAGCTGCAATGGTACAATAAAGTCTTGTATCCAAATTCTTAATATCTTTTAAATATTTGTAAAAAAGTATGTGTAAGTAGGCACTTCCCATTCTAATATTGTTCGTACTGTTATAAAGATAACTTCCAGTGACTAATCTTTTCTTTTTGTAAAGATATTGATATGTATCAATTCCGGCAGTTCTTGGTACTATTTGCATTAGTCCAAAAGCCGGTATATGTGATCTAGCCCTTGGGTTAAAACTACTTTCTGTTTGCATTATTGCAAAGATAAGAGCTATGGGAAGTCGTTGTTTATCCGCATATTTTCTAACTTGTTTATAGTAAATCTTTGAGCGTTTAATCATTGTATCTTCTGGCAATTTCACATTTAAACTGTAAACTTTTGCATGTTTTACTTTTGTAGAATCAATACTTTTGATGTTTCGCATTTGTACATGCTTTGTCACATAAGTTTTTACATCGTTTTTTGTTGGTTTATTTTCAAATACTATTGTAGATAAGATAGGTTCAGCTTTTACCTTAGCATCTCTTATATCAAAAGGTTTTTTTATTTTAGAAATTCTTATCTCTAAGGGGTCTGTTTCTTGAACAGTTTTTGTATTTACAGTTACCGCTTTAGCGAGGGCAAGACGAAGATTTTTCTGAGCTTCTTCCTCAGATGCGGTTATTGTTTGTAAAGTGATAGTTTGATTTTTAAAATCAATATTAGTTTTTGTTTTATTATCTTTTGTGTAAGAAATCCATTTTGTATTGGTTGAGAGTTTTGGTTCTTCCCAAAAAATACCAAGTTCTTTTTTGTAAGCTTGATAAGCTTTATTTTGTGCTTTTTGATAAGTGTCAAACTCTTGCTTTTGAGTTTTTTTATAAACGCTAAACTGTTTTTTTTCTTGGCTAAAACCTTGCATCTGTTGGTCTTTAAACTCTTGTGCTGTTTGTGCCATAAGAGAAGAGGTTAAACACGCAATAAATAATATCTTTTTATACACTAAAAGTGACCTTTTGGGTCAGCATCGCTTAAATGTCCCCACTTTAGTTTTGCTCCACCTAATATATGAAAGTGTAGATGCCCAACTTCTTGCCCTCCATCTGAGCCAATATTAGTAATAATTCTATAACCACTTTCTTGTATTTTGACTTCATTAGTAACTTTTTGGATAAAGTTTGTCATGCCAGACATGGTACTTGAACTTACTTCATTAAAACTATTCACATGTTTTTTTGGAATAGCTAAAATATGTACAGGAGCTTTTGGATTTATATCGTGAAAAGCGATGAAATCATCATCTTCTAATATTATATTCGCTGGTATTTCTTTCTTTATTATTTTACAAAATAAGCACATTGTTTTTTCCTTATATATGAATGTTTATAACTAAATTATAGCACATAAATTGGTAAATGAAGCTATATGTAAATTATATTTGACTATAATCGCTTTTAAAATTTAAGAGGTTCTAACCTCGCAATTATGGGTGATTCTATTGAAAGAATGGTATGACAAAATAAAAGAAGCACAAAGTGTAGAAAATCTTGAAGATATTCGTATCTCTGTGTTTGGAAAAAAAGGTGTTTTAGCAGCTGAATTTGCTAAGATGAAGACAGCACCAAATGAAGAAAAATCAAAAATAGCAAAAGATTTAAATACGCATAAAAGTTCATTAATGAATGAACTTACTGCTAGAAAAATAACTTTGCAAACATTAGAACTTCAAGCTGCAATGAAAGCAGAGGCTATTGATGTTTCAATGTTTAGTGTTTCTTCTGAAGCAGGTGCATTACATCCTGTAATGGCTACAATGGATAAAATTGTAGAGTATTTTTCTGCTATGAACTTTGCTGTTAAAACAGGGAATATGGTAGAAGATGACTTTAATAACTTTGAAGCTTTAAATCTACCAAAATACCATCCAGCAAGAGATATGCAAGATACTTTTTATTTTAAAGATGAAATGCTACTTCGTACTCATACTTCTCCAGTTCAAATAAGAACTATGATGAATACAAAGCCTCCAATCCGTATGATTGCTCCAGGTGCAGTATTCCGCCGTGATTATGATTTGACTCATACACCAATGTTTCATCAAGTTGAAGGTTTACTTGTTGATGATAAAGGTAAAGTTTCTTTTGCCAACTTAAAGTATATTTTAGAAGATTTTTTAAAGTATATGTTTGGTGAGGTAGAAGTTCGTTTTCGACCTTCATTTTTCCCTTTCACAGAACCATCAGCAGAGGTAGATATATCTTGTGTTTTTTGTAAAGGTAAAGGTTGTAGAGTTTGTTCAAAAACAGGTTGGCTTGAAGTTTTAGGCTGTGGTATAGTTGATCCAAATGTTTTTGAAGCTGTAGAATATGACAATGTAAGTGGATATGCTTTTGGTTTAGGTGTTGAGCGATTTGCAATGTTGATTCATCATATTGGAGATCTTCGTTCTTTATTTGAAGGAGATATTAAGTTGTTGGAGCAGTTTCAATGATAGTTACTAAAAGTTGGATAAATGAGTGGATTGATTTAGATGGTATTACTACTGAGGATTTAGCAAAAACATTTAATGCCATTGGTTTAGAAGTAGATCGTATTAAAAGTTATGAAATTCCTAAAAAGATAATTGTAGGAAAAGTTTTAGAATGTGAGAAACATCCAGATGCTGATAAACTAAATGTTTGTAAGGTAGATATTGGAACAAGTATTCGTCAGATTGTTTGTGGTGCCTCAAATGTTAGAGTTGGACTAGATGTAGCCGTTGCTACAATTGGTGCGGTTATGCCAAATGAAATGGTAATCAAACCTGTAAAGCTTCGTGGTGTTGAATCTGAGGGCATGATATGTAGTTCTAGTGAAATTGGATTAGAGAATTCTCAAGAAGGAATCTTAGAGTTAGATGGGAGTATTGGTAAGTATAAACTTGGACAAGAATTACGCTCAATTCCTACCTTAAATGATGATTTAATAGAGATTGAACTTACTGCAAATCGTGGTGATTGCTTAAGTGTTAGAGGTGTTGCTAGAGATTTAAGTGCTGCTTATGATAGACCTTTAAGAGAACCAAGGATGTATGAAGATGAAGATAGAAGAATTGGAATAGGGCGTATTTTAAATCTTTCTTATGAAGCAGATTTAGATGTAAATCTTCGTTACAAGGCAGTTGATTTAAAAAATTTAAAATTACCCTTTATGGTAAGACTTAGACTAGCCCAGATTGAAGAGACAAGAGAAACAGATATAGAAGCCTTAATGCTTTATGTAACTCAAAGTAGTGGTGTAATTTTAAGAGCATATAATCATGGTTTTTTCTGCGAGAAAGATCAAGCAATGGCAAAGATAGAGCTTAAAAAAGATGCAAAAGCTTATGCATCTATCATGTCTAAAAAGAAAGCTTCTACTGTTGGAATAATACAAGAAGATATTTCAAAAGTAACTTTTAGTGAAGGAACTGTTCTTATCGAAGCTAGTTATATTCCTCCAGATATTATTTCAAAAAAGATGCAAGAGTCTAAGATGGAAGCTGGTCCGATGTACTATAAAACTTCAAGAGGAAGTGAACCAGAACTAAATCAAGGTTTAAATTTCTGCTTAAAACTTATAGAAGAAAACTCTAAATCAACTGTGTATGGCGGAAGTATAGACTTGTGTGATAATTATGAGAATAAGATAGTTTGTATTTCAAAACAAGAAATTGATAATTTTATTGGTGCAGATATCGATAAGGTTGTTATAACAAAGATATTAAGAAATTTGGGTTTTGATACAGCTAAATCATCACCAGATAATTTTGTTGTTAGTGTTCCAAGATATCGTCATGATATAACGCATAAACAAGACATAGTTGAAGAAATAGTTCGTATGGTCGGAATAGATAACATTCCTTCAAAACCTTTTGTCTTTGCAGAAAAGTCTAAACTTGAAGATGATTACTTTGCATACAAAAAAAGAAGTATATATAGACACAAGGCTGCCGGAAGCGGTTTCTTTGAATCGGTATCTTTTGTTTTTGATGAGAAAAAAGTTTTAGAATCTTTTGGATTTCAAACAATAGAATCAGAAAAAGAAATTTTAAACCCGATTGTTAATACTCTTGATACACTAAGAACAACCTTATTAACTGGGCTTCTAAAAGCAGCTTCATTAAATGTCAAAAATGGCATTTCTTCTGTTAGACTTTTTGAAGTTGGTTCCATATTTAACTCATCAAGAGAAGAGTCTTTGAAGATGGCTATGCTCTTTAGTGGAGATGCATCTGGGGAGAGTCTGTCTAATGCTGGAAAATCTAAAAAAATTGATTTTGCGTATTTTACTCAAAAAATCTCTAATATTATAGGAGAGTTTGAACTTACTCAATATGAAACAAATCATAAACTTTCACATAAGTATCAAAGTGCACAAATATTGCAAAATAAAGAGGTACTTGGGGAGTTATTTCGTGTGCATCCTAATGTTGAAGAGAGTTATGGATTAGAAGCAACATATATGTGTGAACTTGATTTTAACAAACTTTCGTATGGTTTGAAAATTGCAAAAAATATATCAAAATATCAAGCTTCTTTTAGAGATTTGAGTCTTATTATGCCTAAAGATTTGAGCTATGAAAAAGTTAAAGATGTTATACAAAAATCTGCAACAAAAGAGCTTATAAGATTTTATCCTGTTGATAAGTATAGCGATGAAGAACTAGGTTCTAATATAAGTTTATCACTAAGATTTGTATTACAATCAGATGAAAAAACTTTAGAAGAAGAAGATATTACTTTGTCAATGGATTCAATTTTAACTGCTCTACAAAGTGAACTAGGCATAGGTCTGAGATGAGTAGTGTAGTAGTTCAAAAAGCACAAAAGTTTTCTATAAAACTTGATTCTATTGCATCTGATAAATCTATTTCTCATCGTAGTGTAATGTTTGCAATGTTAGCTGATGGAACTAGTGAAATAACAAATTTTTTAAGAGCAGAAGATACACTAAACTCTTTAGAAATTGTAAAAAATCTTGGAGCAAAAGTTAAAGATGATGGGACTACTATTTATATATCATCAGATGGTATAAAAGAGAGTTCTGAGATACTTGATTGCGGTAATTCTGGAACAGGTATTAGACTTTTTTGTGGACTATTAAGTTCTGCAAAAGGTCATTTTATTTTAACTGGTGATGAGTATTTGCGTCGTCGTCCTATGAAAAGAGTCACTTCTCCTCTTCGTGATATTGGAGCAGTTCTTGATGGTAGAGATGACAGTAATTTAGCACCTCTTAGTATCAGAGGAAGCTCACTTAAAGCTTTTAGCTATGATAGTACAATAGCATCTGCACAAGTTAAAAGTTGTATGATATTAGCAGCTCTTCGTGCTGATGGTGTGTGTACATATACAGAGCCTGAACTATCTCGTGATCATACAGAGAGAATGTTAAAAGGTATGGGTGCTGATATAATTGTTGATGGTTTAAAGACTACAGTAACACCTATGAACCAACTTCTTTCACCTCTTGTTATTAGAGTTCCATCTGACCCTTCAAGTTCATTTTTCTTTGGTGTTGCAGCAGCTATAACACCAGATTCTGATGTTTTGTTAGAAGGTGTTACTCTAAATCCAACTCGTATAGAAGCTTTTAAAGCCTTAGAGAGAATGGGTGCAGATATAAGTTATGTGATAACTGACAATAAATATGAACCCATTGGTAACATACATGTCAAATATGCTCCTCTTCATGGCATCGTTGTAGAAGATAATATTTCGTGGCTCATAGATGAACTTCCAGCACTTTCAATCGCCTTTGCTTGTGCTAAAGGTGAAAGTATTGTAAAAAATGCAGAGGAACTTCGCGTAAAAGAGAGCGATAGAATATCAACAGTTGTTGAGGGTCTTCGTGCAAGTGGTATTGAAGTACACGAGTATAAAGATGGATACAAAGTTGTTGGTGGTGAACTTAAAAGTGCTAAGGTTGATAGTGATGGTGATCATCGCATTGCTATGAGTTTTATAATAGCAGGCCTTAGATGCGGTATGGAAGTAACAGATTTAGACTGTATTAATACATCTTTTCCAAACTTTTTTGAACTTGTACAAAAAATATCAAAGATAG
Organism: Sulfurimonas sp.; assembly: GCF_029027405.1. NCBI lineage: Bacteria > Pseudomonadati > Campylobacterota > Epsilonproteobacteria > Campylobacterales > Sulfurimonadaceae > Sulfurimonas > Sulfurimonas sp. The sequence goes on from NZ_CP093396.1 coordinate 1,186,978, forward strand.
AAATTTCTTAAATTATTATCGGAGACAAATATTATGCATATTGAACTTGCTGAAAATTATGGTTTTTGTTTTGGCGTAAAAAGAGCTATAAAAATAGCTGAAGAAAATAAAGAAGCATCTACCTATGGAGCTTTAATTCATAATTCTAAAGAAATTGAGCGACTTGAAAAAGATTTTAAAGTTGGTCTAACAGATGATCATAAAAGTTTTAAAGCTGGTGAAACAGCGATAGTTCGTACTCATGGAATACCAAAAAAAGAGCTTCAAGAATTAAAAGATACAAAAGTTGATGTAGTAGATGCAACTTGCCCTTATGTAACTAAACCACAACAAATTTGCCAAGAAATGAGTGAGCAGGGTTATGATATTATCATCTTTGGAGATGAAGCACATCCTGAGATAAAAGGTGTTAAGAGCTATGCGACTCATGGTGCTATTGTTGTTACTTGTGCAGATGAATTAGAAGGTTTGAAACTTAAAGAAAAAGTAGCACTTGTGGCACAAACAACTAGAAAAGTTGAAGATTATATGGAAGTTGCTAACTATCTTATACCTAGACACAAAGAAGTTAGAGTTTTTAATACAATATGCAATGCAACTTTTGAAAATCAAGAAGCTGTTAGAAAAATATCTCAAAAAGCTGACATCATGATAGTGATTGGTGGTAAAAACTCATCAAATACTAAGCAGTTGCACAGTATCGCTCATGATAATACAAAGTATAGTTATCATATAGAAGATGAAAATGATTTAGACTACTCATGGTTTAAAAATAAAAAATTTTGTGGAATTAGTGCAGGTGCATCTACTCCTGACTGGATTATTCAAAATGTTGTAAACGCGATTGAAAAACGCATTAATTCTTGAATTTTCCTCGTATTAATAGTAATATAATCATTATTTTGATATAATCACGCAATTTTTATGTAACAGAGGATAGGTAATGGCGTTCGATAACGAATTAGTTGAAGAAGAAGAAAATTTTGCAGAGATGTTTGCTGCAAGTGAGAAAAAGCAAGAATCAAGTCGCATCGTAGAAGGTGAGATTGTTGAGATTCAAGCAGATGAAAACAGAGCATTAGTTGGTGTTGGCGATAAGCTAGAAGGTATTGTAAATCTTGATGAAATCCGTGGTGAAGACGGAGAGTTGATGTTTAATACTGGAGATAAGATTAAAGTAATGGTTATGGGATACTACAATGAGCGTCCTAAAATCTCTTATAAAAAAGTTTTGGAGCAACAAAAAACTATTGATTTTATTGATGCACACAAAGAAGACTTTGAAGAAGTTGTTATTGAAGGTATTATCACTAAGAAAAATCGTGGTGGTTATGTTGTAGAAGCTGATGATGTTTCTTTCTTTATGCCTCGTTCATTAGCGGCTTTTAAAGAGGGCGATGATGTAGTAGGTCGTAAAATCAAAGCTCAAGTTGTTAAAGTAGATGCTGAAGAAAATTCTATAGTAGTTTCTCGTCGTAAATTATTTAACGAAGAGAGAAAGAAAAAGAAAGAAATCATTGACAAATTAATGGAAGATGATGTTATTGTAGAAGGCGTAATCAAAAAAATTACTAGCTATGGAATGTTTGTAGATGTTGGTGGTGTTGATGGTTTAGTTCACTATAATGAAATTAGCTATAAAGGTCCAGTTAATCCATCTAAACTTTATAAAGAGGGCGATATTGTAACTGTTAAAGCCATCTCTTATGATAAAGATAAAAGACATCTTTCTCTATCAATTAAAGCTGTTTTACCAGACCCATGGGCAGAAGTTGAGAGTGAGCTAGATGAAGGTGATACAATTACTGTAACTGTTTCAAATATTGAAGCTTATGGTGTATTTGTTGACCTTGGAAATGATATTGAAGGTTTCTTACATATTTCAGAAATTACTTGGAGCAAAAATGTTAAAAATCCTAACGATCATTTAACTGTTGGCGAAGAGATTGATGTTGAAGTTATTGAGATTAATCCTAATACTCATAAACTAAGAGTTTCACTAAAAAGACTTTTACCAAAACCATTCGATGAGTTTGTTAAAAACTACAACGAAGGAGATATAGTAACTGGAACAGTTACATCTCTTACTGATTTCGGTGCGTTTGTTCGTATTGGTTCAGTTGAAGGTTTGTTGCATAATCAAGATATATCTTGGGATAAAAATACTAAATGTAAAGATGTTTTAAAATCAGGTGATGAAGTAGAAGTGAAAATTGCTAAAATCAATAATGAAGATCAAAAAATATCTTTAAACCGTAAAACTCTTTTGGAATCACCAATAGACAAATTTGCAACAACTCATAAAGTAAATACTCCTATTACGGGGACTATCCGTGATATCAAAGATTTTGGTGTATTCGTATCTTTAGAAGATGGTGTCGACGCGCTTATTCGTGATGAAGATTTAACTCCACTAATAAAAGAAGAATTAGAAGCTGGTCAAGAGATTGAAGCTGCTATCGCTGTTATTGATACTCGTAGAGACCGTATCCGTTTATCTGTAAAAAAATTAGATTATATTAAAAATCAGGCACTTTTAGAAGAAATTAATGATAACTCATCAAATTCTCTAGGTGACTTGATAAAAGATAAATTCAAATAAGATGCAAATTTTTTTAAAGTGGTTTACTCCAGTCTTAGCACTTGGAGTTGCCGTCTTTATAATCTTTTTTTTAATCTCAATAAATTCTTCACAAGAGCAAAATTATTTTGAACCACTTGAACATAAAAGTGAAGTAACTCAAAAAAAATCTGAAAAAGTATGGCTAAATCATTTTTCAAAATCTCAAAGGTTAGGATATTTTTATCCTGTTAATGAAGCCTTCATAGAGATGGATTTAGTTGAAAACATTATAAGTAAAACAATTTATAAATTATCTGCTGCTTTATTAGACCCTTATCAACTATTTTGTTTAAGAGAAGAGCTAAAGCAACATGGATTAAAATATTATCTCAAACGAGATAAAAATAGTGTAGAATTACTAATCTACTCAAAAAATATTAAAAAATTAAACTCTTTAGTTAGAGTATTGAAAAACTATCAAATTTCAGCCAAAGTTGAGCTGTACAAAGAGGATATATAGAATGACTAAATATACAGTTGTAGTTTGTGACCACATACATGAATCAGGGTTGAAGATTCTTCAAGATGATGAAAATATAAACTTTGTTATGGCAGCAGATATGGATAAAAAAGAGTTAGTTCAAAATATCATACCAACTGCAGATGTGGCAATAACAAGAAGTTCAACAGATGTAGATGCAAGATTTATTGCAGCTGCTAAAAATATGAAAGCAATAGTTCGTGCTGGTGTTGGTGTTGATAATGTTGATATTGAAGGTTGTTCAAAAGAAGGAATAATTGTAATGAATGTTCCAACAGCAAATACAATTGCAGCTGTAGAATTAACAATGACACATATGCTTTCATGTATGAGAATGTTTCCATATTCACATGACCATCTTAAAAACCAAAGGGTTTGGAAAAGAGAAAAATGGTATGGCCATGAGATGAAAGGTAAAAAGTTAGGTGTCATAGGTTTTGGTAATATTGGTTCTCGTGTTGCAAAACGAGCAGCTTCTTTTGAAATGGAAATTATTGCTTATGACCCTTATATTCACCCATCTAAAGTTACTGACTGTGATATGACATATACTAAAAGCTTTGAAGATATTTTAGCTTGTGACATAATTACAATTCATACTCCTAAAAATCAAGAAACTTTAAATATGATTGATGAAAAAGAGATTGCTAAAATGAAAGATGGTGTTGTTTTAATCAACTGCGCAAGAGGTGGTCTTTATAATGAAGAAGCTTTATATAATGGTTTAAAATCAAAAAAAATTCGTTTTGCTGGCATAGATGTATTTAATAAAGAACCTGCAACTGACCATCCACTTTTAGACCTAGATAATATATGTGTTTCACCTCATTTAGGTGCGAATACATTTGAATCTCAATATAATATTGGTACTCAAGCAGCAACTAATGCTCTTGAAGCTGCAAAGGGTATCTCATTTGCTCATGCAATGAACTTACCAATAGATGAGAGTAAAATTCCTTCTTTTGTAAAGCCGTTTTTAGAGATGGGACAAAAAATAGGTTTTCTTGAATCACAAATGAATAAATCACAAATAATTGCGATTAAAGTTAGTGGTCATGGAGAAATTGCAAACTATGTAGAGTCTCTTTCTACATTTGTTGCAGTCGGTGCAATGAGTCAAAATAGTGGAGATACTATTAACTATGTAAATGTTGATTTTGTTGCAAAAGAAAAAGGCATTAAAATTGAGTCTGAATCTTTAGGAGATTCATCTGTATATAAAAATTTAATTACTATAAAACTTACAACAGCAGAAGGCACAACTACAATAAGTGCTACTATTTTTGATGATGGTGTGCAAAGAATTGTCGCAATAGATGGTTTTGATATTGAAGTTGCACTTAAAGGCGATATGATTTTATTTAAAAATAGTGATGTCCCAGGTGTAATAGGGAGCATTGGCTCTACATTAGCAAAGCATAATGTAAATATTGCTGATTTCTCACTCGCAAGAAATGATAATGCAGAAGCTTTAGCTGTAATACTTGTAGATAATGCAGTCAATGATGAAACAATGCAAGAACTAACATCTCTAGATGCTTGTTTAGGTGTAAACTACGCAAGACTTTAGTGATAATTGAGGTTTTAAACCTCACAATTAAAAAGATAAATATACTAAACCCTATAATTACCGCTACTAATGACGCACTGGAGTGGTAACTTAAATTCATAAAGTTTTTCATTAAGCCAAGATGCGCAAAAATGGCTAAATAAAACAAGAAGATGTATGAAGTTTTTATACCTTTTTAATATAAGCTGCTACACCTATTCTCACTATTGAAAAACTAATTAATTATTTGTTATAAAAGTGTATATTTTACATATTTATATAGTAAAATGTGATAATTTTATCAAAGGATACTAATGAAATTTTTTTCTATAATCTTTATCGGTGCACTTTTAGCACTAGGAGCGAGTGTTTTATCAGCTAACGAGCAAAACCTTCAAATATTTAGTGTAGACAACTCCAAAGGTACTATCAACGCTAAAACAGTTCAAAAAGCTTTTTCAGATGTTGAAGTAATAGTTGATGTTAATAATGACATGAACTCAATCTTCTCAAAAAGATATGGTAAAGTTCATCATAAAAAGTACAACTTAGCAATCTTTACAAATGATAAACTGATAAAGAAACTTATGCATAAATATCCTAGTATTGGTATGATAACACCACTTACTATGTCGATTTATGTAGATGCAAATAATCAAATTAATGTTTCTACTCTTTCCTTGGCTGGTATGTCTAGAATCACAAAGATTCCTGTAACAAACCCAAACCTCATAGCATACTCAAAGTTAGTAGATTCAGCACTTCATAAGGCACTACCAAATGGTAAGTACTTAAGTGTAAACCATGAAGCAAGGGCATCTGATGATGTAGTAACTGAGTTTACAACAGAGTTTGAACTTGAAGATGGTGAAACATATGTAGATGCAAAAGAGAGTTTTAAAGAAGAGTTTGAAAGTGAAATAAGTCCAGTTGGATTTTTAGTTCCAAAGTCTTATTCATTTAAGCATGATTCTTATGATTTTTTCGATACTTATTCTATCATTAGATTTAATGCTATATATCCAGTTTCTAAAAATCATCCAGATGCTGGTGCTTATGCTCCTTTTTCAGTAGTAATATATAAGAAAAAAGGTGATGACACTGTGCATATAGCTTACCCATCTATTGACAATTGGATCGGTGATTTAGGTATCAAAGATGAAGCTACAGTTAAAGCAGTTCGTGAAACTCAAGATATGATTAAAGGTATCCTAGAAGAACTTACTGAGTAGTTTATACTTAATTTTTTTTGAATATGTTAATGATACTTTAATTTTTAAATCAGTAAAATATAAAACATTACCTATGGATTGGGTGTACATAAATGTGATTCTATTACTGCACTTTTACCCTCCCCATATAATAAAATAATTTAAGGCTAATATATGAATAACAAAGCTAAGTTAACTAAGTTCGTTCAAGCAGCTGGTTGAGCGGCAAAGATGGGTCCGGGAGATCTAAAACATACAATTTGCTCACTTGTTCCAGATGATGAAAACTTACTTGTAGGATTTGAGAATTCTGAAGATGCTTCAGTTTATAAGATAAATGAAAATGAAGCCTTAGTTCAGACAGTTGATTTTATTACACCAGTTGTTGATGACCCTTTTATATATGGGAAAATTGCTGCTGCAAACTCTTTATCAGATATATTTGCGATGGGAGCGGAGGTCAAAACTGCTTTAAATATTGTAGGTTTTGATAAAGTAAATCATAATTATGAAGTTTTGAGTGAGATACTTAAAGGTGGAAATGAGAAGATAAAAGAGTGTGGTGGTATCTTAGTTGGTGGTCATACAATCGAAACACCTGAAATGTACTATGGCTTAAGCGTTACAGGCATGATACATCCAAGTAAGGTTTTAAGAAACAATACTCCAAAAATTGGGCATGTTTTAGTCTTAACAAAGCCTATTGGTATGGGTATCTTAACCACAGCGATTAAAAGAGATATGTTAAGTGAACAAACAATGCTAGAAACTATTAAAATCTTAGAAACTCTTAACTACCTTCCATCTAAGTTATTAGCTGAGTATGAAGTAAGTGCTTGTACTGATGTAACAGGTTTTGGTCTGTTAGGTCATGCACTAGAGTCAACTAACGATAATGTTACTTTATCTATAGATGCTAGTAAGGTTCCAGTTATCACAGATGCTTTTGAGTTGGTAAGTAAAGATGTAGTTCCAAGTGGAAGTAAAAAAAATATGAAGTATTTAGAGGATAAGGTTACTTATATCGGAGAGACACAAAAATATAAGTTAATGTTTTGTGACGCACAAACATCAGGTGGGCTTTTGATTTCTATGAAAGAAAGTGATGCTAAAGAGTATATAAAAAGAGTAGAAGATTTTACCTATGGTTACGCAACTGTTATTGGGAATATTATTCCTCGTGCAGATAGACCGATTATAGTGTACTAGAGTTTGGCGAGAAGGCAAAGGAATCGAACCTCCCGAGGATTTGTCAGCAAAACCTCCAATCAGGGTTGAAACCTGTGGTGCCCACCAGGGTCACATACCCCCCAATTTTGTACAACGAAAGTTTACACCAGAGTATATAAAAAACATATAAAAGGGTAAAAATGTTTTTACTAAAATCAATTCCGAAAGTTGATAAGTTTGTTTTACATGAAGATTTTAAAGAATATTCAACATCTTTAATTACAAGTTTGACAAAAGAAGTTTTACAAAATTTAAGAGAAAATATTTTAAATGAAAAGATAAAAGAGTTTAAAGAAGAAGATTTAATCTTAGAAGTTTTACAAAAATATAAAAAAATAACGACACCATCTTTAAAAAAACTTATAAATGCAACGGGTGTTATAGTTCATACAAATTTAGGTAGAAGTCTTATAGACGAGAAAGTATTTGAAAAAATCAAAACTCTGGCATCTAGTTACAATAATTTAGAATATGATTTAGACAAAGGTAAAAGAGGGGAGAGATATTCTCACATTTCAGATGTAATATGTAGAGTTCTTGGTTGTGAAGATGTTTTGATAGTGAACAATAATGCAAGTGCTGTCTTTTTGATACTAAATACTTTTGCTAAAAGAAAAGAAGTAATAGTTAGTCGTGGAGAACTTGTAGAAATTGGTGGAAGTTTTAGAATCCCTGATGTTATGAGAAATAGCGGGGCTAACCTCGTTGAAGTCGGTTCTACAAATAAAACAAATCTGCATGATTATGAAGATGCCATAACTCAAAAAACATCTATGCTTATGAAAGTACATAAATCAAACTACTCCATAGAAGGGTTTAGCAGTGAAGTAGAGTTTAAAGAGTTAGTCGAGTTAGCATCTAGGCATGATGTAATTGACTACTATGATATGGGAAGTGGGCATCTGTTTGATTTGCCTTATGGTCTAGATGCTTATGAACCATCAGTTTTAGAGTATATGAAACTAAATCCATCTTTACTCAGTTTTTCAGGGGATAAACTTTTAGGTAGTGTTCAAGCAGGAATCATCGTTGGGAAAAAAGAGTATATCTCAAAGTTAAAGAAAAATCAACTTCTTAGAATGTTAAGAGTTGATAAAATTACTTTAGCTATTTTAGAAGAAAACATAACTTCGGTGTTACTTGGTAAGTTGGAAGATATTCCAACACTTAAAATGCTTTTTAGTAGCGTTGATGAGTTAAAACAAAATGCTCAAAAACTCCTAGATGCTATCTCTGATATAGCAGAGTGTCAAATCATTGAAACTACAACTGTTATAGGTGGAGGAACTACGCCAAATAGAAAAATACCAACTATCGCTTTGAGCATAAAAGTTAAAAATTTTAAACCAAATAAGATGGAAAAATTATTTAGAGCCAAAAGAATTATAGGTCGTATAGAAAATGATAGATTTTTAATAGACTTTAGAGCAATACAAGAAAAAGAAATTCAAGAACTTATTAATGCAACAAAAGAGATAGCAAGTGTCTAACTTCATTATTGGGACTTGTGGTCATATTGACCATGGAAAAACAGCACTTATTAAAGCTTTGAATGGCTTTGATGGTGATAGTACAAAAGAAGAACAAGAGCGTGGTATAACCATAGACCTTAGTTTTTCAAACATAAAAAAAGATGATAAAAATATAGCTTTCATAGATGTACCAGGGCATGAAAAACTTGTAAAAAATATGATAGCTGGAGCATTTTCTTTTGACTGTGTGCTTATAGTTGTTAGTGCAGTTGAAGGAATTAAACCTCAAACTATAGAGCATCTAGACATTTTAAATCTTTTAGGTGTAAAAAATGCAGTATTAGTGATTACTAAAAAAGATTTAGTAACAGAGGATGACTTAAAAACAAAGATAAAAGATATACAACTGTTTATATCTGCGTATGATTTTGACATAAAACTTTCTATGGGAGTGTCAATTTACGATGAGCAAAGTATAGAAGTTTTAAAAGAAAAGTTGTTTTGTCTAGACGCTAGTTCAAGAGTAGAAGAAAATTTCTTTAGATGCTATGTTGATAGAGCTTTTAGTTTAAAAGGTATCGGTACAGTTGTAACAGGTACTGTATTGGGTAAATCGCTGAGCTTAAATGAGAAAATTTTTATCTGCGATATGAAAAAAGAGGCTAAAGTTAAAAACCTTCAAGTACATGACAAAGATACTGACACGGCAAATATCTCAAATAGAGTTGCAATAAACCTAGCAAACATAGATGCTAAGAGTATTAAACGAGGTTTTGTCATAAGTAAAAAAGGTTATTTAAGAGGTTTTAACCTTGTAGATATATCTTTTAAAACTTTAAATAAAAAGTTTTTACATCACAACAGAAACTACTCTATATATATTGGTTCAAAAAAGATAGATGCAAAGATTTTACTTTTTAATTCTGAGGAATCTTTAACTCAAGGTTTTGCAACTATTAAAAGTAATGAAGATATATTTAGCATCTACAATGAAAAAATAATTATCAGAGATGGCGGAGTAAGTATAGCTGGTGGAGTAATACTAAATCCTGTAAGTGAGCCTATGAAAAAAAGTCAAAAATTAGACTTATTAAAGGCACTAGAAGCCAAAGATATCCCAAAAGCTTACTCCATACTACTTTTGGCTCATAAAAAAGGTTTGGGGCTAATCTCTTCTGCTCAAAGATTTTCACTTTCTCATACAGAAGCACTGGATTATGCAAAAAAGCTAGAAAATTGTTTTGTTGATGAGAGAGAGTTAATAATTTATCCGAGTTCAACAAAAGAAATCATTTATCAAAATATAAAAGATATATATACAAAAAATCAGTATGCACTTTTGTCAAACTCATCTATAAAACTTAGACTAAAGTGGGCAAGTGAAGCTTTTATAGAAATGGTTTTAAAAGAACTTTTAGAAGAAGATTTTTTAGTTAAAGATGGAAACCTATATCAAAATGCAAACATAGAAGAAGATTTTAAAAGTTCACTAGAAGGTGTGGTTTTAAAACGCTTAGAAGAAGAGGGCTTTGCTCCAACTGCTCCGTATAACATCTATGATGAGTTAGATTTAGATAGAAAAATGGGTGATACAATTTTAAAATCATTAACTTCAAAAAAACAAATCATAAGACTTCAGCACAATCTTTTTATCCACGCAAACTCTTTAAACAAACTTATCTTTGACATGAAAGAGATAATAAGTAAAGAAGGTTATATAGATATAGCAAATTTTAAAAAAAACTATCCTCTTAGTAGAAAGTATATTATTGCTTATTTAGAATATTTAGATAATTTTTCACAAATAAAAAAAGAGGGGAATAAAAGAGTGTTTGAAGTTATATAGTTGCAATAGATATGACATTTTAAGTGACATAACTATATTTACTTTGCTTAACTTATGATTTAAATTTGTTTAGTTCATTGTTAAGTGATTCAGTAAGAGAGTAAAGATGTTCACTAGCGCTTGCTATCTCTTCTACACTTCTAGCATTTGCACTAGATATTTCATTTATAGAGTATATATCTTTAGAAATATTATCGATTTTCAAAGATGTATCTATATAGTCTTGAATAGTTGCTGAAGTTGTATCAATAGTTTTATTTAAAACATTCGATACATTTGAAACATTCGATTTAACCTCTACTGAAATAGTAGATATTTTATTGATATTTTCGGAATTTGTATTCATATCATCACTAGCATCGTTGATTGACTGTATAACTAGATTGATAGTAGCATTTATTTCTACAAGTGACTTTTGTGTACGCTCTGCAAGTTTTCTAACTTCATCAGCAACAACCGCAAACCCTCTCCCATGTTCTCCAGCACGAGCAGCTTCTATAGCTGCATTAAGGGCAAGTAAATTTGTTTGGTCAGCTATGTCATTAATAACTAATAATACATCTTTTACCTCATTTGTATTTACACTAACTTGAGATAGTTTATCTGCTAATTCTACTTCATTTTCTGCTGTATCTTGAAGAAGATTTGAAAGGTTTGAGACATCATTTTCAACCTTTTGAAGATTTATCGTTATATTTTTTAATTCGTCTTTTGATTCTTCAGCATTTGCTACAGAATCATGTAAATACTCTTTTAACTGAGTTGCTTCAGTAGTTGTCTTTGATACTATCGAAGATTGAGTCTCTGTAGATCTGCCAACATTAGTAGCTGATACTGACAATTCATGAGCTACTGAAGCATTTTCTGCACTGTTTTTTTTAGCTACATCAATTATTTCATGTATCTTTTGTATAAATGCATTAATACTTCTACCTATCTTTCCAATTTGGTCATCTGATTTAACTTCTATCCGCTGAGTTAAATCACCTTCACCACTTGAAAGATTTTCTATAAGAATATTGAGATCTTCAAGAGGTTTAAATAATATACGAATAAGTATATTTACAATAATTAAAGAAACGACAAGCATAATAAAACCTGTGATAATTAGTTTAACCATCATTAGATTAACACTTTCAAATGCCACATCACTGTCTATACTTACATACACTACCCAACCATTAGATAGTTCACTAAATCCAAGTAATTTATCTTTACCTTCAAAAATATAATGATATATACCAGACTTGCTTTCTTTTATAAAAGGTTTTAAGGCTCTTAAAGAAGGGTCTTGGTTGAACAGCATTTTACCAACTAACTCTTGTTTAGGATGAAAATTTATTTTTTTAGTAGAATCTGTAGCAAAGGCATAACCACCTTTAAATTTTACTTCATTTATTTTTTCTATAACTTCATCTAAAAATATATCAACTGATATAACACCTAAAAGTTTTGAACTTTTATATACAGGAGTAACTATAGATATGGTTGGTTTCCCAGTTATCTGATCAATATAAACCTCTGTTACATATGAGTGACCTTTTGCTTTGGCATCTATATACCAAGGTCTTTTTCTTGGTTTATATCCTACCGCTTGTGTTTGATTGTTTCCATATACAGCAAGTCCAGTCTTTTCAATCCCCATATAAGTACTAGTAGCCTCGGTAAGCTTATGTGTTGTCTTTAAATATGGTTTTAAACTTTCAACTGTGAATTCTGAAAGCAGAGATATATCACCTGCGCTTGTTTCAAGGACGAGTATTTTTGCATTTAACCATGACTCTATATCATTTTTTAAGATTTGAGCTTCTATTAATTTTGTTTTCTCTATCTCTGTACGAAGGCTTGCTTTGCTATCAACAAAGGCAAATTCGCCAAAAATTAATAAAGATATGACTAAAAACATAGCCATAGTGAGAATAATTTTATTTTTGAAAGATAAACGCATGATAACTCCTTCTGTTTGATTATATTGAAAATAAACTTTATAAAATATTAACTGGAATGGCAACCTAAATTCATACTAAGAATTAAATGATTCAAAAGTTAAAATAAAATGAATTATAATGCCCCTAAAATCTAAAACACCTATTCAGCGGGATTTATTTTCAAAAAAGCTAAAATAAGTAAGAAATATGGAGATGAATTACGTGTGTAAATTACATGTCAAAGGAATTTTATGAGTCGAAAAAAAGGGCAGACATATACAGCCGAACAAAAAACTAAAATAGTCTTAGAAATGTTAAGAGAAGATATGACTACAAGTCAAATTACAACTAAATATATAATCACTTCTCAATCATTAGGAAAATGGACGAGGTGCCCCTTGAGGGTAAAACACAGTTTTTAGAAAATGCTTCACTTGCATTTGATGTTGCTGGAGCGACTAAAGCTTATAGAGATGAAATTGAAGAGTTAAAAACAGAAAATGATGGATTAGCAAAAGCACTGGGCAAAGCAACTATCAAAGCGGAGTGGGCAATGGGAAAGTTAAAGAGCTTGGTACCCCAAGGGCATTTCCTACGGGCACTTTGATAATTAAAAGTCTCTAATAGAGTCTAAGCATAATAAAATATCTGTGTTAGAGCAGTGTGAAAGTCTTGGTATTAGCAGAAGTAGTTACTACTATCAACCAGTGCCAATGAGTCAAGAGAGTATAAAACTACTTCACAAGATATATGAAATAGCTACTGAAAATTCAGAGTATGGTTATAGGTTTATCTATGCGCAACTCAAAGAAGATGGATATGCTATTGGTAGGAATAGAGTTTTAAAATATATGGGGATACTTGGCATACAAGCGATATATCCAACGAAAAATAAACTCACTAGCCTCAAGAATCAAGCACATCCAATTTATGAGTACTTACTTAAACACTACTGGACTAAAATTGGCAGAAGGAAAACGATTTATATTCCAACTCCAAACGAAGTGTGGCACCCCAAAGGCATTTCCTCACAAGCTCACGGCAGTGGAGATATCACCTATATCCGTATCAATGGTGGGTTTATGTATTTAGCTGCTGTTATAGACTGGCATAGCAAGGCTATACTCTCATATAAAATATTATCATGCCCTTGTGGTACAAACTCAATGGATGCAACACTTGCAACTGATGTTCTCGAAGATGCACTCGCTAAATTTCCTAAACCTAAAATATTTAATTCAGATCAAGGTAGCCAATACACAAGTCATGAACATACTCAAATATTAAAAAAGTATGACATAAAAATTTCTATGAATGGAAAAGGAAGAAGCATAGATAATATTGTAATTGAAAGATTTTTTAGAACTCTCATGAATGTTTATCTTGAATATCTGAAAAGTGTAGGATAAAGTAGCAGTCGCTTATGAAATTAAATCTTTAGAATAGTTGTCTTGATTTTTAGGAGCATTATACTCTTTAAGTAAGCTTGTCTTTCATACGATAAATAAATATGATTAAGACTTTTCAACTCTATTTCTACCCAATTTTTTTGCCATATAAAGAGCACGGTCTACTCTGTTGAGTAAAGATTTTATACTATCTCCTTTTCTATACGCTGTTACACCAAAACTTGCTGTTTTCTTTTTAACCATATTAAAATTAAAATTTTCTATCAATATTCTTAATTTTTCAGCTAGCTGTGTTGCATCTAATATATTGCTATTTGAACATATAATAATAAATTCTTCCCCGCCCCATCTTCCTATTAAATCACTTTTTCTTAAATTGTTTTTAAGTAAATTCGCAAACTGAACAAGTACCTCGTCACCAACTAAGTGACCACAAGAATCATTAACTAATTTAAAATAATCAATATCAATAAATATCAAAGAAAGATTTTTATCGTATCGTTTTGCGGCTTCATATTCATACTGAAGAACTTCATCTAATTTAGATCTATTATAAAGGTTTGTTAGTTTATCTTTTTTAGATAATTTTTCTATAATTTTTTTATGTGTGATATCTTCTCTTACAGATGTATAGCCCTTGATATTATTGTTTTCATCATAGCATGGAGCAACTATACCTTTTACCCAGTATACTGTTCCATTTTTTCTTACATTTTTAAACTCGCCATGCCACACTTCTTTATCTGTTATAGTTTCCCATAAATTTTTATATACCTTATTTGGTATGTCAGGGTGTCTTAAAAGTCTATGACTTTCACCGATAAGTTCATCTCTTGTATAACCAGATATTTTACAAGTAGCGTCACTCACAGATGTAATCATACCATTTACATCAGTTTCTGAGGTTATGACATATTTATTGATTATATTTGTATATTCTTCTATCTCATATCGTTGTTCTTCTTGGGCTGTAATATCTGTAATAATTCCATAAAGTATCGATACTTCATTTTTCTCATTTTTGTCTAAGACTTTAGCTTGACTTGAAAAATAAAGTTTTTTATTTAATTTTTTATCATAGTATGGAAATTTATTATTATACTCGTTTGTTTTTCCATTTATAAGCTCTTTATACTCATCAACAACTATTTTTGTATGTTTTATGGTTTTACATGAATAATCACCCGCAATAGGGCAGGTGTCTTCAACTGAGTGAAACGGCAAATTTTTATCTAAAGAGAAAGTATCTTCCATAAATTCGTTGCAGTAGTAGTTATCAGGATTTTTTTCAAAATCGATTATCCACCAACATAAATTTGATAAATTTAATGTTTTTTCAAAGAATTCAATATAACTTTTTAAACTTTCTCTCATAGACTTCCTGTTTTAGTCTTTTCACATAGTATACACTATTGTAAATTAAAGTGCTTCTTCAAGTCTGTGTTGTACATCAATACAGGAACAACAAGAAGCGAAGCTACAACGGCCGCAATTGTTCCAAAAATCAGAGCAACTCCAAGACCGCCAAATACAGCATCTCCAGCTAAAAGCGTAGATGCTAAGATAATTGCTGCAGCTGTTAAGAAGATAGGCTTAGCACGAGTAGATGCTGCGTAAGCGATAGCTTCATCTTTTTGCATATTTTTATCTTTCATAAGTGACTTAGTAAAGTCTATAAGAAGAAGTGAGTTTCTTGAACTAATACCAATGAGAGCAATAAAGCCTATGAGTGAAGTTGCAGTTAGGAAAAAAGTATCTGGCGTAAATACATCCATAATCCAGTGACCTACTATTACTCCAATGATAGAGAGAAAAGAGCCTAAGAGAATGATACCACTAATAGCATAGCTTTTATAGTAAATAACCATTAGTAAAAAGATTAAAATTAAAGCAGCAATAAAAGCAGCACCAAGTTCAACAAAAGTATCTAGTGTTACTTCCATCTCTCCATCCCAAATTATTTTATAAATATTTTTTGTTTTTTTATCTATAAGCTGAAGATTGAATATACCAATCTTTTGGATTTCATATTCATCTTTAAATGTATCAAGTATAGTATTTCTCGCTTCCATTAAAGGATAAACCTGAGATACCATATCTGTTTCAGCCACTACATTTGTCATTTGGTGAAGATTTTTACTCATTATAAAAGGGTTAGACTTTTTTGGTACGATAGTTACAAGTTCTATTAAAGGTATCATCATACCCATGTTATTCATTAGTTTTAGTGAGCCTAGTTTTGCTTTTACTGAGTTGATATCTTTAGAAGTGAACTTTTTAGACTCTTGAGATAACGATAAATAGATAGGAATCTGGTCGTTATAAACATCAGAGTTTTTCACAGCTATTTGCATACCTTCAAATGCAAGGTAAATGATTTCATTTAACTGTTTTACATTCACTCCAGAACGAGATATCTTTGTGCTATTTATTTTAATCTCATAAGTATCATAAATTTCATCTTGCATGATATCAATATCTACTAAATCATCTGTATTTTTAAAAACATCAGATACTTTGACAGCTAGCTTTCTAATTCCATTAGCATCGCTTCCATATATTTCAGCAACTATAGCAGCAAGTACAGGAGGTCCAGCAGGTGGCTCTATAAAAGAGATAATAGTATCTTCATAAATTTTTTCACAGTTTTTTACGATAACAGGACGCATGCGTTGAACCATCAAAAACGAAGGCTCATCTCTGTGATGTTTTGCTGATAAATTTAAAACAACCTCTGCAACATTTTCAGAGTTTTTAAAATGAGAACCTTTGATAAGACCAGCAAAGTCAAGAGGGGAACCCATGCCTAAAAATACTTCTATATCAATAACTTCACTTTCTTTTTGAACATAAGAAACTATACAGTCTGTAACTTCTTTAGTTTGTTCTATTGAACTTCCTGTTGCGAGTGTTGCGTAGATGTTAAAAGTGTCATTGTTTTTTCCCGGTAGCATTTTTGCTAAAACCATCTTTGATGGAGCAATCATTAATATAGATAGTATAAAAGCTACAAGAGTTGCAATTAAAACGAATTTTCTCTTAGAAGAACTTTGAATAATACTTAATATTATTTTCTCAAATTTATCAAACATTAGTGACCTCCTTTTACACTAAAATCTGGACGCTTTAACATCCGTACAGCTAAATAAGGTGTAAATATATAAGCAATGAAAAGTGAAGCTATAAGAGCAACAGGAACATTAGCAGGAATAGGTTGCATAAACTGACCCATCATTTGACCAACAAATGCCATAGGTACCATTGTCATGATAATTGCTAAGGTTGCGATGTTAGTTGGTGGTCCAATCTCATCAGTCGCTCTAATCATTAAATCGTCTTTATTGCAGTGTGCAGATGCTGGATCATGATAATGTCTATGAATATTTTCTATAACAATAATTGCCGCATCTACTAAAAGTCCAAGAGAAAGCAAAAATGCAAAAAGAGTAATACGGTTAATTGTCTGACCTGTTAAGTAAGCAACAAAGAGTGTAATTGCTAAGATGGCAGGAACAGTAAATGTAACTATAAGTGATTCTCTCCAACCAAGAACAAGAACCAATAAAATTGCGATAATTACAATAGATAAAACTAGATGATATACAAGTTCATTAACCGCTTCATTTGCTCTTTGCCCATCATTTCTTGTAATTACAAAACTTATACCATTTTGATGTAAAAAGCCTTTAAAAGATTCTAGTTCACTTTTAACAGCATCTGCGATTAAAACAGCATTTGTACCTTGAAGCTTTGAAACTGTAAGAGTTACTTGATCTTGAAGAGCAGAAAATTTACCGTCTTTATCTTTAACGCTTATTTGAACTGACTTAAAATTTTGAATATCATGAGATTTTTCTACTTTTGCTATTTGGTTTAAATAGATTGGAGAACCCATATATTGTGCAATAATGATATTGCCAATATCTTTTTCACTCTCAATAGCATTTTTTACCCCAACCATAACGATTTTGTTGTCTTTGGTTCTGTTTTTAACTGAAGGAACACTATATGAAAGTGATTGAACTGCTTTAACGATTTGTCCCATTGAAAGGTTAAAACCGGAGAGTTTATGTAAATCTACTTCTATATTAAATTGAGTTTTATTCCCACCTTTGATTTGTGTTACAGCAACATTGTTTAAACCATTTAAATGATGTTGTATTTTTTTGACTTTTTCATAGAGTTCAGTTTTGCTCATATCTGGATTATTTGAGAAAAATGCAACAGAAACAATAGGAATATCAATATCGATATCCAAAGGTTTTACAATAGGATTCATAGCACCTTTGGGAAAAATATCATAATTTTGCATAATTTTATCATACACTTTTAGGTTTGAATCTTCTTTAGCTTCACCTATAAAAAAGGCAGCATTTACGATTCCTACATTATCCATTGCCGTTCCATAAATATGTTCAACACCCTTTATTTCTTTCATCTTTCTCTCAAGAGGTTTAACTATAACTCTTTGTATCTCAGCAGCACTTGCTCCTGGAAGAACAACGATTACCGTTGAGCCACTTACTACCATTTGTGGGTTTTCTTCACGAGGCATAATCATAAGTGAGAGATAACCAATAGCTAGTAAAAAGATACCAAGCACAACAGTTAAAGGATTTCTCAAAAATGCTTTGGATAATTTTCCAGCTGAGTCAGTTGGTATATAAGGCTTTATGTCTTGAGGTTTTATATCTTCATTCATATTTTCCCCTTAGTTTATATCTATCGTTGCGTACATACCAGGATATACTGATTTGCTATTAGTTTTAAATGATATTTTAATTTTAAATGTATGCGTCATTGGGTTTGAACTAGGTATAATGGCACTTACTTTACCGATACTTTTTAAGTTTAATGAAGGAATTTTTACAATAACTTTTGTTCCATGTTTTATGCGATTTAAATTACTCTCAGCTATTTCAGCACTTATTTTTAAATCACTTAAATCAGAAAGAATGATAGCTGGCATCCCTGGCATTGCCATCTCTCCAACTTTAATATTTTTGGCAACAACAACACCATCATTTGGAGCTTTTACATTTAAATATCTGTATTGGTTAAGAACTTCTTGAAGTCTTGCTTTTGCAATAGAAATCATATCTTGAAGATTTATGGCAGCAAGTTCTAGGTTTTCAACTTCATATTTTGAAACCATGTCTTGTGCTAGAAGTCTTTTATATCTATCTAGGTTTAGTTTTACATTTGTGTATTGGTTTTGATACATTTGAAGGCTTAGTTCTGATTGTCTTTTTGCCGAGTCTATCTCTCTTGAATCTATCTTGTAAAGTGTTTGACCTTTTTGTACTTTCTCACCTTCGCTAACATTAACTTGTGTAACGAAACCCATAAAACGGCTTGTTATCATTTTTTGGTTATCTGAAATTACACTTCCTGAAAGAGTGATAGTTTCTGCTATTAGTGAAACTCCAAGTGCGATTAATATTAATATTTTTTTACTAAAACCATTTAGTGGTTTTCTGCATTGCAATTTATTGCTTATCATTATTTATTTTCTCCGTTTGCTAATTTCTCAAGAGCGAAGATACGCTCATTTCTTTTGTTCTGTGCCATTTGTAATTCTAGTATTTTTTGAATTTGCTCAGACTGCTTTATAATCACATCACTCATAGAAGATAACTTTTCTCTATATCTACCTTCATAGTTTTTATAAATAGCATCTGCTAATTTTAACTCTTTTTCTAAAGAGCTTATTTGTGAGTCGTAAGTATTTATTTCGGTTCTTATTTTAGATACCTTAAGAGCGATACCTTTTTTTGCTAAAAGAACTTGAGTTTTTGTTTTCATTTGCTCTATTCTTGATTTTTCAACTTTTGCACTATCGATGCCACCGTTAAAGATGTTCCAAGTAAGTCTTGCCCCAACTGTATATGCTTGATGGTCACTAGCATCTCCTAAAAAAGAGTCATCAGCAGTTGAAAGTTCTCCAAAAGCACCTACCATAGGATAGTAAGATGATTTTGAAACATCAACCATGCTTTTACGAACTTCAAGTCCTGTAATTGCTCTTTTTATATCTAAGTTTTTGCTTAAAACTTCTTTATCACTTAGGCTTGGCATCTGAACATCTGTATCTGGAGTAGATATATTTGTTACTTTTTCGTTTAGTAAAAAACTTATGTAATGGTATAAAAGTTTTTGATTTGAGTCCATTTGAAGAAGAAGTCTTTTAACATTTCCTTTTTTAGCTTGAACTTCTAAAAGGTCAACCTTTTTTGCATATCCAACTTCTATCATTTTTTCGGTCATATTTTCTAGGGTGTCAATATTTGTTAGAATTTTATTTAAGTTATTTGTAGAGTTACGAAGTAGAGCCATATCATAAAAGCTTTTTCTGATTTGATATATTTTTTCATTTATAACTTGAGATTTTTCAAGTTTTTTCATCTTTGTCATTGACTTCATTATGTCAACATAGCTAGATATTTGAAAACCTGTAAAAAGTGGAATCTCGTATTTTAGTTTACTTTGAAAAAAGTTTCTTGCATCTGGGTAGTTTAGTTTATCAGGTTGTGTTGCTAAAAGAGCTTGTTGCCCAGCAGGAGTACCAATACTTCCCATCTGAGATAAAAACTCATCAAAACCAAAGTCTCCAAAACTTGCTTCTCTAGAAGTTAGTTTAAAACCAAATACATTTCCTGCATCATTTGAGTTTGCGTAGTCTTGCATGAAGTCAAGTTTACCCCAATGACTTCCACTTACTGTATTTGTTTGCTCTTTTGCTGCTTGTACATCAAAAGAGGCAGTTTTTATCTCTAAGTTATTTGTTTTTAGAATTTTTAGTGCTTCATCTAGTGTAAGAGATGTAGAGTTATTTACATTCGAAGCATTTAAGATTAGAGCAGAAAAAAGAAGTATGCTAACTAGTCTTTTCATCAATTCTCCTTTTTATTTATATTTAAATTAAGTTGAGATTATACCTTCTATCACATTAAAATCACATTATATTATTTAGGTATAATTATTATTATGAAACGTATAATTATATCATTAATTTTTGTTATATCTTTAAATGCTCAAAATGGAGTAAATAGCTTGTCTGAAGAGACTTCCCCATACCTGATTCAACACGCCACAAATCCTATAAATTGGGTCGCTTACTCTGATGAAGTATTTGCTATAGCAAAAAGAGAAAATAAAAAAGTTTTTTTATCTATTGGGTACTCAACTTGTCATTGGTGTCATGTTATGGCAAAAGAGTCTTTTGAAAATAAAAAAATATCAAAAATATTTAATAAAAACTTTATTTGTGTAAAAATTGATAAAGAAGAGATGCCACATCTTGATATATACTATCAAGAATTACATAAAAAAGTAAAAAATAGAGTAGGTGGCTGGCCTCTTAGTGTATTTTTAAATGATAAAAAAGAGCTTTTATTCATAGGGACATATATCCCTCTGGCTAAAAAGGTCTACCATGAAGGCTTAGATACGCTTTTAGAAAAAATAGCTAATGGATATAAAATAGAATATAAAGAGGAATTAATAAAAATAAAGAGACTAAAAACTTCTAAAGCGAAAATTACGATAGAGAGTTTGAGCTTATCTATATTAAAAGAGTATGATGATGTTTATAGCGGTTTTGGTAGAGGCAAAAAATTCCCTGAGGCTTCTAAACTTTCTTTGATGATGGACTTAGCGCTTTTAACAAAGAACAAAAAACTTCAGACAAATGCGTTAAATATGCTAGATGCTATGGCTATGAGAGGTCTATATGACCATATAGATGGTGGTTTCTTTCGTTATAGCGTAGATGCCGCTTGGGAGATTCCACATTTTGAGAAGATGCTTTACAATCAAGCGGAGTTAATTCCACTATATGTAAGGGCATATCTTTTAACGAACAAACACTTATATAAAGATGTAGTAGAAGAAACTATAAAGATGGTAAAAAAACGCTTTTCTAAAAACAACCTTTTTTATAGTGCAAGTGATGCTGATACAAATCATAAAGAGGGTGAGTATTTTGTATTTACAACTTCACAGATACAAAAGGCGAAAAAACAAAGTGGATTTGAGTTTGAAGAGTTTACAAATTTTAATGATTATATACATCTATCTTTTGAAGATGACAAACGAAACAAAGGCTTTAAAAAGTTTAGAAGTGAGTTGAAAAAAGTAAGAGCGAAAAAAATATACCCGTTTATTGATAAAAAGATAAATACCGCTTGGAATGCTATGATGATAGAAGCACTTTTTAAAGCGAGTATTATTGACAACAAATATGCAAAAAAAGGAACTGAGCATCTAGAGGCACTTTTAGAGTTTATGCATAAAAGAGGAGAGTTGTATCATCAAAGCATTATGGGTGTAAAACCAAAACAGCTAGGACTTTTAGAAGATTATAGTTTTTTGATTTCAGCTTTAATAGCTGGATATGAGGTTGATTATGATGAGCATAAGTTAGTAAAAGCTGAGTATTTTTTAGCACAGGCAAAACATAGATTTTATAAAGATGGCATCTGGTATTTAAGTAATGACAAACTAGACATAAAAGCCGATATGAATGATAAATATTATACATCAGCTTTAGCAAAAATGACTCAAAATATTATAAGACTTGCTTCTTTAAAGTCATCTTTTAGGTATGAAAAATTAGCACTTGAAACTTTAGAATATCAAAATGACAAAATAGAGAAAGAACTATCAAAAGTACCAGCATCTGCGATTGCTTTTTTAATGCAGAAGCAAAAGGTTGTGACATTAAAAAACTCTAAAGAGATTTTACTTCAAGATAAAAGAAAAATAAAGAAAATTTCTTATCCATATATACTTAGTAAAAAAGATAAAACAAAAGGAAATTATTTGGCTTGTACCATGAGAAGTTGTTTCGCATCTACACCTAACTTTTATGAAATAAAAGATAAAATACAGGCATACAATATAAAGGTGTACAAATAGATATGCAAATGATGGTGGACTCTCTTAGACAAAAAGGGAAAATTTATAAAAAAATGTTAGAGATTAGCCCAAAAGAATTGGCTATTCGTAATAAAATAAAAATGTATAAAGCGACAGATATAAGAGGTTATTTTTGGGCAATCTTTGCAGTTAGTCAAAAAAGCAGACTGCTTATGAAAGATGTTCATAAGTTTGAAGAGATTTATGCAAAGTTAGTTATTTTTTGTGGGCATGACTTTAAACATAAACTGATTTTTATAGATGCACCACTTTGTTCTAAAGCAAAAGAAGCATTTAAAACACAAGGCTGGAAAATTCAGTAATGTTTTTATGTGACATTGGAAATACTTCATATCACTTTTTAAAAGATGAGATAGATTATAAAGAAGATGTAAACTCTTTTAATCCATCTGAGATAAAAGAAAAAATCTATTACATTTGTGTAAATAAAAAAATCAAACATATTTTAAAAAACTTAGAAAACTGGATAGACCTTTCACAAAAAATAGATATGAGCAAATATTATAAAACAATGGGCATAGATAGAATAGTGGCATCTATGGCTGTAACAAATGGAGTCATAGTAGATGCAGGAAGTGCAATAACTGTTGATGTGGTTAAAAATGGCGAGTTTCTTGGTGGCTTTATTTATCCAGGAAAAAGAGCGATGAGTAAAACTTACAAAGATATATCTCCTGCTCTAGATTATGAGTTTAACTTTGATATAGATTTAAATGTTTTACCAAAAAACTCCATAGATGCTATAAGTTATGGTTTTTTAAAAACACTACAAAATGAAGTGCTTTCTTATGAGATGCCAATAATCTTAACAGGTGGAGATGCAAAAGAATTTAAAAAGATTTTTGTAGATGCTAAGGTTGATGAGAATCTTATTTTTAGTAGTATGAAAAATATTAGCACTTTGTTTGGTAAGTAAACGAAAAAGAGTAATTTTTCTCCACTATTTGTAAGTGATACTAGGTGCTTTCTTTTGTCTTTTTCATCTCAAAACTTAAAGCATTTATTGGGTATACAAGTGAGTTGTTTAAAGTATAATTTTTTGCTTCCATAAAGTAAGTTTAAGATATAAATTTTTTACTTGTCCTTAACAAGTGGTTAAGTTTCAAACATATATACTTCTAAATGACAACTAATTGGAACTACAAGTTCTAAATAAAAAGGATTTAAAATGTTAAAAAAAATAATATTAGTTATATTAAGTAGCATGCTACTTTTTGCAGGAGAGTTTAGTTTAGATGCATCAAAATCACAAGTGTATTATGAAGCAAAAAAAGATCAGTTTTTTAGTACTCATACTATACTTGGAATAAATAAAGGTCTTAAAGGAAATTTAGAAAAGGCAAATGATGGGTATAAAGGCGAACTTATTATAGATACATTGTCCTTTAATAGTGATGATGAAAGAAGAGATACAAATGTAGCAGAGTATTTGAATGTTGAAAAGCATAAGTTAATGACTTTTATTTATGAAATTAACAACAATCAAGCAATGGGGACTATGACTCTTAATGGTGTAAGTAAAGAGATAGTTTTTCCTGTGAATATAAAAGAGGATGATAGTAGCTTGTCTATTGATGGAAATATTACTATTAAATATACAGATTTCAATGTAGAAACACCATCAAATTTAATATTAAGTGCACATGATGATTTGGTTATTGGTGCAAAACTTTATTTTAAAAAATAGGAAATAATAATGAAATATATAATAACAATGATTACTTTAGTTTTAGTAGTAATAAGTATTAGTGGATGTGCTGGTAAATTTAGAGGTGGAGATATGGGCTCGCGTATCTATAATAAATATGATAAAACAAGTGAAGGTTTAATTACACAAGAGTCATATGAAAAAGTTGCAGTTTCACGCTTTGAGAGAATAGACTTAAATAGTGATGGAAATGCTACAAAACAAGAGAGTAAGAAATCTCGCTTTGGTAAATTCATGCCAGGAATTATGTCTTATTGGTTTAAAAAAAATGATATTAATAGCGACGATATAGTTGAAAAACCAGAGATGTTAACAACATCAGATATAGAATTTAAAGCAATAGATACAAATAATGATAATTTAGTATCTAAAGACGAAATGAAAACTTATCATAAAAATGAAATATTTGACAGAATTGATTTAAATAATGATGAGGTTATATCTAGAAAAGAATTTATAAATGCTAAGTCACCATTTGAAAAATAATTATTAAATAGGTAGTATTATATATGTTGGGGAGGGGATTCTCTCCCTCAATATCCTGCCTTAGCTTGGTTAGGTCTAGCAACAGCAATTGCGATACTTGGCATCACGAACAAGTACAAACTCAAAGATGAATTTATACTCAATCAGCCTTTTGTTCTTTATGGCTTGGAGTATCTTGAACCCTACTTTTATGAGAGGACTTATCTCTTTCTTTGAGCAATACACAAGGGAGTTATATCTATAAACCATAAAAATATGACAATTTATCATAGAATCAGCTAAATTAGCTTTTAAATAGGACATTTCATGTGTTCTTTTATTTTTCTATATTAAGTCTACTTTCGCTATAGTGTTCGTTGAATAAATAGTGGTGTGTAGCAGTTAAAAAGGATAAAAAAATTATGGAAATATTAGGAATAATTTTAGGCTTCATTCTAGTATCAATCTTCCTATCAAAATTTGGTGAATCATCTTTTGATTCAAAAGATGAAAAACTTACAACAAAACAATTAATAGAACAGCTAGAAAAAAATGATACTGATAAAAAACAAACCGATAATAAGTTATTATATCTTGGATTAGGTGCCTTAATTGGAATAAATTTGTTTGATTAATCAAACATCTAAATAATCTTAGATAAAATAATTTTAATAAGGACTTATACTCAATGCTATATAAAAAACAATTAATATCAATTTACAATGAAGCACTAAACGAAAAAGATTATTCAAAAAAACTAACTAAAACAATTTTAGAAAATATCAAAATAATAGCAAATAAATGTTTCAATCAAAAAGGTGTTTTTACAGTTCTTGTTACTTTATTAATTTATAAAATCAAACATACAAAACAAGATATAAGAATACATCAAGCTCAACTAGAAAATGGTTTTTCTGGTAGAAGTATGGATACACACCATATTACACCTACATTAAAAGAGATAGGATTACCATCTATGGCAGAAAGTGGTTGGCTTACTCGTTCACTAGAGCAACCTTTCCCTTATACATTGGATTACAATGGTAAAATAAGTGATAAGAAAGTTAAAAAATCATTTTTAGAACTTGTGAATGAAATTCAAGTAAATAGTATCAATCCTAAATTTATTTTAGTTGAACTTTTTAAACAAGTAATTAAAATACAAGAAGAAAATAAAATTGAAATTCAACCGTTAGAAAATCCTGATAAATTAACAATCTCTAAAATTATAAACTTATTAGATAAACAATTTACATTTAATTATGAAACATCTTATGGTTCAAAATTACCAGTTTTAGCTTTTTATTCAATTTACAAAATAATCATAAATGAAATATCAAGATATGATAATTGTACTTTAAAACCATTAGGTAGTCACACAGCAAGTGATAGAACATCAAAAAGTGCTGGAGATATTGAAATATTTAATAAGAGTGAATTATTTGAAGCTATTGAAATAAAATTAGATAAGCCAATAGATGCAAATATAGTAAGAATAGCTAAAGAAAAAATAATAAAATATAATCCTAAAAGATACTATATTTTATCATACTATGAAATTAAAAAAGAAGATGAAGAAGAAATAAATAAAATTATTCAAGAAGTAAAAGAAGAACATGGTTGTCAAATAATAGTAAATGGAATTATGGCAACATTGAAATATTATATGCGACTAATAAGTAACTTAGAAAATTTTTATAATTCATATTCTGAATTAATAAATATTGATAGAGAATTAAAAGCAATTCATAAACAAAAATGGAATGAATTAACTTTAGGGTTAAATAATGAGTTATAGTTTTATTGATTTATTTGCAGGTATTGGTGGATTTAGAACAGGTTTTGAAAAGAACGAATGTAATTGTGTATTCAGTTCAGAAATAGATGAACATGCAGGAGAAATGTATCGAGCTAATTATAATGAAACAGTATTTAAAGATATAACAAAAATAGATGAAAAAGAGATACCAAATCATGATGTTTTACTAGCAGGTTTTCCTTGTCAGCCTTTTAGTATTGCAGGAGAAAAAAAAGGATTTAATGATACTAGGGGAACTCTATTCTTTGATATTGAAAGAATATTAAAAGAAAAAAAGCCAAAGGCTATTGTCTTAGAGAATGTTAAACATTTTAAAAGTCACGATAATGGAAATACTCTAAAAGTTGTTTTAAGTGCTTTAAATAAATTAGGATACACAACAAATTGGCAGGTACTAAATGCTAAAGATTTTGGTGTACCACAAAATCGAGAACGAACAATAATTGTTGGCTCCTTAAATGGAATTAAATTTGATTTTAATAAACTAGATAGGCAACAACCAATTTGTATAAAAAATATTTTAGAAGATGATAATGGAGAAATAGAATATTTAGATGAAAGTGAATATACACTTATTGAGAATCCAAAAAAACAACCATCAGGACTTGTTTTTGTAGGATATAGAAATAAAAAAATTAGAATAAAAGGGACAAGACCAGATACAATACATTTATCAAGAGTTCATAAACAACCAAATAGAATATATTCATCAGATGGAACACACCCCACCTTATCATCACAAGAATCAGCAGGAAGATATTTTGTACATCATAATGATAGAGTAAGAAAATTAACTTTAAAAGAATGCTATAGATTAATGGGTTTTAAAGATGATTTTAAATTACTTGGCTCAAAAGCCAAATTATATAATAGAATTGGAAATTCAATAGTTATTCCAATGGTAGAAGAAATAGCAAAACAAGTTAAGAAACAAATATTAAATAAAACAGATGAAATTATTAAATGTAAAAAACCTATTCAACAAATGTCATTATTTGACTTTGGAAATGAAAAAAATAGACTCGCTGGGTAAGTAAACACACAACAAATCAGAAGAGTAGAATAAGGTAAAAATGGAAAATCTAAATACAAATAAATATTATCATTCGTTAAAATTATCTAAAATTATTGATTTATATTTGATAATTGAAAACAATACAAATCAAATCATAAATATACATTTAGTTTATGATATTAAAGATTTATTTATTGAAAATGTAGCATAAGGTAGCAGTAAAGAGGTGAAATTAATCAAGCTGAAAAGTTGTTTTGATTCTTCAGACCATTATAGAAATTCATTTAAATAATCTTGGTAGAATTAATTAGTAGTTCGAAGGAGGATTCATTATGAGTTCACAATGTAAAGAAAATATGTGTCAAGTAGAAAAAAGTTTATATACTTGTCCGATGCATCCAGAGATTATAAAAGATAAGCCTGATAATTGTCCAAAGTGTGGTATGGCATTGGAAGCTATGGATGTAGAGGTAGATGATGAGAATGAAGAACTTAACTACATGAGTAAACGATTCTGGCTAAGTTTTGTATTTTCTTTACCAGTATTTATTGTTGCGATGATTGGTGACTTATTGCCTCAGTATTTACCTGATTCTATCTCTATGTTGAGTATTCAGTGGTTTGAGTTTATACTGGCAACTCCAGTAGTTATTTGGGCTGGTTTGCCTTTTTTTGTTAGAGGATATGAGTCTATAAAAACATGGAATTTAAATATGTTTACTCTTATCGCTATTGGTGTTGGTACTTCATATATTTACAGTATAGTAGCTTTGTTCGCACCTGAATTGTTTCCACCTCTGATGCAAACAAAAGAGGGTTTAGTGCATGTTTACTTTGAAGCGGCAGCAGTAATTACAACTCTTGTACTTTTAGGTCAAGTTTTAGAACTTCGTGCTAGAAGTAAGACGAACTCTGCAATTAAAACACTTTTAAATTTAGCACCTAAACAAGCTTATTATATAGATGCAGATGGAAATGAAAAAAATGTGAATATTGAGGATATTCAAGTTGGCGATTATTTAAGAATAAAGCCAGGTGATAAAATTCCCGTAGATGGTGTTGTTGTAGAAGGACAAAGTAATGTAGATGAGTCTATGATTACAGGTGAGGCAATACTTATTCAAAAATCCAAAGATGCAAAACTTATTGGAGCTACGCTAAATAAAAATGGTACGATGCTAATGGTCGCTCAAAAAGTTGGTAGCGATACAATGCTCTCTCAAATAGTAGCAATGGTTTCACAAGCACAACGCTCTCGTGCACCTATTCAAAAACTTGCAGATAAAGTTTCTGGTTATTTCGTTTCTATCGTTATCCTATCAGCGGTTTTAGCTTTTTTTGGATGGTATATGTTTAGTCCAGAGCCTAGACTTGCTTATGCTATGGTATCAGCAGTTGCAGTCTTAATCATTGCTTGTCCTTGTGCCTTAGGTTTAGCAACTCCTATCTCTATAATGGTTGGGACTGGTCGCGCTGCAGTAATTGGAATTTTAATTAAAGATGCTCAAACATTAGAAACAATGGAAAAAGTCACAACTTTAGTCCTTGATAAGACAGGTACTTTAACAGAGGGAAATCCAAGAGTTACAGATGTAAAAATTGCTGATGGTTTTAATAAAGAGGATATTGTTAGATATGCAGCTTCACTAGAGAGTATGAGTGAGCACCCTTTAGCAGAAGCTATTGTAGAGTATGCTAAAACAAATGGTATAGATATATCTAAAGTAGAAGATTTTGAATCTATTACAGGGAAAGGAGTATTTGCATATCTTAATGGACAAAAAGTTGTTTTAGGAAGCGAGAGATTTTTAAATGAACTCAATGTAAATACAGACTCTATAAAAGAGGAACTTTTGAGCTTTAAGAATGACGCTAAAGGTGTAATGTTTATGGCTATTAACTCTAAATTTTCAGCTCTTTTTGTGATTGAAGATCCAATTAAAAAGAGTTCAAAAGAGGCTGTAACAGCATTAAAAGATGAAAATATTCAAGTAGTGATGCTCAGTGGTGATAACGAAACAACCGCAAATGCAGTTGCTAAAAAAATAGGCATTGAAGAGGTATATGCAAATATTCTTCCAGATGGAAAAATAAATATTATTAAAAAACTGCAAAATGATGGTCAAATTGTAGCTATGGCTGGAGATGGTATAAATGATGCCCCTGCATTAGTTCAAGCTGATGTAGGAATTGCTATGGGAACTGGAACAGATGTAGCCATAGAGAGTGCTGGAGTTACACTAATAAAAGGTGATTTGCTAGGTATATTGAAAGTAATTAAGCTAAGCCGCGCTACTATGAAAAATATAAGACAAAATCTATTCTTTGCTTTTATATACAATAGTGCAGGAGTACCTATAGCAGCAGGAGTTTTATACCCATTTTTTGGACTTTTACTCTCACCCATGATTGCAGCTGCAGCTATGAGTTTTAGTTCAGTATCTGTTATTGTTAATGCTTTACGCTTAAAAGATTTAAAGCTATAATAAATTTAAATATTGATAGAATTTTAATGTCGATAGTGCTTATAATAGTTACTACCACACGGCTGCTACTTAATAAGTTTATCTGAATAATGTCACATCTAGCGTCACAAAAATGTTATAGTATTTAAAAGCATTAAAAAAAAGATTTACTGCTTATATATACAAGTAACTATTGTATAGAGTTTCCAATTTTTGTAGTAGTCTAAAATCTCTTGCTCCTCTTAAGGCTCTTAGTCGTCTGTCTTCATTTAAAAGATGTGAAGAGGGAATAGCTGACATCTATTTAAATACCACCTCTGTAGTGTTTAGGGATGTCTAGTTTTAGTTGGAGTTTGTAGGACTCTTGTAGTTCTGCATCTGTGAATTTTAGTTTGTTTTTTAAGAAGCCAAGCATTCTTTTTTTTGTGTATTTTACATTTATAAGACTAATAGAATAAGCTCCTGCTAGTATTCTTTGTCCATTATTGCGGTAGTAGTATGCTAGACCTTTTACTGCATCTGCATGTCCCATATTTATAGCTATCTTGTACCATTTTATAGCGTTTGGGATGTCTTTTAGAGTTTTTTTGTATAAAATTGCGAGGTTGTAAGGGGATTCATTAAACTTATTATCTGTTCCTATTTTATACCACTTTATTGCGTTTGGGTAGTCTTTTAGAATTTCATCATATAAAAGTGCAAGGTTTAAAGTCGCTCCTATATGTCCTAGTGAGTATGCTTTTTTGTAGTACTTTATAGCTGTCGGATAGTCTTTTAGGTTTTCTTCGTATAGGAGGGCTAGACTAAAGGCAGAGTCACCGTCTCCTGCTTTTATTCCTTGTTTGTACCACTTTATAGCTTTTTTGTATTCTTTTCTGTACTTATGAAGAAGACCTAAACTATAAATAATATACTACCCCAATATGTCAAGACAACTTTTTCAAAAATCTAATTCCCTAAATACCTGTTACCCTATGCTACATTTTCACTAGATTTAGTGTAATTCTCATCATTGATTTTTAAACTATCATAATAAACATTCATAGGTTTTTTATATTTCAATGTCTCATGAAATCTTCTATGATTATAAAATTCTATATAATCCTTAACATCACTTTTGAGAATTGATACTCTCTCATATTCATTGAGGTATATTTTTTCAACTTTAGCACTTCTCCAGAACCTCTCAATACAAATATTATCTGTTGCTCTACCTTTACCATCCATAGAGATAATTATGTCATTATCTTTTAATGTTTGAGTGTGGATACAGCTTGTATATTGTGACCCTTGATCAGTATTAAATATCTCAGGCTTACCATAGAGTGCGAGTGCTTCATCTAGTACACCCATGACTAAATCTGTATCCATTGTGTTGGATATTCGCCAAGATAATATTGCTTTAGAATACCAATCAATTATGGCAGCCATATAGACCATACCACCTTTAATTTTAATATAGGTTATATCTGTTGACCATACTTGGTTTGCTCTTACGATATCTAATCCTCTTATTTTGTAAGAGTATTTATGATGTTGCTTGTCCGCCCAGCTTGTATTTGGTGGTCTTACAGCTAAAACAGCCTGTAAACCTAACTCTCTACGGTATGCCAGCACTGTGTTGGGACTGACACGAAAACCATCCTCTAGTAGTTGATGATACACTTTCATATAGCCATAGCTTGGTATCTCTTCAAATACTTTTTCTATATGTTTTTTAATTACATTTTTAGCAAGATTTACCATTGGTGCATAGAACAAATTACTTCTGTTATAGTTAATAAGATTACATTGTTTTACAACTGATAATGCCTTATTTTCATCTCTATCAATCAACTCCTTTTTATAGCTAGAGTCCAAGCTGCTTAACTTTCCCACCGCCCAGTCCTTCTCTACTGTTAGTTGACCTACAACCTTTGCATATTCATCAAGTTTAGCTTGTAATCTTACATTCTCTTCTTTGTACTCTTTAATTACTTTTGCAGGTTCCATCGCAACTTCTGCATTTTCCAAAAATATCTTCTTCCAATTTTGTAAGTTTTTTGGTGTGATATTATTTACACTTGCTATTTCATTTAGTGTCTTATCTTCTTTTAAAACTTCTAAAACTAACTTTGTCTTGAATTCTGCTGTATATGTTGTTCTTTTTCGACTCATAAGATTACCTTCTATTTTTATTGTTTAATTTTACTCTTTTAAGAATTAAACTTTAGAAATAGTTG
Source organism: Sulfurimonas sp. (assembly GCF_029027405.1). NCBI lineage: Bacteria > Pseudomonadati > Campylobacterota > Epsilonproteobacteria > Campylobacterales > Sulfurimonadaceae > Sulfurimonas > Sulfurimonas sp. The sequence continues at coordinate 1,219,361 of NZ_CP093396.1, forward strand.
TTTGATTTTCTTGGGGTAGTATATAATATCAGTATCTTTATTATCAAGTTTCCATTGCCGAATATCCATCTTCTACATTTATTCCTAGCTTGTACCACTTTATAGCTTCTTTGTAATTTTTTAAATCATTATATACTGCACCTAAATTATCTTAATGCTTCAACCTTTTTTATCTATTGAATAAGCTTTTTTATACCAATATTGCTGCTTTATCATAATCCTTGATTTTCTTATGATAAGTTAGCCCAAGTTATAAGCCGAATCAGCATTACTATCAGCATCTTGTAACCAAGTCTTAGTATTTGCATATCTCTCTAGTCTTATATCACTTGCGTTTAGATTTATGTTTATAAGTAGTAGTGCTAGTAGTATGTATTTAATCATTTGTTCCCTTTATCTCTTTCATATCTTCTTCACTCAACTGAGTTGTTTGTATCTCTTCTATGTATATTTCTGTTTGTGCTTGTCTATATATATGATTATAAACAACATTGTATCTTAGAGTAGTCTCTGGAGTTACAACAATGATATATACATCTTTTAGCATAGCTCCAAGCACTTGTGTTTGAGAAGGTGAACCTACCCAAGAAATTTTATCTATATCACTTTTTGCATTGAAGTTTATACTATCTAATATGGTTGAGAATCTATCTTGAGAGAGTAGATGCCCTGTTATATCATACTCTGTGTTTATCTGTAGTTTTTCATAGACTCTTTTACTTTCATTATCTACATTAAAGTAAGAGAGGTAGATAACTTCTGCACTACTCTTTAGTGAAGATGATAGTTTTATACTATGTTGAGATTTAGGATGTATCTCTATAGAGCCATATCTTAAATCTATAGGCTTATAGTTATTTATTTGAGTCATACTAAAACCATAAAGTATAGCTCTTAGTTGTGAGAGTTCATTTATAAGTGCAGCATCTAAAAGTGAAGAGTGTGCATCATAGTTATCTGCTATAAACTCTCTTATCTTATCTATAGATTTAAAACCTTTTATCTCTGAACCTTTAGTCTCAACTCCAGATACGAAGAACTTTTTAGATGAAGAGTTTATAGCTTTTATGAGCATAGGAGCTTTAAACTTATCTTCAAGAGATCTATTCATAAATGAATCTTGTTTCTCAAACAAAAGAGAGTCTTCTATAAAGAGTTCTAGTTTAGAGTTTTCTATAGTATCTTTTACAAGCGCCCAAGAAAGTTCAAGCATAGCTACACTAAGAACAATAGTTCCTACTCCAACAGTAGCAGGAGTAAATAGCATTGCTAAGTAGATAGCGTTTTTAGCACCTACTGCTATAAAGTAGTTTAGATTTTCTTCTTTATTTATTTGGCTTAGTTCTATGGTTGCGTTTAGCATTACAGGTACAAGACCAAATCTTGCTATGACTCTCATACTTGATGGTGAAGCTACTTTGTTTACTTTTGCTAAGTCATCTAAAGAAGATGGGATACTGAACTTTGAGACTCTTTGAGTTATTCTCTGGGAAAGTTTATGGTCTGCTTTAGAGCTAAACTCTGCTAAAGAAGAAGACACACTTAGTATATCTTGTGATAGATTTACAAGGTTGTTTAGTTTTAGTTTCTCTTTACCTTTCATAAACTCTGCTATATTACCTGCTGCTATGAAAAAGGAAAGTGCTTTAGTGGAGTTTAGGAGTTGTTTGTAGGGTTTGGAGTTTAATAGTTTATATCTTGGTGTGGCTTGTTTTGAGTCTAATGAGGTTTTAGTTCCTCTCCCTTTTTTCTCGCCTTCACTCTCTTCAAACTTATCCAAATAAGAACTCACTCCATCTATCTTCTTAAGTGTTTCAAACATACTTTGTGAGTCACTTTTTAGTTTTAGTTCTTTATCGAAGTCTTGGGAGAGTAGTTCAGAGGTTTCCTCTTTGTTTACATTTACTTTTATCTCAAAGTTCTTTAAAAAACTATCTGCGTTTGAAGCTCTTGCTCCTTTAGAGAGTTTAGCTTCTGCTATTAGGGAGTATAGAGAGTTTAGATATAACAGTTTTATATCTTCTTCATGTAGTTTAAGTGCCATCTCTTCATCTAGTGTTTGTAACTCTTTACCTATAAAGCTTAGAAACTCTTGTATAGGTTTATTGCCTTTAGTAAAAGGAGAGAGTTCTTGTGTCTCTTCATCTATTTTAACTCGTGGGTCTATGAGCATAAAGGCAAGGTTTATAAGATAAAGATAGTATGCATATTTATCATCATCACTCTCAAACACTTCAATACTTTTATAATTCTCTAAAGTACTTTTTAGCTCTGATGAACTAAGTGCTTTTGATATATTTTTAAGAAGCTTTTGTGGAGTCTTTAAATTCTCATCATAGAAGATTTTTGTAGTATCTTCTTTAGCTGTTTTTAGTGCTTTAAAGTCATAACTATTTGTTGCTATGAGCTTCTTGTGTATTTTTGCATCAAATGCTATTTCTTGGAGTTTATCATCTAGTTCTCTATACTCATTTAAAAGGGAGTCTCTACCTGTTGTAGTTTTTATAAACTCGTTTTGATTAAAGAGTTTATCATGTATCTCATCTTTAACTTTTTCATTTATTTTAGGAAGTGGAGTTGCATTTTTTAGTAGGTAGTAGAACTTGTTTGCTGCCTCTTGGAGTTTAGGATATTTATCTAACTCTGTTTTATGTTTTTTAGAGAAGCATATAGTAAAGAGTACAAAGGCAAAAGCATCACTTGGACTTTCCTCTTCTTTATAACCATTACCTTGAATTCTCAAATATTGTTGAGAGAAACCGCCACCGCTATAGTTTCGTCTATCACTCTCTTTAGCATAAAGGTAAGAATTTTTCTTGGTATTTAGATAGAAGTGTTTTTCATCATAATATTTAAACCAAGGGGAAATACTTTCAAAGAAGCCCTCATCTATAAACTTGACTTCATCTATGTAGTCTTTAGCAACTTTGTAGTCTATAAAAGAAGCAAGATTAGTCCCTATGATTCTATCAGTATCTTTTTCAAATATATAATCACCAAACATCTTAAGTTCATCTGCTAAGAGTATATACTGTTCTCTTAACTCATCTCTTTGTTTATCATAGAGTTTTTGTTCTGAAGTATTTACATATAGATAGTCTAGTATTTCAGCTATTGTATAAGCATATTGATTTTTTTCTTTTATAGCATCTATGATGGATTTATTCATACCATAGTGTCTATGATAAGAGAACTCATACTCATTATATAAGTCTTCTACTTCTCCTACTGGGTCATCTAAAAAGATGATTGTTGAGAGATATTTTCTTGATTTACTATTTTCTTTAATATCTTTAGCGGAGTAGATATGTTTTTTAAATACTTTTTCTGAAAGTTTTATATTTTTAGAGTACTCTTTGTGATGAAAGATGCAACTATTCTTTTTACTTTCTATTGTTATACGGGTTGTTGTAAACTTTGCTCTATCTTTATCAGTTAGTTTAATATTACTATAAACAAACTCTAAATCTCCACTTTCTTCATAAAAGGGAATATAACGGCGAAGGACTTTAGTCTGTGTATCTTTAAACTGCACATAATACATCTGTGGATTAAAGAGGTCTCCACGATTTACGACTTTATACTCTTTAGTCTCATCTTTACTTATATCTGTTACATAAAGATAAGCCTCTGTATAGGTAATAAGTTTGTCATTTTTATAAGTTCCATTTGCCATAGAGTAGTAGTCTGATAGTAGTCTAAAGTCTCTTGCTCCTCTTAATGCTCTTATTTCTTCAGAGCTTTTTCTTAAAGGGTAGATGCGATGTCTCTCTTTAGCTATGTTTATTGATGTTTCAAGTTGTGCATCTTCTAAAGCCTTTATGGTTATGTCTTGAGAGCTTCCACTTGACTTTACAGATATTCTAGTATTTCCTTGTCCTGGATTGCTAAGAATGAGGGCAACACCTTTGTCAGTTTTACATCCATCTGTTCGTAGAAGATAGTTAGTTCCGTTATTGGAAACATTACTTTCTGTTACAGCAGAACTTATAGCTACAACCTTTGTACATGGTCCACCATTAGGAGGAGGATTTGGGCATCCTGATATGGCTGCGTTGAGGAGGTCTTTATCAAAAAGAGGTTTTTTTCCTCCTATGACATGGTTTGGAACAGTAGATACCAATATAACCTTCCCACCATGTTCACACTTGATAACACCTTCTTCTACAACTATATACGCATTTCCCATATTTTTCCTTTTATTACAGTATGCACTCAATTTATTAATCTTCTTATATTAACTGTAAATCGGAACACTCACAAACATTTCTTTATATTATGTAATAAGTACTCATATTTGTAACTAAAAGGAACACACTATATAACAAAAAGTTGAGAATTAAGGGTTTGCTTACTTTTCAATCTTTTTAAAAGTCATGTTAAAAGGTGGGGTGTGGCAACTTCCTATGAAGTTTAAAACAACTCCATTTTTATATTTGTTTTTTTGTTCTGTGAAAATTACGGAGATGCCAGACTCTTTTGGTTCTCTTTGTGAGAGTGAGTCTTTGAAAACCCAAACTTCATAATAGACATTATCTTCATGTGAAACCAAACGAGTTTCGAGTAAATCTTTTTCATCAAAATTACAATATTTTTTAAAAATATTAAGTATATATTTGTAGTTTCCCTTTTTTAAAGCGATACTTCTACCTTTTTCACCTGCCCATATATTGTTGTAATAGTCAGCTTCTGGGGTTGATTTGATTCTGTTGTATCTAGTCGGATGCATGGAGATTTCTAGGTTTTTATTTTGTTGTATAGCTTGGTCTTGCACCATTGTAGAACAGCCACTAAAAAAAAGTAAAGGGATAAGTATTGCTATAAATATAGTAAAAGATTCTTTTTTCATGGAATAGATTATACCCTATCATAAAACTTTGAGCAATTTTTAGGTAAAATATCAAAAATTATAATATATACAAGGTCGTTATAAATGCTTACAGTAGCACTTCCAAAAGGTCGTATAGCCAAAGAAACTTTAGAAATATTTGAAACTATCTTTGGTGATAGTTTTAAGTTTGATGATAGAAAGCTTATCTTAGATACTCCTGACTTTCGTTTTTTACTTGTTAGAAACCAAGATGTAGCAACTTATGTTTTTCATCAAGCTGCTGATATAGGTGTTGTTGGACTTGACACTTTAGAAGAACAAGGTTTAGATGTTGTTCGTCTGCTTGACTTAAAGCGTGGAATTTGTAAGGTTTCTATCGGTATGAGAAATGGCGAGAAACTTGACCTTAACAAACCAGACTTGAAAGTTGCTTCAAAATTTGTACCACTTTATAGCCTCTTTGTAGTTTTTTTTGTGCTTATGAAGAAAACCTAAGTTGTGAATAATATCAGTAGCTTTATTATCAAGTTTATAAGCTTTCTTGTACCAATATTCAGCCTTATCATAATCCTTGATTTTTTTGTGATAAGTTAAACCCAAGTTATAAGCCGAATCAGCATTACTATCAGCATCTTGTAACCAAGTCTTAGTATTTGCATATCTCTCTAGTCTTATATCACTTGCGTTTAGATTTATGTTTATAAGTAGTAGTGCTAGTAGTATGTATTTAATCATTTGTTCCCTTTATCTCTTTCATATCTTCTTCACTTAACTGAGTTGTTTGTATATCTTCTATGTATATTTCTGTTTGTGCTTGTCTATATATATGATTATAAACAACATTGTATCTTAGAGTAGTCTCTGGAGTTACAACAATGATATATACATCTTTTAGCATAGCTCCAAGCACTTGTGTTTGAGAAGGTGAACCTACCCAAGAAATTTTATCTATATCACTTTTTGCATTGAAGTTTATACTATCTAATATGGTTGAGAATCTATCTTGAGAGAGTAGATGCCCTGTTATATCATACTCTGTGTTTATCTGTAGTTTTTCATAGACTCTTTTACTTTCATTATCTACATTAAAGTAAGAGAGGTAGATAACTTCTGCACTACTCTTTAGTGAAGATGATAGTTTTATACTATGTTGAGATTTAGGATGTATCTCTATAGAGCCATATCTTAAATCTATAGGCTTATAGTTATTTATTTGAGTCATACTAAAACCATAAAGTATAGCTCTTAGTTGTGAGAGTTCATTTATAAGTGCAGCATCTAAAAGTGAAGAGTGTGCATCATAGTTATCTGCTATAAACTCTCTTATCTTATCTATAGATTTAAAACCTTTTATCTCTGAACCTTTAGTCTCAACTCCAGATACGAAGAACTTTTTAGATGAAGAGTTTATAGCTTTTATGAGCATAGGAGCTTTAAACTTATCTTCAAGAGATCTATTCATAAATGAATCTTGTTTCTCAAACAAAAGAGAGTCTTCTATAAAGAGTTCTAGTTTAGAGTTTTCTATAGTATCTTTTACAAGCGCCCAAGAAAGTTCAAGCATAGCTACACTAAGAACAATAGTTCCTACTCCAACAGTAGCAGGAGTAAATAGCATTGCTAAGTAGATAGCGTTTTTAGCACCTACTGCTATAAAGTAGTTTAAATTTTCTTCTTTATTTATTTGGCTTAGTTCTATGGTTGCGTTTAGCATTACAGGTACAAGACCAAATCTTGCTATGACTCTCATACTGGCTGGTGAAGCTACTTTGTTTACTTTTGCTAAGTCATCTAAAGAAGATGGGATACTGAACTTTGAGACTCTTTGAGTTATTCTCTGGGAAAGCTTATGGTCTGCTTTAGAGCTAAACTCTGCTAAAGAAGAAGACACACTTAGTGATTTAAAGTAAAATTTTTTAGGCTGAAAAGTGCTTGAAACTACTGTATAGTAATGGTTAAAAAGGTTTTATTTACAATGAGCTGTAAAAAAATGCAAAAATCTGTCCACACTGTACATCAAAAAAGACTAAAAAAAATGGTAAATTAGGTGGAATTCAGAGATATAAATGCTCAAGTTGTAATAGTTATTTTTCATCAAAAAGACGACCAGATAAATTACAAGAAATTATTTTTAAAAAGTATATTTATAAGAGACAAACACTAAGTGATTTAGCAGAGGAATATAAGAAAAGTTCTCGATGGGTTCAGAAGCAAATATTTGAATATGAACCAAATATAAAATATCATAAACCTAGAGCGATAGTTCTTATCTGTGATGCTACTTTTTATGGCAAACGCAAAGATAAACTTGGAACGCTAGTTTTTAAAGATGACATTACCAAAGAGATACTTTTATCCAAACATATTCAAAGTGAACTATCAGCTGACTATAAACTATTACTCAATCAACTTTTAGAGCTTGGCTATACAGTTCTATCAGTCACAATAGATGGCAAAAGAGGCTTACAAAAGGTTTTTAAAGACTTTCCACTACAAATGTGTCACTTCCATCAGGCAAAGACTGTGAGAAGATATATAACTAAAAGACCAAGACTACAAGCTGGAAAAGATTTGAAGAAAATCATGTATCGACTCACTCAAACTAATGAAAAAAAATTTACTAAAAAGCTTGATGAATGGTATGAAACATATAAAAATTTTATAGAAGAAAAAAGTATCAATAATGATACTGGTAAATCATATTACACTCATCAAAAAGTTAGAGCTGCATATAGAAGTTTAAGAGCTAATCTTTCATATCTTTTTACAAGAAATAAATATAAAAATTTCAAGATTCCAAACACAACAAATACTCTCGATGGTGGAACTTTTTCTCCATTGAAAATACTCATTAAAATCCACAGAGGATTAAGCAAAAGCTTGAAGTTAAAAATGGTTGATGATTATTTATTAAACTATAAGAAAAAATAATTATTCAGCCTAAAAAAATTTACTTTAAATCCACTTAGTATATCTTGTGATAGATTTACAAGGTTGTTTAGTTTTAGTTTCTCTTTACCTTTCATAAACTCTGCTATATTACCTGCTGCTATGAAAAAGGAAAGTGCTTTAGTGGAGTTTAGGAGTTGTTTGTAGGGTTTGGAGTTTAATAGTTTATATCTTGGTGTGGCTTGTTTTGAGGCTCTACCTGACATATCATCATACTCACTCTCTTCAAACTTATCCAAATAAGAACTCACTCCATCTATCTTCTTAAGTGTTTCAAACATACTTTGTGAGTCACTTTTTAGTTTTAGTTCTTTATCGAAGTCTTGGGAGAGTAGTTCAGAGGTTTCCTCTTTATTTACATTTACTTTTATCTCAAAGTTCTTTAAAAAACTATCTGCGTTTGAAGCTCTTGCTCCTTTAGAGAGTTTAGCTTCTGCTATTAGGGAGTATAGAGAGTTTAGATATAACAGTTTTATATCTTCTTCATGTAGTTTAAGTGCCATCTCTTCATCTAGTGTTTGTAACTCTTTACCTATAAAGCTTAGAAACTCTTGTATAGGTTTATTGCCTTTAGTAAAAGGAGAGAGTTCTTGTGTCTCTTCATCTATTTTAACTCGTGGGTCTATGAGCATAAAGGCAAGGTTTATAAGATAAAGATAGTATGCATATTTATCATCATCACTCTCAAACACTTCAATACTTTTATAATTCTCTAAAGTACTTTTTAGCTCTGATGAACTAAGTGCTTTTGATATATTTTTAAGAAGCTTTTGTGGAGTCTTTAAATTCTCATCATAGAAGATTTTTGTAGTATCTTCTTTAGCTGTTTTTAGTGCTTTAAAGTCATAACTATTTGTTGCTATGAGCTTCTTGTGTATTTTTGCATCAAATGCTATTTCTTGGAGTTTATCATCTAGTTCTCTATACTCATTTAAAAGGGAGTCTCTACCTGTTGTAGTTTTTATAAACTCGTTTTGATTAAAGAGTTTATTATGTATCTCATCTTTAACTTTTTCATTTATTTTAGGAAGTGGAGTTGCATTTTTTAGTAGGTAGTAGAACTTGTTTGCTGCCTCTTGGAGTTTAGGATATTTATCTAACTCTGTTTTATGTTTTTTAGAGAAGCATATAGTAAAGAGTACAAAGGCAAAAGCATCACTTGGACTTTCCTCTTCTTTATAACCATTACCTTGAATTCTCAAATATTGTTGAGAGAAACCGCCACCGCTATAGTTTTGTCTATCACTCTCTTTAGCATAAAGGTAAGAATTTTTCTTGGTATTTAGATAGAAGTGTTTTTCATCATAATATTTAAACCAAGGGGAAATACTTTCAAAGAAGCCCTCATCTATAAACTTGACTTCATCTATGTAGTCTTTAGCAACTTTGTAGTCTATAAAAGAAGCAAGATTAGTCCCTATGATTCTATCGGTATCTTTTTCAAATATATAATCACCAAACTATACTACCCCAATATGTCAAGACAACTTTTTCAAAAATCTAATTCCCTAAATACCTGTTACCCTATGCTACATTTTCACTAGATTTAGTGTAATTCTCATCATTGATTTTTAAACTATCATAATAAACATTCATAGGTTTTTTATATTTCAATGTCTCATGAAATCTTCTGTGATTATAAAATTCTATATAATCCTTAACATCACTTTTGAGAATTGATACTCTCTCATATTCATTGAGGTATATTTTTTCAACTTTAGCACTTCTCCAGAACCTCTCAATACAAATATTATCTGTTGCTCTACCTTTGCCATCCATAGAGATAATTATGTCATTATCTTTTAATGTTTGAGTGTGGATACAGCTTGTATATTGTGACCCTTGATCAGTATTAAATATCTCAGGCTTACCATAGAGTGCGAGTGCTTCATCTAGTACACCTATGACTAAATCTGTATCCATTGTGTTGGATATTCGCCAAGATAATATTGCTTTAGAATACCAATCAATTATGGCAGCCATATAGACCATACCACCTTTAATTTTAATATAGGTTATATCTGTTGACCATACTTGGTTTGCTCTTACGATATCTAATCCTCTTATTTTGTAAGAGTATTTATGATGTTGCTTGTCCGCCCAGCTTGTATTTGGTGGTCTTACAGCTAAAACAGCCTGTAAACCTAACTCTCTACGGTATGCCAGCACTGTGTTGGGACTGACACGAAAACCATCCTCTAGTAGTTGATGATACACTTTCATATAGCCATAGCTTGGTATCTCTTCAAATACTTTTTCTATATGTTTTTTAATTACATTTTTAGCAAGATTTACCATTGGTGCATAGAACAAATTACTTCTGTTATAGTTAATAAGATTACATTGTTTTACAACTGATAATGCCTTATTTTCATCTCTATCAATCAACTCCTTTTTATAGCTAGAGTCCAAGCTGCTTAACTTTCCCACCGCCCAGTCCTTCTCTACTGTTAGTTGACCTACAACCTTTGCATATTCATCAAGTTTAGCTTGTAATCTTACATTCTCTTCTTTGTACTCTTTAATTACTTTTGCAGGTTCCATCGCAACTTCTGCATTTTCCAAAAATATCTTCTTCCAATTTTGTAAGTTTTTTGGTGTGATATTATTTACACTTGCTATTTCATTTAGTGTCTTATCTTCTTTTAAAACTTCTAAAACTAACTTTGTCTTGAATTCTGCTGTATATGTTGTTCTTTTTCGACTCATAAGATTACCTTCTATTTTTATTGTTTAATTTTACTCTTTTAAGAATTAAACTTTAGAAATAGTTGTTTGATTTTCTTGGGGTAGTATAAACATCTTAAGTTCATCTGCTAAGAGTATATACTGCTCTCTTAACTCATCTCTTTGTTTATCATAGAGTTTTTGTTCTGAAGTATTTACATATAGATAGTCTAGTATTTCAGCTATTGTATAAGCATATTGATTTTTTTCTTTTATAGCATCTATGATGGATTTATTCATACCATAGTGTCTATGATAAGAGAACTCATACTCATTATATAAGTCTTCTACTTCTCCTACTGGGTCATCTAAAAAGATGATTGTTGAGAGATACTTTCTTGATTTACTATTTTCTTTAATATCTTTAGCGGAGTAGATATGTTTTTTAAATATTTTTTCTGAAAGTTTTATATTTTTAGAGTACTCTTTGTGATGAAAGATGCAACTATTCTTTTTACTTTCTATTGTTATGCGGGTTGTTGTGAACTTTGCTCTATCTTTATCAGTTAGTTTCACATTACTATAAACAAACTCTAAATCTCCACTTTCTTCATAAAAGGGAATATAACGGCGAAGGACTTTAGTCTGTGTATCTTTAAACTGCACATAATACATCTGTGGATTAAAGAGGTCTCCACGATTTACGACTTTATACTCTTTAGTCTCATCTTTACTTATATCTGTTACATAAAGATAAGACTCTGAATAGGTAATAAGTTTATCATATCTTGGTAAAACTGACATCTATTTAAATGCCACCTCTGTAATGTTTAGGGATGTCTAGTTTTAGTTGGAGTTTGTAGGCTTTTTGAAGTTCTTTGTCTGTTAGTTTCCATTTGTTTTTTAGAAACTTTATAACTTTTTGTTTTGAGTATTTTATGTTTATTAGGGCTATGAAGTAAGCCCCACCTTCTATATTATTATTTTTCTCATGAGCGATATGTGCTAAATCTTTTATAGCATCTACATAACCGCCTTTTGCTGCTTTTTTATACCAAATCATGGCTTTCTCGGGTTGCTTTAATATACTTTCATATAAATGAGCTAAATTTAAAGCCCCCCCCATTTCTCCCATTTTATAAGCTTTTGTGTAGTATTTTATTGCGTTTGGGTAGTCTTTGAGTTTATTTTTATAAAGAAGACCTAAGTTGAAAGTTGCGTCTCTATCATTTTTTTTCATAGCTATTGTATACCATTTTAATGCTAAGTCATATTTTTTTTGATATTTGTATAAGTATCCTAAATTACTTGAAGCACTTATAGAAGCTTCTTGTCCTTTCATCCCATAAGCTTTCTTATACCAATAAACAGCCTTATCATAATCTTTAATATTCTTATGATAAAGCACACCTAAGTTAAACGCCGTGTCAGCATTTGTATTGGCATCTTTCTCCCACTTTACAGCATCTCTATAGTGGTTTAGTCTTGCATCTTTTGCGAGTAGTGTTGTTAGTAGTATAAAACTTAGTAGTATAGTTTTAAGCATCTAGTTCCTTTATCTGTATTTTGTTAGTTGGCTGAATATATCTCCAAAATAAAATACCTTGACCTATAATCGGGATTAAACTTATCACTTGGTACCATCCACTAATACCAACATCATGTAAACGTTTAGTATTCATATTAACATTAATAATTACTCCTACAAAAAGCACTATTCCAAATATTATTGGGCTAATTATCTTACTTAATAACCCTATAGTAATTACAGTAAAAACAATACTAATTATTAAAATAAAAAGCCAATATTCTCTTCTTGTTACACGTCCTGAACATGAAAAATATTTTTCTATACCATTGTTATCAACATATGTATAAATATTTTGTTTTTTACGTTCAATATCTATTTTAGGATTCAAACTATTTTTATAATCTTTAAACAATCCAAAAGTAAATATAAATAATACTAATAGAAATAGTTCTTCGATATAAATCTTTGGAACATAGAGTTCCGATATAAGAGTATAATCTAATCTATCTAACAAGGTAAACATAGTAATATTTGTTAAAATTATAAGTATTATGATTGATATATTTTGCATCATTTTATAATTATCTTTTATTAAAAAAGCACTCGCCAATATAATCAAAGGTAGCTTAAGAATATGAAATTGTATAACGATATCTCCTATAATCATTATGATAGTATTTAACTGTTGATTAAATATATCTAACTTCATAAAATAATCTACCATTTCAAAGATGCTCAATAATATATCCAATAATGGTAGTATCATACTCAATAAAGATATAATAAGAAAATATTTAATATTATATCTTTTAGTGCTATAAAATGAAAAAATGAAAAAACAGAATATTGATAATATAATAGTTTTATAAAATAATATATTGATTAAATAAGTAGTATTACTTAAAGTATTATAAAAATAATTGACTGCAAATTGTTCTACCATCAATATTATAATTATGCTCATAATCACTAAGTGACTATTTGGTAGGGATAACTTTTGTTTAACATATTTCATGGAAATTCCTTAATTTATAAATATATTTGAGAGTATTGACATAAACTTAGTTTATATTGCCTCGGTAATGTTTAGGGATGTCTAGTTTTAGTTGGAGTTTGTAGGCTTTTTGAAGTTCTTTGTCTGTTAGTTTCCATTTGGTTTTTAGATAAGTGAGAACTTTAGATTTTGTGTATCCATTGTTGATAAGAGAAATCATATAAGCACTTCCTAACTCTTTTTTATTTTGTTTATTATAGAGTTTTGCTAAATTTCCAATAGCTCTTTTATTATTTTTACTAACGGCTATTTTATACCAAAGTTCTGCATTTTTTGTATCTTTTAAATTGTGTTCATAAAGGTAGCCTAAGCTATTAGCCCCCCCCATATCTCCCATTTTATAAGCTTTTGTGTAGTATTTTATTGCGTTTGGGTAGTCTTTTAGGCTTTCTTCATATAGCATAGCCAAGTTAAAAGCCCCCCCACTTTCTCCCATTTCATAAGCTTTTGTATAGTATTTTATTGCGTTTGGGTAGTCTTTTATTTTTCGTTTATATAGAAGAGCAAGGTTAAAAGAAGAGTCTGCATCTCCTTGTTCTATGCCAACTTTATACCATTTTATAGCATCATCATATTTTTTAATATCATCATAAAGATATCCAAGATTATTCGCTACATCATTACCTTTATCTAGCTTATAAGCTTTTTTATACCAGTAAATAGCCTTATCATAATCCTTGATTTTTTTATGGTAAGTAACACCTAAGTTAAACGCCGAGTCAGCATTTGTATTGGCATCTTTCTCCCACTTTGTAGCATCTCTATAGTGGTTTAGTCTTGCATCTTCTGCGAGTAGTGTTGTTGTTAGTAGTAAAAAGCTTAGTAGTATGTGCTTAAGCATCTAGTTCCTTTATACATTTGTAGTCTTCTTGTGTTAGGGAAGAAGATTTAAGTTCTTTTATCTCTGCGTAGTTATTTGCTGATTGAAAGTATACGTTATATTCTATCTCGTATTTAATTGTTACATTCTCTGATTTAAATATTATGGCTACATCTTCTAGCATTTGTCTCATTATAGTTGATTGAGATGCTGACTGCATCCACATCTTTTTTTCTATATCTGTCTTATAAGGAAGTCCTATAGCCTCAGCTTGTATCTCAAATACTTTACTTGTTCGTGCTATATGTCCTGTTACATCATATGTTTTAGCTTTTTGTATCTTCTGTACATACTGCTCTTGTTTATCATTGGGCTGTAGTTTAGTGTAAGAGAGGTAAACTTCATCTACATCTCTATAGAGAGACTCTGAGAGTTTTATGGAGTTTGGCGAATGTAGGTTTATGCTTACACCTGCTGCTTGTAGTCTTATGATATTGTTGTGTATTTCTTCTTTTTTTACACTATAACCATATAGCACTGACTTTAGTTGTGAGAGTTCACTTAGCATCGCTGTATCTATTATGCTTGAGTGAGTATCATAGTTATCTGCTATAAACTCTCTTATCTCTTTAGAACTTGAAAAACCTTTTAGTTCAGAAGATGCTATATCTTTATCTTCAAGTTTAAAAACTTTATTTGAGCTTTTTAGTGCCTCTAAAAATATACTTGCTCTATAACTTTTGCTAGATTCTATCTCGTTAAAGAAATGCTTGTCATTATGTTGTGTAGTGTTAAAAAGTAGACTATCATAAAGGTAGAGTTCCATTTTAGAATTCTCTATGGAGTCTTTTAGGAAGTACCATACTATCTCTGTAAGGACGACTGCGCCAAATGCAACTAAGGCAGGAGAAAAGAGAAGTCCTAGGTAGATGGCATTTTTAGCACCCACTGCTATGAAGTAGTCTTTGTTATTTTCTAGACTTATCTCACTTAGCTCATTTACAGCTCCTACCATAGGACCTATAAGACCAAACCTAGCTATGACTTTCATAGTAGATGCAGAGACGATCTTGTTTAGTTTAGCAACATGCTCTAGGCTCTCGGGAACAGTTACTCTTGAGAGTCCTCTTGTTCCTGGTATAGTAAGTTTAACCACTGGGTCTCTAGCTATGTTTACAACAGTTCCTGAAACACTCATAAGGTCTCCTGCAAAGTTTACTAGGTTTGTAAGGTTTATTCTTTTTTTACCTTGGGTAAACTCTGCTATGTTTCCTGCTACCATGAAAAAGGAAAGGACTTTGCTGGATGCTAGGAGAGATTTGTAGGCAGTAGTTTTTCTGAGTGCTTGGAATTTTTTGTTAAGTTCTGAATCTTTTCCACCAAAGTCATCCACAGACTCATCAAACTTACTAACATAAGAGCTTATCCCATCTATCTTTTTAAGTTTTTCATATAGAGTTGTTGAGTCTGTTTTTAGTTTTAGAGCGTTATCGTAGTTTTGGTCATTGATATTTGAAGTGTTTATCTCTTGTTTTTTTTCTTCTACACTAAAGCTCTCTAAAAAGCTACTGAGGTTTGCTTCTCTTCCTTTGTCTTGTCTTACTCCACTTGAGAGAACACCAAACAAAGAACCTTTCTTATCAAACGAGTCATACTTATAGTTTGGTTTTTCTACTTTAGCGTGAGTTATAAGAGCAAACAGCATCTCAAGGTAGTATTGCTTTATAGGTTCATCATGTAGTGCTTGTGCTTTTTCTTCTCCTAAGGAGTTCATGGCATTTGTTAGATGCAGTATGATAGTTTGGATAGCTTTATTATCATTGTTAAAGAGTGAGACTTCTTGTGTCTCTGCATCTAGTTTAGCACGAGGAGCAATGAGTACATAACTAAGGTTTAAGAGATAGTGATAGTAGTTATGTTTATCTTCATCGCTATCAAACTCTTCTATACTCTTGTATGCATCTAACACACTACTTAGCTCTTTGTTTTTTAAAGAAGTAGCTACATCTTTTAGTATCTCTTGAGGATTTTTTATATCTTTTTTGTAAAAAATTTCTTGTGCAGAACTACCAGCTTTTAGTGATTTAAACCCATAAGCTTTTTTAGCTTTTTCACTTGAAGCCGCTTTAGGGTTAAATGCTATTTCTTTGAGGTAATTATCAAGGTTTTCAAACTCACCAAGAAGAGAATCTTTACCTGTTATCATATCTATAAAGTCTTTTTGATACTTCATTTCATCGAAGATATCTTCTTTAGTTTTTTCATTTATTTGTGGAAGTGCTTTTGCATTTTTAAGTAGATAGTAAAAAGTCTCACTTGCAGCTTTTAGCTCTGGGAACTCTTCTAACTTCTCTTTATGTTTAGGACTATAACAAAGTGTAAAAGTTACATAAGCTAAAGCATCAGATGCATTCTCTTTACCTTTTGGAAGATATCCTTTTCCTTGAAGAAAGAGGTCTTTAGAGTTAAAGCCACGAGAATATTCCGATTTGTCTTCATCTTGTGCATAAAAGTATACGAGCTTTTCTATATAAACTCTAAAATATTTTTCATTATAAATTCCATTTTTACTTACTCTTTTAAAAAACCCCTTATCTATAAACTTAACTTCATCCATATAATCTTTTGCTGTTTTATAGTCTATAAAAGAACCTAAGTTTAAACCTATCATATTTTCAACAACATGAGAGCCTAGTTTTTGAACACCATCTAGTAAAATCTCATACTGTGTTTTAAGTTCTTCTATCTGTTCATCATATATAGTTTGTTCTTTTTCATCTACGTACAAGTACTCTAACAAGTCAGCTACGGCATAAGGGTACTGGTTTTTAGCTCTTAAGTCATCTATGATGGATTTATTTTGTCCATAGTGGTAGCTATAAGAGAACTCATACTCATTATATAAGTCTTCTACTTCTCCTACTGGGTCATCTAAAAAGATGATTGTTGAGAGATATTTTCTTGATTTGCTATTTTCTTTTATATCTTTAGCGGAGTAGATATGTTTTTTAAATACTTTTTCTGAAAGTTTTATATTTTTAGAGTACTCTTTGTGATGAAAGATGCAACTATTCTTTTTACTTTCTATTGTTATACGGGTTGTTGTGAACTTTGCTCTATCTTTATCAGTTAGTTTCACATTACTATAAACAAACTCTAAATCTCCACTTTCTTCATAAAAGGGAATATAACGGCGAAGGACTTTAGTCTGTGTATCTTTAAACTGCACATAATACATCTGTGGATTAAAGAGGTCTCCACGATTTACGACTTTATACTCTTTAGTCTCATCTTTACTTATATCTGTTACATAAAGATAAGCCTCTGTATAGGTAACAAGTTTGTCATTTTTATAAGTTCCATTTGCCACAGAGTAGTAGTCTGATAGTAGTCTAAAGTCTCTTGCTCCTCTTAAGGCTCTTACTTCTTCAGAGCTTTTTCTTAAAGGGTAGATGCGATGTCTCTCTTTAGCTATGTTTATTGATGTTTCAAGTTGTGCATCTTCTAAAGCCTTTATGGTTATGTCCTGAGAGCTTCCACTTGACTTTACAGATATTCTAGTATTTCCTTGTCCTGGATTGCTAAGAATGAGGGCAACACCTTTGTCAGTTTTACATCCATCTGTTCGTAGAAGATAGTTAGTTCCGTTATTGGAAACATTACTTTCTGTTACAGCAGAACTTATAGCTACAACCTTTGTACATGGTCCACCATTAGTAGAAGGATTTGGGCATCCTGATATAGCTGCGTTGAGGAGGTCTTTATCAAAAAGAGGCTTTTTTCCTCCTATAACATGGTTTGGAACAGTAGATACCAATATAACCTTCCCACCATGTTCACACTTGATAACACCTTCTTCTACAACTATATACGCATTTCCCATGTTTTTCCTTTTATTACAGTATGCACTCAATTTATTAATCTTCTTATATTAACTGTAAATCGGAACACTCACAAACATTTCTTTATATTATGTAATAAGTACTCATATTTGTAACTAAAAGGAACACACTATATAACAAAAAGTTGAGAATTAAGGGTTTGCTTACTTTTCAATCTTTTTAAAAGTCATGTTAAAAGGTGGGGTGTGGCAACTTCCTATGAAGTTTAAAACAACTCCATTTTTATATTTGTTTTTTTGTTCTGTGAAAATTACGGAGATGCCAGACTCTTTTGGTTCTCTTTGAGAGAGAGAGTCTTTGAACACCCAAACTTCATAATAGACATTATCTTCATGTGAAACCAAACGAGTTTCTAGTAAGTCTTTTTCATTAAAATTACAATGTTTTTTAAAAATATTAAGTATATATTTGTAGTTTCCTTTTTTTAAAGCGATACTTCTACCTTTTTTACCTGCCCATATATTGTTGTAATAGTCAGCTTCTGGGGTTGATTTGATTCTGTTGTATCTAGTCGGATGCATGGAGATTTCTAGGTTTTTATTTTGTTGTATAGCTTGGTCTTGCACCATTGTAGAACAGCCACTAAAAAAAACTAAAGGGATAAATATTGCTATAAATATAGTAAAAAAATCTTTTTTCATGGAACAGATTATACCCTATCATAAAACTTTGAGCAATTTTTAGGTAAAATATCAAAAATTATAATACATATAAGGTCGTTATAAATGCTTACAGTAGCACTTCCAAAAGGTCGTATAGCCAAAGAAACTTTAGAAATTTTTGAAACTATTTTTGGTGATAGTTTTAAGTTTGATGATAGAAAGCTTATCTTAGATACTCCAGATTTCCGTTTTTTACTTGTTAGAAATCAAGATGTAGCGACTTATGTTTTTCATCAGGCTGCTGATATTGGTGTTGTTGGGCTTGATACTTTAGAAGAACAAGGCTTAGATGTTATTCGTCTGCTTGATTTAAAGCGTGGAATTTGTAAAGTTTCTATCGGTATGAAAAAGGGTGAAAAACTTGACCTGAACAAGCCAGATATAAAAGTTGCTTCAAAGATGGTAAACATTACTAAACGCTATTTTGAAGAAAGAGCAGTTTCTGTTGATATTATTAAACTATATGGTTCTATAGAACTTGCTCCTATTATCGGTCTTGCTGATATGATAGTTGATGTTGTTGAAACAGGTGCGACTATGAAACAAAATGGCTTAGAAGTAGTTGAGGATATTATGACTTCTTCAACTTACTTGATTGCAAATAAAAATAGTTACATCGCTAAAAAAGATGAAGTTTTAGATATATATGAAAAAATAAATGAAGTTATTAAAGCAGAAAATGACTAACTTAGACCTCTACGCGAAAGCTGAGCATCTACTAGGGATAGAAGAAGCTACAGAAGCACTTTATGATCTTTATCGCTCAGAACTTGATGAGTATAAAGTTAAAACTCTTTTAGATGTTGGCTGTGGTCGTGGTGGTTTTATTAAACGCATGATTAGTGATGGCGTTGAGTGCAAAGGGATTGACCTTAGTCCTATTATGGTTGATGAGTGCAAAACGCAAGGCTTAGATGCTAAGTGCATAGATGCTAAAGATGCAAGTGGAAAATATGACGCTATTGTTTGTATATTTGATGTGTTAAACTTTATGAACAAAGATTCTTTACTTGAGTTCTTAGATGCTATTTCAAATAGACTAAACGATGATGGAGTATTTATAGCTGATATAAATACTTTGTATGGTTTTAGTGATGTTGCAGAAGGTACTATGAGTAGTGAAAATGAGAATGAATTTTTAGTTGTAGATGCCCAGTTTACAAATGATGAACTTCACACAAAATTTACTCTATTTGAGAAGAATGATTCTGAATATAAAAAGTATCAAGATACTATTGTTCAGTATTTCCATAAAATAAAAACTTTTCAAAAACTTGCATCTTTAAAACTAATAGATAAGCAAATATTTTCTCTTTATGATACTGAGGATAAGACACTTCTTATTTTTAAAAAGAAATAATAATAGATAGAAAGGAACTTGTTATGAATGGAAATATAATCGTAAGCTATAAAATACTGTGTGATTCAGATTTGAACATGAATGTTACACTTCAAGAACTGCTGTTGAATGAGAAAGTATCTAAAGCAATTAAAAGTGAGTTTGCAAAAGGTCTTAGAAATATTGAACTAAACACAGATGCTAAAGAAGAGTTTTTTAGAGTAGAAACTACTAAAGAGTTATATACTTTTGAAGTATCTAAAGATGATTTCGCAGATATACTTGTTTTAGCTGAGGAAGATGCAACTTCAAGAAAGTTATTTAAAAAAGATTGTAGTCGCGTGGAATTAGTTGATATTGAGACTCTAATTTAAATAAATAACTTCATCAAAGAATATTAAAACATATAATTAAGTTTTAATCCATGTACTGAACTAAATTGCTTATCATTTACGAGTGATAGTACACTAGCCGTAGGGTCAGTTTGAAGAGAAGAGCCATAGCTTACTTGAGTGACATTGGAAAGATAGTTATAGTTTGCATATATAGATATATAAGTCTGTTTAGTAAGCTTATAGCCTACCTGAATACCTAAATCAACTCCGCTTGAACTTTGTGTGTCACTCAATTTTCTATTAATATTAGTATAATTCGGAGCAAAGTAGTGTGTATAAGCTCCTTTGTATGTCGCAAATTTACGATATTGAGAAATTGCAAAATCCATATTTAGCAACCATTTCTTTTTAAATTTAAGATTATAATTTATACCAAGTTTAGCCCCAAACAAGTTTTCAGATATTTTTTCTTTTAAGTTAACCGTTGGACTGTCACCCATGAAGTTACCCTTAATATTAGTATCTTTATGGTTTGATCTATATGATGGCCCAGCAAAAATACTAAAATAAGCATCCTCTCCTAGTGTATACTCCAAAGAAAATAATATATCAGCACCCCAATACTTAAGATCTTGCTCAATATTAGTTTTTAATACATTGTTTGTTGTTATTGTCCCAACACCCTTTGAGTTATCAAGCATTATCCACCCATATTGTTCATTTGGACCATTGTCCTTGAAATTACTAGAACTTGATGCTTTGGCAGCCATATGCCATACTTTAGTATAAATTTTCATGCTATTTGCACCTGCAAAAGTAAGAGGAAAATTAGTTCCAAATGTAACAGCGAAAGAGTTTCCATTTGCTATATCAAAATCAGTATTTAAATTTGATTTTCTTTCATAATTCCTCTCTCCACGGCTAGCAAAAAAATGATTTTTAACAAATGCTATATTTGCGAAGCCTGATTCTATAGAAGCATAATATTTTGAAGCTTCTTGGGCAGATAATAGAGTTGAGATTAGAGTACTAATGAAAATTATTCTTTTGATGTTCATGTATTTATCCTTGTTCATGTGTTTTTCCTTATTATCAAATGATACCAAAATGATACCAAATTGTCTCTTAATAATTTATTAATTGAGTACTCATGTTAAAATGACAAAATAATCTATTTTTGATTTAATGATTTTTGTTAAATATTTCCATTACGCTTGGTTATAGCATGGTTTTAGGCATTTATTATAGCTTGGTTTATTATCGTGATGGCTGATATATGAGTAGCGAAGAGTCTCTTTTTTTTTAGTTTTTAAATGCTAACTATCATAGTAATATTGAATAAACTTTAAAATAGTTGTACTTTCATGTATGAATTGTCTTTATATCATTTGAAAAAATGTATCTAAAATGTCTGTTGAAATCCCAATGCTTAAGCATGACTTTTTATTTCTGGAGTTCTTTTTCATCAAAAACTATAGCTTCGTATATAAAAAGCTCAGCATTTTTGTATCCATGAAAACCAATACCTACTTTTTCTTCTGAACACTTACCTACAAACTCTTCTACATTCCATTTCATTTGTGTTGCGACATGAGGTAGAAATGTTCCTGTTTTAGAGCCTTTTTTTATATAGATGCCATGTTTCCCTATGACTATTTCATCTAGTGAAGAGATTTTTTTCCTTGGCGTAAGAACTGATATCTCTATGTCTATATTTTTAAGCTCATTTGGACGCACTTCTTTAAACCTGCTGTCATTAAGAGCAGATGCAATTGTCATGTCGATAATGACCTTGTAGAGTGCTTCGTCAGGTTCAAATGTACCGATGCAACCCCTAAGTTTATTGTCTTTATGTAGAGTCACAAATGCTCCTAAAGGTTGTTTTAGTTTAGGAGATATTTTACTCGCATCTATGACTAATCGTTTTTCATTTTTTATGGCTTGATAAAGAGACATATTGGCAATACGAAGTAGCTCTTGTTTTTCTTGTGAAGTTAGAAAAAATTCATCTGATTTGTAAACTCTCATAGCTCCATAACCGACAACCCTTTTTTTATCTCCATATTTACTATGTGCTGAGTTTTTATATTCTAATTTATCATACTTGTAAGCTTTATCTTGTGTCATATAAAGAAGTGTAAGAAGTGAACTCCACCCACAGGCTGAAGTTTGAAGTGCATCTATCTTTGCTTCTTTGTTTTTTGCTAAAGCATCTATGAACTTTTGTGGGTTATTTTTTGTAAGTGAGTTCAGTATATTTTTATCTACAATATTTGCATCTTTAAATGTAGGATAATGAGATAGGTCTGTGCTGATTATAAAAAGATTATCATCATTAAAGTGGGGTGATAAACTCTTTGCTATTGATTTGATGGTTTCAAGATTTGAAGTAGCTATGATAATAGGGATTATATTTATATTTTCACCATAAAGTGTTTGTAAAAAAGGAAGTTGTACTTCTAATGAATGCTCTTTTTTATGTGCATCTGGAGTAAAAGTGAAATACTTAGAATCTTGAATGAGCTTAGATGCTAGAGTTTTATTTACTCTTACATTTCCAAGCGGTGTTTTATAGTCTCCTATGTTATAAACAGATGCACCGTTAAAATTTACATAGTGGCTAGAACCTATAAGGAAAATATTTTTGTATCTTTTGTTTAGAGTTTTGTAGGCAGTAGATGCTACATTGGCCGAGAAGATATAACCTGCATGAGGAACTATAAGTGCATTTATCTCTTGAAGTTCAAATGTTTTAGCATTTTTTAGATGTGTTTTTACTTCTGTTTGGAGTTTGGATTTGTTGTCTATGTAAAACGACCCAGCTACTGCGGTAGGTCGCAGAGCATGGAGATTCTCAAAAAGAAGAAGTAGTAGAAATAGTTGTACTATTTTGAGCTTTGAACGCATCTGATATGTCTGTCGTAGTGCATGTCTTTTACTGTTCTTTCACCTTTTTTAAAGTTGATTAGCCATACTATTTTGTTATCATCGGCAAATGGTGTTGTAGACCAGTAGTACTCATTACTAACATAGTCAAAACCTTTTTTGATAGCAGGATCAAACTTTTTATAATCTACAATACTTTGAAGCTCTCTTAGTGTTGGCATACGAAAGTTGTTGTACTTTCCTATAACTAGCTTGGAGCAATATTCTTGGGACTGATAGTAAGTGATAGATAGCTTATAGTTGTCTTGATGGTCTTGCCAGACTAAAGATGTACTCTTATCTACAAAAATATGCTGGGCAAATAGAGTAGATGAAACTAATAATAAACCTGAAAGTAGTAGTTTTTTCATAATTAAACATTCCTTTTTTGATGTGTAATTATAACAAAAGAAGATAAAATATCTTATGAAAAAATGTAAACTATGTAACTGCAATACAACTATAATAAATGATAATAAAACTAACAAAGATTACTATAGATGCTTAGCGTGTGACTATATATTTATGGATAATAAACATCACCTAGATGCTGAGTATGAGAGGAAGCATTATGATAATCATGACAATAATTTAGAGTCTCTTGGTTATGTGAAAATGTTTGAGAAACTAATAGAAGAGTTTGTTACATCAGATGCAAAAGATATAAAGACCGCACTTGATTTTGGTTGTGGTGAAGGTGCAGTTTTACCAATATTACTGGAGCGTAAAAATATAAAATGTGACAGATATGACTTGTTTTATTTTCCTGAGAAAATATATGAAAATAAGAAGTATGATCTTGTTTGTTCTACTGAAGTTATCGAGCATCTAGCTAATCCGTTAGATACTTTAAAAGAGCTACTCTTACATCTCAACAAAGATGGCTACCTACTTCTTATGACATATTTTCACCCAAGTGATGATGATAAATTTTTAAAATGGTTTTATATAAAGGACATGACTCATATAGGTTTTTTTAGCATGAAAACATTTGAGTTTTTGGCATCTGAACTTAATTTAGAAATAGTTAAGTCTAATAATAAAAATAGTATACTTTTTAAGA
Source organism: Sulfurimonas sp. (assembly GCF_029027405.1). NCBI lineage: Bacteria > Pseudomonadati > Campylobacterota > Epsilonproteobacteria > Campylobacterales > Sulfurimonadaceae > Sulfurimonas > Sulfurimonas sp. The sequence goes on from NZ_CP093396.1 coordinate 1,243,439, forward strand.
TAAATTGATAAGAGTTATCTCACTACTAGCACCTAATCTCATAGGTGGACCCCAAAAACCTGTTCCTTTGTTTACATAGATTTGTAAGTTTTTGTTATGTTGATGAAGACCACTTATGTAAGGCTGAACTATCTTTACTAGAAGTTTAAATGGATAGAGTTGTCCTCCATGAGTATGACCGCTTAAGATTAAATCCACGCTATCGTTTACTTCTTCTATGTATCTTGGTTGATGTGCTAAAAGTACGGTTGGAGATTTTTTAAGATGTCTTAGTGCTTTGTTTATATCTGGTATATGTGTTTTAACTTTATAACCAAAAATATCATAAACTCCAGCAAGATTAAAACCTTCATTTTCATCTCCTATATATACATTTTCATTTTCAAGAACCCTTATGCCTAAGGCTTTTACTGCTTTTATGATTTCTACTATATTGTGAAAATATTCATGGTTTCCAACTATGAAAAAGGTTCCATATTTTGAGTTTAGTGATTTTAATTCATCTAGGGTAGTTTGTGCATGTTTTATATTTATATCTACTAAATCTCCTGTTATTACAACTAAATCAGGGTCTAGTTTATTTACTCTATTAACTATATTTTTTACAAACTCTTTATCAATAAGTCCACCTATATGAATGTCGCTAAGTTGAACTATCTTATATGGTTTTTTTAGATTTTTTATCTTTACATTTACTCGCTCAAGTTTCACATGTTTAGCCTCATAAATAGACCTTGCACTAAGTGAAGTTGCTACAACAAATGATGAAATATCCAAAGAGCGTTTAAAAAAATTTCTTCTTTTTTGTGAAATGGGAGAGTGGTGTAAAAGTACGCGAGAAATATCATAAATAACAGCTGTACAAAAGAGTAAAAAAAGTATGCCAATAGGAAGTGAAAAAATAAAATAGAGCCAATTTGGAAAATCTATGTAGTATCTCCCTATCATGTAAGCAATAATACCAAGGAAGTTTACAATCAAAAAGATACGAAGATATCGTTTATAGATTTGTTTTATGTCGAGTTTAGTGATAAGTCTTTTTGAAATATACATATTGAGTAAAATAAAAACACCCGAGAAGGCTGCAAAAAATAATATGGGATTCATCTAAAGAGTATAACCAAGAAAACTAAACCCTAAAGTTTAATTAGGATTTACCTTACGAAGCTATACTTTTAGTAATTTAAAAGGAGAATCATTATGATTAAATTTTTTATCTCTCTGTTTTTAGTTGCCTCGTTATCTAGTGCAGAAGAAATGGGGACAAAAGGTGGCTCTTGCATCTTAAGTCAAGATGGACCGGTAAGTGTAAGTTGGAAAGCTTATAAAACTCCAGCAAAGTTAAGTGTTGGTGGAACTTTTGATAGTGTTAAATACACAGCAAATGCTCCAAAAGGAAATAACTTTCGTGAGATACTTGTAGGTTCAAGTGTAATAATTGACACAGCAAGTGTTAACTCTAAAAATAACGATAGAAATGTTAAGTTAGTAAAGTTCTTTTTTGAGAAAATGAGTTCTAAAAATATCACAGCTAAAATAGTAGATATTAAGTCAGACAAACGCATCCGTGGTAAAGCAAAAACTGGTGTTATGAGTGTTGCAGTAACTATGAATGGTGTGACTAAAAATGTACCAATGAAGTATGTTTTTAATAATGGTGATTTTAATGCAATAGGTAGTATTGACCTTTTAGACTTTAGTGCCTCTAAAGCTCTTAGTTCTATCAATAAGGCTTGTTTTGATCTTCACAAAGGTAAGACTTGGAGTGATGTAACTATTGGCTTTCAAACTAACATTAAGTTTGAGCTTTGTAATACTAAATAATAGTTATGCTCTCTTACTTATATAGCAACAAAAAGTTGCTATATATTTAGTTCATATCAGGTTTAGGTGTAGTAGCTGTTGAAGCTGGAAGCATTGGGTAAATAACCGGATCTTTTCTACCTTCAAGTGCTTTTAAAAACTCTTCAATAGAGTCTATCTGTTTTGTTGATAGCTTTGTTCCAAGTTGGATTTTACCCATCTCTTTGATAGCCTCTTTTAAACTCCAGATTTTACCATTGTGGTAATAAGGTGCAGTTTGAGTAATATTTCTAAGTGTTGGAACTCTGACCATACCGTTTTTATCACCTTTAAAATCACCTACATTTTGATATTTATACGTTCCTGTTACATTAAAAGCGTTCATTGCTCCGCCCAGACCAATGCCTGTATGACAAGATGCACAACCAACCTTTATAAAAGTTTTAAGACCAGCTTTTTCTTTAGAAGTAAGGGCATCTTTATCGCCATTTAAAAAGTCATCAAATACAGATGGAGTAACTAAAGTTCTCTCATAAAGACCGATGGTATCAGTAATTTTTTCAAAAGATATTTTTACATTTTCACCATAAGCCTTTTTAAACTCAGTTACATAAGGAGGCATTGAGTTAATAACACGCTCAACATGCTCTGTTGTAGAAGCCATTTCAGGGTGAGCTTGCATAGGACCTTGTGCTTGTTCTTCTAAATCTTTTGCACGACCATCCCAAAACTGAATATCGTTAAATACAGCATTGTAAACAGTTGGCGCATTTACATGGTGAGGGTTTGCTGTCCATTTATGACCGATAGAAGCTTCAACACCGTCATCCCCACCTTCACCTAGATTATGACAAAAGTTACAGCTGATAATACCACTCTTAGAGAGTCTTGGGTCAAAAAATAGTTTTTTACCAAGTTCAACTTTCTCATTTGTTATTGGGTTCTTAGGGTTGTCTATGATTTTCATAAGCTCTAATGTAGAAGTAGGAATAGCTTTGAGACCAGCATTTTTAGCATCTGTTTGAAGAGATGCAGACATAAGAATGGATGAAGTAGCTATAGTAGCTATGACTATGTTTTTCATGGTTTACCTTAATAAAATTTATTAGAAGATAATATTTATCTTCTATAAATATAAGTTTAGCAATAATTGTCTTAAAAGAAAATTATTATCGTTTAAACTTATTAATGTTTATTGGGATTTATAAATGAAATAGCACTCTTAACAGCATTGATATAACTTAAAGTTTTTGCTTCGCCTTTATAGGCGATGTCAAAGGCAGTTCCATGATCAACTGATGTTCTAATGATTGGTAAGTTTAAAGATATATTTATACTTTCATCAAAGTAAAGTGCTTTTAGAGGTGCTAAACCTTGGTCGTGATACATCGCTACAAAATAATTATAGTTTTTTCTAAAGTGTGGAGTAAAAGCTACATCTGGAACTATTGGACCTGCAAACTGCTCAAAGCCAATTTTTTTATTTGCACTTTTTATGGCTTTAGTCATTCTAAGCTCTTCATTTCCTAAGACTCCATTATCTCCAGCATGTGGATTTAGACCAAGAACTGCTACTTTAGCATCTCCTATTGAGTTATGTAAGTTTATAAAAAATTGTTTTAGTCTTACATACTGCACAGATGCGGCTACTTCTTTAAGTGGAATATGTTCAGTAAAGAGAGCTATATACATTTTTTCGCATCCAAGCATCATAATAGCATCTTGGTTAAAATATTTTCGGAGTAGATCGGTATGACCTTTGTAGTCTAGTCCTGCCATCATCCAAGCTTCTTTATGAATAGGCATAGTTACAATAGCATCTGCTTCTTTTTCTTCACAAAGTTTAATAGCACTCATAAATGAGTTATAAGAATAAAGTCCAGATTCTTTTGTTGTTTTACCTATCTCTATATTAAACTCTCCATCAACATTATGAAGTTGTATGTTTTTTGGAACTTTAAAGTTTAGAAGTTTTGTAGCTTGACTTAACATAGAAGCGTTTATGCAGTACAGAGGATTACAAAGTTTACTAACTTCTTCATGAGCCATCAAAGCTATCTCAATACCAACCCCATTTAAATCACCTATGCTTATTGCTATGGTTTTCCGACTCTGCATTTAGTACCTCTTTATACTGCATTTTAATTCTTATTATTTTTTATATTTATATTTTTCAGTAGTAAATCTTACTTTCATATAATGAAATTGTATCTAAAAATACTGTCTAAAAAAAAGATTGATTCTTTAATTTGTGATATAATTCAGCGATTAGTCGTTATTAAAGGAAGGGTCATAATAAAAAAATATCTTGTTATCATTCTAATTATTTTTCATTTAGTAGGGAATAGTTTATATGCATCAAAAACTTTTTTAAAAAAAGACCATACCCATAGTTATATAGATAGATATCATCTTCATGAACATCATCATTCCCATAATGGTTACAATCATCAACACAAACATAGTCATGCACAAATAAATATGATTTTTTTAGACTTTTTTACAGATATGCAACACATAAGTCTTTATGATTTTTCAAATTCTCCACAGAGATATTTAGAAACTTTTGCATGGATTCCAAATCCTACACTTCAGTCACTATTCCGTCCACCAAAAATATAATTTTTCACCTTAACTTATTATTACAAAAACAAAGGAATAAAATGAAAATATTATTTTTATTCGTCTCATTTCTTTTGCTAAGTACATCTGCATTTGCACATGGTATTTCAGCAACAGATATACAGGCGATGATTGACGGAGGAAACCTTCGTTATATCTGGTTAGGTGCAACACATATGTTGTCTGGTTATGATCATTTACTCTTCTTATTTGGAGTTGTATTTTTTCTTACTACGACTAAGGACATTGTAAAGTTTGTTACAATCTTTACTGTAGGGCATAGTATCACTTTAATATTTGCTACTTTTATGAGTATCACTGCAAACTATTATCTCATAGATGCAGTTATTGCAATTAGTGTTATTTATAAAGCGTTTGATAATAATAAAGGTTTTCAAAGCTATTTGGGAGTCAAATCTCCAAACTTACTAGTAATGATTCTTATATTTGGACTCATACATGGTTTTGGACTTTCTACAAGATTGCAACAGTTGCCTTTAGGTGAGCAAAATGCAGATATGTTATTAAAAATACTCTCTTTCAATTTAGGAGTAGAAGTTGGGCAAATTATTGCTCTTATTGTTATGCTTGTTGTATTGACTCAGTGGAGAAAAACAGCATCATTTTTAAGACTAAGTAAGATAGCCAATCATGCACTTATGTTTGCAGGATTTATGTTGTTGCTAATGCAGTTGCACGGCTACTTACATACAACGAATGAAGAAGAGTTCGGGTTTAATAAAGATGAGCATTATCATATTCATTTAGATATGCAAACAGCTAAAGAAAAAAATTATACACATGATAGTTTATAAAGGAAAAAAAATGAAAAAATTAATTAAAGTAACACTAATTACATTAACAATAGGTTTCTCTGCATCTTATGCGAGTGGTATCCACGGAGGTCATGGACATTCTCATAGTGCACCTATTAAAGCAGAAATAAATAAAACGAGAGTTCAAGAGATAGCCACACAGGAAGTTAAAAGATTAATCATAAATAAAAAGATTGATAGTAGTTGGTCAGCTATACCAATTTCAAATATTAAAAAAACTAAATACAATTATAACAATGAATGGGTAGTTAGTTTTGAAAATTCAAAGATAAAAGAGAAAGATAAGCAAACTCTTTATATATTTGTAAGCAATTATGGCAAGATAACAGGTACTAACTATACAGGTAAATAATAACTAGCATAAGTAAAAAAAAGGAAATAAATTGTCATATTATATAATTAAACTACTTATTACTACACTTTTAATTGTACTGATTTCTGAAATTGCTAAAAGGCATAGCCTTGCTGGAGCAATGTTAGCTGCTATACCTTTAGTATCTATCTTGGCTATGACATGGATGTATATTGATACAAATGATACTAAAACTGCAGTAGAATTTTCAAATTCCATTATTTGGCTTATTGTTCCGTCTATGACACTATTTCTTGCTTTTCCCATTTTTATAAAAAATGGGTTTAGTTTTTATTTAAGTATGTCTATCTCTATATTGATGACTATTTTTGCTTATTATAGTGTTATCTTTTTGCTTGAAAAATTAGGAATAAGGTGATATGCAAAAATGCATTTCACCAAAAAGAATATTTTTATTTTCTAGTAGTAAGTCTTTTCATTTCTTTTACAGCATCTGCTAAACCGCTAAAAACACTTCTTGCTATGATACTTTGTCCTATATTTAGTTCTATTATTTCTTCTATATTCATCATATATGAAACATTATTGTAGTTTAGTCCATGTCCAGCTGCTACTTGAAGACCTAGTTTTTTAGCATGAAGGGCAGCATTTTTTATCTCTAGGATTGATTTTTCAAGCCTGCTTTCTAGCTCATACCTCTGAAGTTCAAGCTCTTTTATAGAGTGATTTGAGTGAGGTAATGAAGAGTTTAACATCGCAAAAATATTTGCAAATGAGCCAGTATGAAGTTCTACCATTTCAGCACCTAAATCTTTAGATGCTTCCATTGCTTTGATGCTAGGATCTACAAATAATGAAACAGGGATGATAGAATCATGAAGTTGCTCGATAGCATAAGCTATCTCATCTTTGTATGTAAAAACATCTAATCCACCTTCGGTTGTAACTTCTTCTCTTTTTTCAGGAACTAGTGTTGCACGATGTGGTTTTAGCTCACTTACTATGTCTAAAATATCTCTATTTATTGAACATTCCAAGTTTACTGGAAGTTGTGAAAGTTGCATGATGTTTTTTGCATCTATATCTTTTATGTGTCTTCTGTCTTCTCTTAAGTGGATAGTGATTTGGTCAGCTCCAGAAGCACAAGCAACATACAAAGCATTTAGTATATCTGGATCATTAACTTTTCTAGCTTCTCTTAATACTGCTACATGGTCTATGTTTACGCCTAACTTCATACTCAAGTTTTATCCTTTTGCTTTGTTCATAAAAGCTATATAATCGTTTTCTAAATTATCATGTTTTATCAAATTACCAACATGAACTCTAATTATTTTTGTTTCTTTGTAGGGTGCATTTTTAAAGATAGTTTCTAAAGAATCATCTATAAAAATAGGAGCAATATCTAGCTTATTTGATTTTGCTATTTTGTGCGCTCCATTTTGGAACTTTAAAATACCATCATTTTTATTTCTTTCTCCCTCTGGAAAGATATAAATGTTGAAATCATCTATTTTAGTCAATGCTTTTTTTACTTCTTTGAAAAATTTCAAAAGACCTTTGCCTGTTTCTAAATCAACACTTATGCAACCACTATATTTAAAAAAGTCACCATAAAATGCATCAAAAAGTTCTTTTTTTGCTATCCAAGTTCCATTTTTATTGCCTTTTGAGAAGACACTTTCCATTACTATGATATCAAGTAAAGAACGATGGTTTATTGCGTACAACACTTTGTTTTTTTTTGGTAACTCACCAAGAAGTTCAACTTTTATATTTAAAAATTCTAAGACAGCGTTTGAGTATGCTTGTCTATTATCTGATAGTTGTTTATATGCTGGTCTAAAAGTTATAAAGGGATGAAAATATGTCTTTTTAAATATTTTTATATATTTATAACCGAGTTCAGCCATAAATATTATTTTTCCTAATTCCTTAAACATTAGTTATTATCTAGAACGATGAAGTGGATGTTGATAATCATTTCTTTCACAAGCACTAAACATGCTCATAACTCCAAGAGTAAGCAGAATATTTAATATTATTTTTTTCATTAGTCAACCTTTGTCTTAAAAACTATTCTTTATTATATCATCTATTGCTAGGATATTATCCGTATTTGCGAAACAACTTTTATCTCCACACACTAAAAAATCTTTATTTTTTGTGACTTTTTTGTGTATAAAAGGGTAGTTTAGTTTACTTAATTCATAAGCATTATTACTAAGGTTGTAAGCATTGGACTTAATAATTCTATCTCCCTTTAAGTGTCTTATCATCTCTTTAAGCATGCACGGATATACAACAGGTCTTCTTCCAAGTTCGTGAGAGTTATACTCAAGAGTTAAAAAAGCAAAGTGTGCATACTTTTCATCTTCTAGTAAAATAGCTAGAGAGTTAAGAGCATCTACCATGATGCTAACAGAACTTGTATATGTATTGTCTGCTATATCTGCTTTTGTTTGGAACTCTCCATCACTAAAATTCCAGCTTCCTTTTAGAAAAAATTTCTCTAGAGCAATATTTGCAAATCTTTGTGCTTGAATGAGGTAAAGTTCTTCTCCAGTTGAGTTATACCCACCTATAAGTGCTTGTGCTAAAAAAGCGTAGTCTTCCAAAAAAGCCTCTATTTTAGGTTGTTTATGAATGAGTGTTGTATGATAAAGTTTACCATCAATGTACATGGTTTTGAGTAAAGCATCTATACTCTGTATAGCTTTTTGTTTATATTTTGCATCTATATCTCCAAGAGTAAAAAGTGCTTTTATCATCATAGCTGACCATGAAGTTTGAACTTTTTTGTCTATGAAAGGATACTCTTTTGAAGCTCTTAGTTGTTGCAGTAAAATTTTAATATCTGCAAAGTTTTTAGGTGCTTTGCCATTTTCAAAACGAATAATATTTTTACCTTCAAAATTTCCAGTTTTTGTAACATCCATTTGTGCCAAGATAGACTCTATGTTTTCAAAGTTATTTTCTTCTAAAGTTCTGAAAACTTCATCATAAGTGTATATAAAATAAGTTCCCTCTTCTCCTTCGCTATCAGCATCGCTTGCACTATAAAAAAGATTGTCTTCGCTCATAAAGTTATACCAAAAATCAGCAATCTCTTTTGATATGTTTAGATAACTTTCATCTTCATAAGTAAGATATGATTTTGCATAAAGTTCACAAAGTAGGGCGTTATCATAAAGCATCTTTTCAAAGTGAGGAACCTTCCATTCGCCATCAACAGAGTAGCGACAAAAACCTCCATCAACAAGATCATACATTCCACCTTTTTTCATGGAGTTGAGAGTATGTGTTAGCATAGCTTTTGCTGCTTTGTCATCATAGAGTTTGTCAATGACTAAGAGAGTAGATAGTGTAGATGCATGAGGAAATTTTGGAGAAGTGGAAAAACCGCCATTTTTTGTTTCATAGTTATTTTTTACTTGAAGCATAAAGTTTTTTCTAAAGTCTTCACTTAAAACTGTTGCTTCTTTTGGGTGTTCATTTTGGTTTAAAAATTTTTGAATTTCATCAGCATTTTTATATAATTGCTCATCATTTTGTGAAACTTTCATGCCTATAAGTTTTGTAAGTTCTATAAATCCCATCCCTTCTATGGAACCTTCTCTTGACTCTGGGGGTATGTAAGTTCCTGCAAAAAATGGTTTATTTTCTGGAGTACAAAAGATAGAAGTTGGCCAACCACCTGAGCGACGATTTAAAAGCATGTGAACTTCTTGGTAATGTTTGTCAATATCAGGTCTTTCTTCTCTATCTACCTTTATACAAACAAAACTTTCATTTAAAATATCTGCACACTTTTTGTTTTCAAAGACTTTCTCTTCCATAACATGACACCAATGACAAGATGAATAGCCAATACTTATAAATATAGCTTTATTTTCTTTTTTGGCTTTAGCAAATGCTTCATCACCCCAAGGAAACCAATCAACAGGATTGTTTTTGTGTTGTTGTAAGTAAGGGCTATCTTCTTTTTCTAATCTGTTTGACATAATAATATTCTTTACTTTTGATTTAATAGCTGTAGAGTAGATAAATATTGCTAATGTAGTGCTTAAGTTTTTACTTACTTTAAACTTTTAAGAGCTTCTTTCTCAGTCAAAAGTATATATTTTTTGCACTTTTTATCTAAATAATATAAAATTTGTTATAGTTTCTGTATATTAAATATTTATTTGTATAATATCAAAAATAAATTTAAAATTTTAAAAAAAAAGAGTCTTATGAAAAAAATTATCTTATTTTTACTTTCTACTATCTTAGTGTTAAATGGTGCTTCGAAGTTTTTGATGCCAGATGAGGCATTTAAACCTGAAGCTAAACTCAATGAGAAGATGCAAATTGAAGCTAGTGTTAAAATAGCTAAAGATATATACCTTTATGCAGATAAGTTAAAAGTAGAAGTTATAAATGGTAATGGCGTTAGTATTTTAAATATTGATAAACCTAAAAGTGTTGAACATGATGAAGAGATGGTTTATTTAAAATCCCCTACAGTTTTAGTGACTTTACAAAAAGATTTTCAACTTAATGGCATGAAAACAATTAAGTTTATCTTGCATTATCAGGGTTGTTCAGAACAAGGTTTGTGTTATGAACCTTTGAGTGAGAGTTTTTCATTAGAAGTAGATACTTCAAAACTAGAATATTCTTTGAAAAGATTAGAGTTAAAAGTTGAAAAAGTTATAAAAATCGAAAAGAAAGTAGAGATAAAAGACGAAGTATCTCAAAGTGATGCTATTGCTGATACTATTAAATCAGGAAATATTTTTGTTATCCTTTTAACATTTTTAGGCTTTGGACTTCTATTGGCTATGACACCTTGTGTATTTCCTATGATTCCAATTATTTCTGGTGTTATTATATCTCAGGGAGAAGGTTTAAGTACTAAGAAAGCTTTTGCCTTGTCTATTGTTTATGTCCTTGCAATGGCGGTTGCATATACCATAGCAGGTGTCTTAGCAGGTCTCTTTGGAGCAAATCTTCAAGCAGCTCTTCAAACACCTTGGGTTATTTACTCATTTTCAGCAGTTTTTGTTGCTTTGGCTTTTAGCATGTTTGGTTTTTATGAACTAAAATTGCCAGATGCTTTTGTAGCAAAAATAAGCTCAAAAGGTGATGGTGGTGGTTATATAGGTGTTGCAATTATGGGCTTTTTATCGGCTCTAATTGTAGGTCCATGTGTCGCTGCTCCTCTTGCAGGTGCTTTAATTTATATTGGTCAAACTGGAGATGCTATTCTAGGTGGAATGGCTCTTTTTTCTATGAGTATTGGTATGGGTATTCCACTTATCGCAGTTGGTGTTAGTGCTGGTAAATTTATGCCAAAACCTGGTGCTTGGATGACTCTTGTAAGTGCTACTTTTGGTGTGGTAATGCTTGGCGTTGCTATTTGGATGCTCGAACGCATAGTAGATACTTATGTGACAATGCTTCTTTATGCAATACTTGGTATAGCTTTTTCTATATATCTTGGTGCTTTAGAAAAAGGCTCTCATATGGTTAAAAGAACTATCGCTATTTTGATGTTTGTATATTCTTTAGCACTTTTGATGGGTGTTCTTGGTGGTTCTACAAGCATGGCAAGACCATTGGAATTTTTTAAACCTCAAGCTGTAAACTCGATGATTAAGACAGAGGTTACTCATGCGAAATTTACAAAAGTAACTTCGATAGAAGAGTTAGATGCTGTTTTGGCAAAAAATAAAGGTAAAAAAATAATGCTTGATTTTTATGCTGATTGGTGTACTTCATGTAAAGAACTTGAAGAGGTTACTTTTGTAGATGTTAGAGTAAAAGCTAAGATGTCAGAGTTTGTTTTGATAAAAGCAGATATAACCGAGAATAGCCAAGAGAATAAAGAACTGAGTAAAAAGTATGGAGTTTTTGGTCCTCCAGCACTATTGTTTTTTAGTGAAGATTTAAAGCTAAAAAGAGCTAAAACTATCATCGGTTTTATAGAACCAGATGAGTTTTTAACTCATCTTAACTCGCTTTAACTTTTATATTATTATTTGCGATAAATGAAGCAAATTGTTTTGCATATTCATTTTCGTGTTCAGTTGCTAGTTTAGATGCTAGTTCTTTATCTACACCATCTCCTAGTATTTTCTTGAAAATAGCTTTGATCTTTTCTATGTCTGATTTGTCATCTAGTCTTCTTCTAAGCCCAACTACATTAAGACCTTTAACAGTGGCTCTGTTACCTTCTGTAAGTGTAAATGGTGGTATGTCATGGTCAACACAAGAAGCACCACCAATCATAACACCAGTACCAATAGTCAATCCTGCTTCAACTGTTGTAAGACCACCAATAATAACTCGTTCTTCACAAGTAACATCTTCATAAAGTCTTACTGCATTTGTTAAGATGCAGTAGTCTCCCATTTTAACACCATTTAAAATTTGAACATAAGCCATTAAAAAACTATTTGCACCGATTATAATCTTTTTAACGCTTTTTTCTTCTGATGGTTCTTGGGTGCCAATTTGTGTAAATTCTCTTATGTGAGTTTTTTCGCCTACTTCAATTTCTGAGTTTTCATGCCCCATAGTAGTAAAACTAAAAATTCTAACATCAGTTGCAACTTTTAGTTTACCCATTAAAATGATGTTTGATTCTAAAATAACTCCAGATGCTAGTTCAACATGTTTTCCAATATGACAAAATGGACCTATCTTAACATCATCTGCTATTTTAGCCCCATCTTCAATGACTACACTATTATGAATCATTTGCAATCTCCAAAGTAATAATACTATCTTCAACACTAGAAAGAGAACCTTTTTCACCAGTTTCAAGGTAGTTTAAAAAAGCTACAAGTTCATCAGCAAGTGCATTACTTCTACCAACAAAACAGTTTCTTGTGATGTGTGAAGATGGATTTATGTTTACTCTTTCTTTTAAAGTTTGAGATAGTAAATCAGCTTCAAAATATTTTATTTTAGAGTCAGCATCTACTCTACAAGCAACAGCTATACTTCTTTTTCTATATGGAGTTAGCCAGTTTGTGGTTATATCTCCAACAACTTCGCCTTCTAACTCAAAAGCTAAGATAGCATTATCTTCATGTGTTTTATGAATTTTTTGAGATTTAAAAACAGCACTTCTTACTATGTTCTTTTTAGTGATAAATCTAATTAAGTCACTATCATGAACTGATAAATCAGTCAAAATCCCAACATCAGCGATGCGTTCAGGAAAGGCTCCACTACGCGTTATAGAAATAGATAAAATTTCATGATCTGCTATCTCGTTTATAAGTGCTTTTACAACAGGGTTATATCTCTCGATATGACCTATACAACTCTTAAGATTTTTAGCTTTTATTGCCTCTGCCATCTCTTTTGCATCTTCTACGCTTGAAGCAGCAGGTTTTTCTATAAAGACATTTACATTATGTTTTGCACACAAAAGAGTTGCTTCTTTATGAAGAGATGTTGGTGTAACGATGATAAGTGCATCTGGTTTTACAACAAGTAGCATCTGTTCTAAGTCTGTAAAAAAAGGCTCTTCATAATCGTCTGTTTTATTAACATCACAAAGACCAACAATATTTGCACCTTCGATATTTTTTAGAGTATTGTAGTGGTTTTTACCCATGCTACCTAAACCAGTTATTGCTATATTTTTCATTAGTTACCTTTAAT